>JAGWVA010000047.1 GCA_028875855.1 Paracoccaceae bacterium
GTGACGGATCTTGTAACCCGCCGCTTCCTGATGCCAGGCGAAGATGCGTTCGTCGATCAGCGCGCGCGGCGCCTCTGTCATCGACACCGACGCCGCGAGCAGGTCGGCGAACCGTTCCGGCCGTTCCGTCAGGCCCAGCAGCCAGTCGGCAGAGACGCCAAGCGCCGCGGCGCATTCCGCGGCCACCTGCGCATTGGGCAGCCGCGCCGTTGCCGGGGCCAGCAATTGAGAGATGGTTGACCGGTCCGCGCCGACCGCCCGCGCCAATCCGCTTTGCGTCATGCCGCGTTCCGCCATGGCGCGGGCGAGACGGTCGCGGAACAGGGAGGCGCGCAGGCGTTTGTCGATTTGTTGCGTCATATGATGATAATTATCACGCTTGTGCAGAAAAGTTAAGCAAATACGGAATTCCCGATCGCCGGCCCGTCGCCGTAACATCTTGGGACGACGGTAAAAATGAAGGTCGGGATGTGAAGGACACTGTTGGCACCGCCTCCGAACGCGTCGCCGCCTCCGGGCAAGCGGGCGACATGTCCGGCCTGAACGACTCGCGGCACGGCACGACCGGAGACCCGAAGACCGACATGCCGACAAACGATCGCCGCGCCCCGGCGGAATGGCCTACGCTGGCGTTGATCGGCCTGACCTATCTGGTCTGGGCGCTGGGTGTCGGGACCCTGTGGCAGGCCGCGCCGCTGGTGGGATGGCTGCTCGCGGTGCTGGCCATCGTGCAGCATTCCTCGCTTCAGCACGAGGCGATCCACGGCCATCCGTTCAACGCCCGCTGGCTGAACGCGGCGCTGGTGTTTCCGGCGCTGCTGCTGTTCGTGCCCTACGAGCGGTTCCGTGAGACACATCTGGCGCACCACTACGACCCGTCCCTGACCGATCCCTATGACGACCCGGAATCGAACTATCTCGATCCCGCCGTGTGGGAGCGTCTGTCGCGTCCGGTCCGGGGCTTGCTTCGGCTCAATAACACCTTGCTGGGCCGGATGGTTCTGGGGCCGGCGATCGGGACGGTCGCCTTTGTCCGCGCCGAGTTCCGGCTTGTCCGGTCGGGAGACCCTTCCGTGCGGCGGGCCTGGGGGCTTCATGCGGCGGGTGTTGCGCTTGTTCTTGGCTGGCTGATGGCTTTCGGTGCGATGCCGCTTTGGGCCTATGGGCTGGCGGCCTATGCGGCCTATGGCATCCTGAAGATCCGCACCTTCCTTGAACACCGCGCGCATGAGAAGGCCCGCGCACGCACGGTGATCGTCGAGGATCGCGGGCCGCTCGCGTTGCTGTTTCTCTTCAACAACCTGCATGTCGTTCACCACCAGCATCCGGCCGTGCCGTGGTATCGGCTGCCCGCGCTTTATGCGCTGCGACGCGACCGTTACCGCGCCGTGAACGAGGCCTATGTCTATCGCTCCTACGCCGAGATCTTTCGCCGCCATTTCCTGCGCGCCAAGGATCCGGTGCCACATCCCTACTTCCGGCAGCGCTAGGCCCTCGACGGCCCCCGGCGGCCGTGCGACAAGGCGGCATGGCGTTATGGGTTCCGATCACCATCGCGGCCGCCTTCGTGCAGGCGGTGCGCTTTTCGCTTCAGAAACGGCTGAAGGGCGCGGGCCTGTCCACGGGCGGCGCGACGATGTCGCGGTTTCTCTTCGCCGCACCGCTGGCCATGCTGGTGACGCTTGGGGTGATGGTGGCCACGGGAAGCGGTCTGCCGCGGCTGGGCGGCGATTTCTGGCCCTTCGCCATCGCGGGCGGGCTTGCGCAGATCGTGGCGACCTTCTGCACGGTGGCACTGTTTTCCGAGCGTAACTTCGCGGTCGGCATCGCCTTCACCAAGACCGAGACGGTGCAAGTCGCGCTGGTCTCGGGCGTGGTGCTGGGGGATCATGTCTCGGCCACGGGCTTCATCGCGATCCTGATCGGTCTCGCGGGTGTGCTGATCCTGTCGCGCCCGCCCCGAAGGGCAGATGGCGGACGGGGGTCGGTGGTCAACCGCGCCTCGGGCCTCGGGCTGCTGGCGGGTGCGCTCTTTGCCGTCGCAGCGCTCGGGTATCGCGGGGCGACGCTTGCCGTCGAAAGCCCCGATCCGCTGCTGCGCGCGGCGCTGTCGCTGGCCTGCGTGACGGTGTTTCAGAGCCTTGCCATGGGCGCCTGGCTTGCGTGGCGAGAACCGGGCGAGCTTGCGCGGATGGTGCGCGGCTGGCGCCGGACGGCGCCTGTGGGCGTGTTGGGGATGCTTGGCTCGCTGGGCTGGTTCACCGCCTTCACGTTGCAGAACGCGGCCTATGTCCGCTGCCTCGGGCAGGTCGAACTGGTCTTCGTCCTGCTCATCTCGGCCCTTGCCTTCCGCGAGAAGATCACCCGGTCGGAACTGGCCGGGATCGCGCTGCTGATGGTGGGCATCGTGATGATCGTGGCGCAGTCCTGACAGCGGTCAGGCGATCCGGCGGAAGGTCGGATCGGGTCCGGAATTGTCGAAGAACGGAACCGAGGGCGGCAGGCCGCCGCGTGCCAGCACCTCCGCCACCTCTGCCAGAACGACCGAGGTGATGAACGGCAGGTCGAGCCGCCGCGTCTCGGTCAGGGGCAGCCAGTGGAGATGCGACAGCTCGTCGGACGCGCGCGAAAAGTCGTCGGGGTTCGCGGCAAGGCTGCCCGCGTCCGCAAGAAAGAAGCGCGCGTCGAAGCGGCGCGTCCGGCCCGGTGGGGTGATGGCGCGAAAGACGAAGGTCAGCGCACTGGCGTCGGGAACCATGCCGAAGTCGGCAAAGCCGCGCCAGTCGTCGGGGACCGTGCTCGGCCAGGCGCCGGGTCTGCCCATCGGAAGGCCGGTTTCCTCCCACAGTTCACGGATCGCGGCGACGCTGAGGGTATGCGCAAGGGCTGCATCCGTGCCCTGCGCGAGCCGCGCGGCGGTGATGGCGCCGACCGGCGCCGCGACGGGCACGGCGGCATCGCCGGGATCGACTGCGCCGCCGGGAAAGACGAACTTGCTCGGCATGAAGGCAGCGCCCGCGCCCCGCTGGCCCATCAGCACCTCGGGACCAGCCGCGCCCTTGCGCGTCAGGATCACGGTCGCCGCGGGCCGGATATCGGTCTTGTCGGTCATACGACCTCGACATCCCCCGCGCCGAAGCCGTGCATCCGCTTGGCCCACTGGATCGCGATCAGCACGCCCTTGAGCCGTGGCAACAGGAACAGCGACAGCGCCACCGTGCCCGCGCAGAAGATGCTGGCCAGAACCAGCGGATCGGGGCGATAGGCCTCGAACACGGCATAGAGAGCCGGGGCCATCAGGTGCCCCACGATCAGGATCGTCATGTAGGCGGGGCCGTCGTCGGCGCGCTGGTGGAACAGCTCCTCGCCACACACGGGGCAGAGGTCGCGCACCTTGAGATAGCCGCGCAGAAGCGGGCCAGAGCCGCAGTTGGGGCATCGCCGCCGCCAGCCGTTGCGGATTGCGGGCCAGACGGGCCGGTCTTCGTCCTCGTCGAGTAGGGGATCGGTCATGGTTACGCGCGCTTTCGAGTTTCGCCGTGAGCATAGTCAAAGTCCCGGACATGACCAGCCCGTGATTGCGGGTGCGCGCGCGTGTCGCTGTCTTTCGCCGATTCCGGCCCGGCGACGGAATCCTTTTGCCCCTCCGTTAGACTGTCAGATCGCGGCGCAGGCCGTGGCTTCACAAAAGGAGAACAGGCATGAAACGGAAATCTCGGGTCCTGGCGCTGACGCTTGGCGCGATGCTGGCCGGTTCGGTCTCGACAGCGGTGTTCGCGCAGGCCGCGCCGGTCAAGGGACCGCAGGGCGCGCTGCAGGGAGCGGCGGCGGCGCGGTTCGACAAGATCGACGCCAACCACGACGGCGTGCTGAGCCCGGACGAGGTCAAGGCCTACGAGGCCGCGCGGATCAAGGGACTCGATGCCAATGGCGACGGCTTCCTGACCGCCGACGAGATCGCCGCGAAGATGACGCAGATGGCGCAGGAGCGGACCGCCGAGCACGCGGATCAGATGGTCAAGCGGCTTGATGCGAACGGCGACGGCAAGGTCAGCGTCGAGGAACTGGCCACGGCGAAGACGCCGATGGATCGCTTCGTGCAACGCATGCTCACGGCGGGCGGCGGCAAGATCAGCAAGGCCACCTTCGACACCGTGATGGCAATGCGGGGTCAGATGGGGCAGGGCGGCTGGATGCAGCACCGTTGGGAACGGCACGGCGGCCCGGAAGGCCGGGGCGAACATGCTTGGGGCGGCAAGCCCGGCATGCATGGACCCCGCGCAGGCATGGGGCCGGGCATGATGGACGCAGGGATGATGGGGCCGGCGCGGTTGCCGACCTTCGATCAGCTTGACGCCAATCACGACGGCTTCATCACCGAGGCCGAGATCCACGACTACCGGCTGGCTCAGGCGAAGGCGCTGGATACCAATAACGACGGCTTCATCTCGCCGGATGAATTCGCAGCCCATGCAATGGCGCGGATGGAGCCTGCGATCAAGGCGCGCGCCGCCAAGCTTGTGCAGCGGCTCGATCTCAACAACGACGGGAAGCTCTCGATCGAGGAACTCGCGGCCGCGCCGATGGGCATGATGTTCGCGCACATGCCGACCGACAAGGATGGCAACATCACCCGGCAGGCCTTCTTCGGCGGGATGCATGGGATGCGCGGGGGCTGGCATCACCACGGTCAGGGCCGCGACGGACAGATGCCGCCGCCGCCCGCCCCGCAGGCGCCGGCTGACGGCAATTGAGACTGGCCCGCGCCCGGGGCCCCGGCTCCGGGCGCGGCCGATTGTGCGGTATGAGGTTTCGCGCTACGCCTGAGGCCCGATGACGATGCCCTATGACGCCCTGTCCGAGGTTTCCGACGACGCGCTGCTCGTGCTTTTCGCGAACGGCGACGGGGATGCCGCGCGGATGCTGACGCTGCGGCACGCTCCGCGGCTGATGCGCGTTGCCGGCCGCATGCTGGGCGATCTGGCCGAGGCCGAGGACGTGGCGCAGGAAACGATGCTGCGGCTCTGGCGCATCGCGCCAGAGTGGCGGGCGGGCGAGGCAAAGGTGACCACCTGGCTGCAACGGGTGGCGATGAACCTGTGCACCGACCGGCTGCGCCGGCGCCGCACCGTTCATATCGACGCGATCCCCGAACCCGAAGACGGGCAGGCGAGCGCGATGGATGGCATGATCGAGGCCGACCGGTCCCGCGCCTTGCAGATGGCGCTGGATCAACTGCCCGAGCGGCAGCGGCAGGCGGTCGTGCTGAGGCATCTCGAGGGGCTGTCCAACCCCGAGATCGCAGAGGTGATGGACATCGGGGTCGAGGCGGTCGAAAGTCTGACCGCCCGGGGAAAGCGTGCGCTGGCGGCGGCCCTGGCCGGGCGGCGTGCAGAACTGGGGTATGACGATGGCTGACAACAGCGATGACATCGAGGGACTCGAGGCCTTCTTCGCCGCGGGCCGGATCTCTGCGCCAGAGATGTCCGACGGGCTGATGGCGCGCATCCTTGGCGATGCGGCGGTCGAACAGGCCCGCATTCAGGCCCGCAAGGACGACGCGCGGGCGGCGCGGCCCGTGCTGGCATCCGCCGCACGGCCCAGCCCGTGGCGCGTGCTGATCGAGGTGCTGGGCGGGCGCAAGGCCGTGGCCGGTCTGCTGACCGCGGCGCTGGCCGGGCTCTGGCTCGGGTTCAGCCCGCCTCAGCCGCTCTCGAGCCTGACGCAGACCGTGGCCCAAAGCGTGCTGGGCAGCGCCTCGAGCCTCGAGGGGCTCGACCTGCTGCCGACGCTCGATACCGTTTTGACGCAAGGGTGACCATGACCGACCTGCCTCCCACCGAACGCTCTGCCCGCCGCTGGACCCGCGTCCTGCTGCCGGTGTCGCTAGGCTTCAACCTTGCGATCATCGGCATTTTCGGCGGGCTGGTCCTGTCGCACCTGACCCACCCCCCGCGCGAGCCTGTGCGCGAGTTGTCCTTTGGCCGGTTCACCGATGCGCTGACGCCGCAGGAAAGACAGGACCTGCGCCGGGCCTTTTTCCAGCAGGCGCCCGGCTTCCGGGCCGAACGCGCGGCGATGCGCGCCGATTTCCAGAACCTGATCGGCGCCCTGAAGGCCGAGCCCTACGATCCGGCGAAGGTTGCCGAATTGATGGACAGGCAGGATGCGCGGACCCGCCAGTGGATCGGGCTGGGCCAGCGGCTCTTGCAGGATCGCATCGCGGCCATGAGCCCGGCCGAGCGCGCGGCCTTTGCGGGCCGGTTGGAAAAGGACATGGAGCGCCGCCTGCATCGCGCGCCCCCGCCGCCCCCGCCGGGGGGGCAGGCGGCTGCGACCGCTCAGCGGCCCTGACGGCGATCAGGCCGCCTGTCGATCGACTGTCACGCGATTGCGGCCAAAGGCCTTGGCCTGAAGCAGCGCGCGGTCGGCTCTGGCAATCAGACCTTCGGCAGTTTCGTCCCGGCCCCGCCTGCCGATGGCCAGACCGATCGACAGCGTGACAGGGATCCTGTCCCTGCCATCAGGAAGCGTCACAGGGCTGCCCTCGATGATCCGGCACAGGCGTTCCGCCGCACGGCGCCCCTGCGTCAGACCGGTGTCGGGCATCAGGATCAGGAACTCCTCGCCGCCGATCCGGGCAAGCGTATCGACCGCGCGGAGGTTGTCCTGAAGCCGCTTGGCGACCTCGATCAGCACGCTGTCGCCGGCGGGATGGCCCCACCGGTCGTTCACCGCCTTGAAGCGGTCGATGTCCAGCGCCATGACCGTCAGGCTGCGCCCGCCGTGTCTCAGGCGCTCGGTCAGGCGTGCGAGGTGGGGCAGCGCGTAGCGGCGATTGTAAAGGCCGGTCAGGGGATCGCGCAGCGCCGCCTGCGCGTCGTCGCGCAGCATGTTGCGCAACCCATCCGCCAGCCGCTTTCGCCGGATCAACGTGTCGATACGCAGCGCCAGTTCGCGGGGATCGACCGGACGGACCAGCACGTCGTTCGCGCCAAGATCCAGCGCCATGGCCGCCGCCGCGCCCGACTCGGCCGGCAGCACCAGACAGAGGGCCGCATGGCGGGCCACCGCGCGGCTGCGAAGGTCCGCGATCAGGTGCAGCCCCTCGTCGGGGCAATTGACGGGTGCCTCGATCACGAAGACATCCGGCGGAAGCGGGTGGTGCTGCCGCGTTGCGATGGGGTCGAGAAGGTGAATCCGGTGCGACATGAGCAGGCCGACGCTGTCCCGCCAGCTCTGTCCGGCATCGGGGGCGGCGCTGACAAGGGCGACCTCGGCCGGGTGTTCGAAGGCGGCGCCGTCTTCCGACAGGCCAAGCGCCCTGCCGGTCAGTTCGCGCATCGACAGTTCCACCTCTTCCTCACGCGCGCGCAGAAGGCTGCGGATTCGGGCGAGCAGGAAGTGATTGTCGAAGGGCCGCCGGATGAAGTCGTCGGCCCCTGCCGCAAGCGCGCGCAGCCGTTCGCCGTTCTCTGCGGGCGCGGTGATGATGACGGGCAGGCTGCGGGTCGCCGGGTCCGCACGCAACCGCTGGCACACCTCGATCGCGCCCATGTCTGGCAAGCCCATGTCGATCAGCACGAGGTCGGTTTCCTGCTGCGTGGCGATCCTGAGCGCAGTCGCCCCGTCCAACGCCTGCGTCACGCCGTAACACGCCGCCGAGAGCCTGCTTTTCAGCAGAATTCTGTTGGCGGGAAGATCGTCCACGATCAGAAGTCTTGCCGGCATCGCAGGTCTCCACCTTGCGCCACTGCTCTTTTGCAGGGAGACTCCGGGGAAATGGTTAACAAATCCTTTCCGGGAGATTAACGACTCCGTGAGTGCGTTCGATGCTGCCGAGACGCTAGCCCTTCAAGTATTGGGCTGGCTGGTTTCCAACGATGAGCTGTTGCCCGTCTTCCTTGGGGCGAGCGGGGCAAGCCTCGCCGATCTGCGCGGGCGGGCGCGGGACCCTGTGTTCCTTGCCTCCGTGCTGGATTTCCTGCTGATGGATGACGCCTGGATCGTCGCCTTCTGCGACGCGGCCGGGCTGCCCTACGATGCGCCCATGACGGCGCGGCAGGCGTTGCCCGGGGGGCACCAGACGCACTGGACCTGATCGGGCGCGCGCCAGCGCCGGGCCCGGCCTGCGGACGCTCGCCTAGAAATGCTGAAGATTGTGCGCCTCGCCCAGCCGAAGGTTGGCCATGATGCGCTGCAGCGCCTCGGTCTCTTCGGGGGTCAGTTTCGACAGGAAATGGTGGGCATTGTCCTCGGCCACCGGGACGGCGCGGGTCAGAAGATCCACGCCCGCCGGAGTCAGCTCGACCCGCGTCGTGCGGCGATCGTCCCGACCCGTGCTGCGCGCGACCCAGCCGCGCTGCTCCATCTGCCTGAGCGCGCGCGAGGTCGCGGTGCGGTCCACGCCGATGAACTGCGCGATGTCGGAGGGTTGGGAATGGCCTTCCACATGCACCGCAAGCAGGATGCACCAGGTCAGCCGCGTCAGGCCAAGCGCGCGCAGGCCATCCTCCAGCCGCCGCTCCTGCAGGCGGGAGGTCAGCGTGAGTTGATACATCAACGAGGCGTGCAGATGGTAGGACATGCTCATGGTCGATCTGTCAGCTATCCCCCGGCGCGTGTCAATGCGGCCCGACCCGCAAGCGCAGGGCGCGCGTCAAGGAGAGTTGCAATGACCGGCGGCCCCGCTAGTGTGGCCCGCGCGAAGGGGACATCACGATGATAGCCGGAATTCTTTTCGACAAGGACGGCACCTTGTTCGATTTTCACGCAACGTGGAGCGGCTGGGCGCGCAAGGTCCTGACCGAACTGGCCGAGGGCGACGACGATCGCGCGACGATCCTGGGGCGGGCCGTGGGATACGACCTGCGGGCGCAGACCTTTGACCCCGACAGTCCCGTGATCGCCCACACGACCGAAGAGGTCGCCCTTGCCCTGCTTCCGCATCTGCCGGGGCGGTCGCTGGCCGCGCTGATGGCGATGATGAACGCAAAGGCGGCAGCGGTCGATCTCGCCCCCGCCGTGCCGCTTGCGCCCTTCCTGTCGGGGTTGCGCAGCCGGGGCCTGAAACTCGGCGTCGCCACGAATGACAGCGAGGAGGCCGCGCGGGCCCAGCTTGCCAATGCCGGGATCGACGCGCAGTTCGATTTCGTCGCGGGCTTCGATTCCGGCCATGGCGGGAAACCGGCGCCCGGCATGCTTCTGGCCTTCGCCGCGGCACAGGGTCTTGATCCAGCGCAGGTGGTGATGGTCGGCGACAGCCGGCACGACCTTGTGGCGGGCCGCGCCGCGGGGATGCGGGTCGTGGGCGTTCTCACCGGCCTTGCGACCGAGGCCGATCTGGCCCCCATGGCCGAGGCGGTTCTGCCCGATATTGGCCATTTGCCGGGCTGGATCGACCGGCAGACCGTCGCACTGACCTGAGGGCGGCCAAAAGCGACTTTTGCTGTCGGGAATGGAAAGCCGCGTTCCGTCGCGGACTGGCACATCTGCCGGAAACGACGGAGGGCGTCATGGGCGAGGAACTGGTGCGGAAGAAGCGGGCGGGCGGGCGCTCTGGCCACAAGACCCGCGCGGGCACGGCGGCAATCGACCAGATGCCCTGGCGCATCCCGGTCAATCCCGACCGGCCGATCGAACCGCTGGACGAAGACGGCGTGGAGGCGATCCACCGCGGCGCCATGCGCATCCTGTCCGAGATCGGCATCGAGTTCCTGAACCCCGAGGCCGTCGCGATCCTGAAAGAGGCCGGCTGCAAGGTGGACGGCACCAACGTCCGCATGGACGAGGACTTCGTGATGGAGATGGTGGGGCGCGCGCCGGCGAGCTTCACCATCACCCCGCGCAACCCCGCGCGCGAGATCGTCGTCGGCGGCAAGCACATGGTCTTCGTCAACGTCTCCTCGCCGCCCAATGCCTGGGACCTCGAGCGCGGCAAGCGGGCCGGCGACTTCGCCACCTTCCAGGAGTTCATGAAGCTTACGCAGTATTTCAACTGCATCCACGTCGCGGGGGGCTATCCGGTCGAGCCGATCGACATCCACCCCTCGGTCCGCCATCTCGACTGCCTGTTCGAGAAGCTGACGACGACGGACAAGGTCGTGCACGCCTATTCGCTTGGCAAGGAACGGGTCGAGGACGTGATGGAGATGACCCGCCTTGCCGCGGGCCTGACCCATGAGGAGTTCGAGGCCAAGCCGCGGATGTATACCAACATCAACTCGGTCTCGCCGCTCAAGCACGACTTTCCGATGCTCGATGGCGCGATGCGGCTGGCGCGGCGCGGCCAGCCGGTGATCGTGACGCCCTTCACGCTGGCGGGCGCGATGGCGCCGGTCACCATGGCGGGGGCCGTGGCGCTGAGCCTTGCCGAAGGTCTGTCGGCCATCGCACTTCTGGAATACATCAAGCCGGGCTGCCCGGTCGGCATCGGCACCTTCACCTCGAACGTGGACATGAAGTCCGGCGCGCCCGCCTTCGGGACGCCGGAATACATGCGCGCAACCCAGATGACGGGGCAACTTGCGCGGAAATACGGGCTGCCGCTGCGCTCATCGGGGGTCTGCGCGGCCAACGTGCCCGACGGTCAGGCGATGTGGGAAACCTGCAACTCGCTTTGGGCGGCGGTGCAGTCGCAGACCAATTTCGTCTATCACGCCGCGGGCTGGCTGGAGGGTGGGCTCATTGCCAGCCCCGAGAAGTTCGTGATGGATTGCGAAGTGCTCCAGATGATCCAGCGCTACTTCGAGGATCAGATCACCGCCACGACCGACGACGACATCGCGCTGGACGCCATCCGCGAGGTCGGATCGCAGGGCCACTACTTCGGCTGCCAGCACACGCAGGATCGCTATGCCCATGCCTTCTACGCGCCCTTCGTGTCGGACTGGCGCAACTTCGAAGCCTGGCAGGCCGATGGCGCGATCTGGACGCCGGAACGCGCGCATCGCATCTACAAGGCGATCCTGAACGACTTCGTGCCCCCCCCGATGGACGAGGGCCATCGCGAGGCGCTGGCCGATTTCGTTGCCCGCCGGAAAGCCGAGGGTGGTGCGCCGACCGATTTCTGACGCGGCATTCCTGCACTGGCGCATCCGGCGCCGGCTTTGTAGGCTGACCCGAGGGGACAGATGAGGTCGGCATGAAACGGGTCGGTCAGGCGTCGCGCAACCGCACCGGGTTGACAGCCTTCGGGGCGCTTGCAGGCGTGGCGCTCTGGGCGATCGGGCGGCAGGGCGCACTTATGGATGGCGCGCCGCATCTCTTCGTGCTGGTTGCGACATTCGTCGGCGTGTTCTCCATCGCGACGCTTGCGATGGCCGGCCCGCTGCGCCTTGTGCAAGCCGCCATCGCGGCCCTTGTCCTTGCCGCCGTGCTCGCACCGCTCTTCTTCTGGGCAAGCTTCCGCTTCGCGAGCTTTCCCGCCTTCGTCGCCGGGGGCGACCGCGTCGTCGCGGCGGGGCTGATGATCTTTCTGCCGCTGCCCTATGTCATCGCGCTTCTGGCCGGGCGCGGTCTTCTGGATTACGCTACGCTTTACGAACAATCCTGGGCCATCGTCACGCGTCTGTTGGGCGCGCTTCTGTTCGTGGGGCTGGTCCGGCTCGTCCTGCTGCTCTCGGCGACGCTTCTGGAGACGGTGCATGTCGAGACCCTGTCGCGGCTTCTGTCGATCGGCTGGCTTGCCTTTGGCCTGACGGGGGCCGTCTTCGGCCTTGCCATCGCCCTTCTGGACGACTTGCGCGACTATTTCTCGCCCTTCATCGCCCAACGGATGCTGCGGCTCTTGGTGCCCGTCGCGCTTGTGATCGAGGCGGTCTTTCTCGTGGCCTTGCCGCTTCACGGCTTTTCCGCGTTCTTTGCCGGAACCTCGACCGCGCAGACCCTGCTGGCGCTTGCGCTCGGGTCTGCGACGCTGATCTCGACCGCGACGGACGAGACCGACGCGGATGCCGTGCGCCTGCCTCTCATGCGGCGGATGACGCAGCTTCTGGCGGTGCTGCTGCCGATCCTCGCAGGGCTTGCGCTGACGGCGGTCTGGATCCGGGTGCAGCAATATGGCTGGACCCCGTCGCGGATCGCGGCGGGCTTCGGGGCGGTCCTGGCGTTGGCCTATGGCCTGCTTTATGCGGCGGCCGCGATCAGGGGCGAAGGCTGGATGGGTCGCATCCGTGCAACGAATGCCTGGATGGCGCTGGTCGTGCTGGGGGCGCTGGCGCTTTCCTTCACTCCGGTGCTGGACGCGCAGGCGATCTCGGCCCGCAATCAGGTGGAGCGCTTCGAACGGGGCCAGAGCCAGCCGCAGGATCTTGACGTTGCCACGATCCGGCAGGACTGGGGCCTTGCCGGGGCGGCGGCCATCGCGCGGTTGACGGCGCTGGCCGATCAGCCGGGTCAGGGCGCGCTGAAGGCGCGGTTGGCCGAGGCGACCGCGCCGGCCCAAAGCGCCGTGGACCTGCGCAATGTCTTGCGCCGCCAGATCGCGCTGCAACCCGACACGCCCGAGGCCGCCGCGCTGCGCGAGGCGCTCTTGCGCGATGCCCAGACGGCGGAACTGCATCGCTGGGCGTCGGCCTGCGCGCTGCGCCTGTCCGACGGCCATCCGGGATGCGTTCTGGTGACGGGGGCGTTCGAGCCCGCCCGCGGCGGCCTCCAAGGCCTGTTCCTCTACCGCCTGCCCGAGGGAGGGCTGCGCGCGCAGGGCGTGGTGCGTGACACGACCCAGGGCATCCTGCGGCCCGATACGGCGACGCTTGGCCCGATGATCGTCTCTGCCGCCGATGCCGAGGCGGTGCTGGCCGCCATCTTCTCGGGCGAGGCGCGTCTTGCCCCCGCGCAGATCGGGGCGCTGACGGTGGGGCCGCGGCAGATCCTGATCCTGCCCTGGGCGAAATAAGGCAATTGTTAAGGTCTGGTGCCTAAGCTGCCCCCCGAGAAGAGGGGACACGATGCACGGCCTGATCAACCGATCCATCCAGAGCTTTCTGCGCGATACCTACGGGACAAGCCTGTGGACGCGAACCGTGCTGGAGGCGCGGCTGGGCTTCGACAATTTCGAAGCGATGCTGGTCTATGAAGATGCGATCACGGACGCGGTTCTGGACGCCGCCGCGCGCCAATTGCGCCGCCCGCGGGAGGCGTTGCTGGAAGATCTGGGCACCTACCTCGTGTCGCATCCGCACTTCGAATCCTTGCGCCGCCTGCTGCGTTTCGGAGGCTCGGCCTTTGTCGATTTCCTGCATTCGCTGGACGAATTGCCGGGCAGGGCCCGGCTCGCCGTGCCGGATCTCGATATTCCGCGGTTCCAGCTTCGGCCTGACGGGGCGAACCGCTTCCGTCTTGACTGCCACGACGGCCGGCCGGGCTATGGCCATGTGATGGTGGGCATCCTGCGGGCCATGGCGGATGATTACGGGGCGCTTGTCGTGCTCGAACATCTCGGGGGGCAGGATGGGGCGGAGGTGATCGGCATCGAACTTCTCGCCGCCGATTATGCGCAGGGCCGGCCCTTCGCGCTTTCCACGGCAGGTCGTCCGGCATGACCGGTGCGCCCGCGATGATCAGGCCCATGTCGCTTTCCATGGCCGCGCTGGCGCAGCTGATGCCGATGTATCTCTGGCTGTCGCTGACGGGCGTCATCCTTGCTGCCGGGCCGACCCTGTGCAAGGTGCTGGGGCGCGATCCGGCGGGGCAGGGCCTTCCGGATCATTTCCTGATCCGGCGCCCCGCCGATCTTCTTCCGGGGGGCGATTTCACCCGGCTGTCGGGGTGCCGGGTGCAGATGCAGTTGCGTCATCCGCCGGCGACCCTTCTGCGCGGCCTTGCGGTGCCGCTGGAAGATGGCGCGGGGCTCTTGTTCAATCTCTCCTTCGGCATCGGGGTGGCAGAGGCCGTGCGCATCCACGCGCTGACCGACAGCGACTTTGCCCCCACCGATCTCGCGGTCGAGATGCTCTACATGGCAGAGGCGAATTCGGCCGTGATGCAGGAACTGCACGGCCTCAACCGTCGTTTGCAGCGGGCCAAGGCGGCGGCCGAACAGCAGGCGCTCACCGACACGCTGACCGGCCTTGCCAACCGCCGCGCGATGGAACAGGCGGTTGACCGGCTCTTGCAGACCGGAACGGATTTCGGTCTTGCGCAGGTCGATCTGGATTTCTTCAAGCAGGTCAACGACACGCTCGGCCACGCGGCCGGCGATCATGTGCTGCACGAAGTGGCGCGGGTGCTGTGCGACGAAACCCGCACCGGTGACGTGGTGGCCCGGGTCGGTGGGGATGAATTCGTGCTGATCTTCCCCGGTGTGTCCCGGATGGAGGGTATCGCCGCCATTGCCGAACGCATCATCGACCGCCTGTCGCGCCCGATCGGCTATGCGGGCCGCGAATGCCGCATTTCGGCCAGCATCGGGATGACGCTATCGCGGCTTTATCCGCAGCCCCGGCTGGACCGGATGCTCGGCGATGCGGATCGCGCGCTCTATCTTTCCAAGATGCACGGGCGCGGTCGGGCAACCGCATTCAGCAGAAACATGGCAACCGACCCAGAGCCGCCTGCGATTGTCTCGGGCGGCGCGGGGCCGGATGCTCAACCCGTTACCCTTGGCACGCTGTCCACGCTGGAGGCGAAAAAGCCGTAGCCGTTCGGCCCGAGCTTCAGCCCCGTCCCCGTGGCAGTCACGCCCGCTGAAGGCCCCACCTGTTTCCATTCGCCCGCAACGACCAGCGACACGGGGTGAGGCGAAAGGTTGTAAAGGCATGTCAGCGCGGCCTGCCGGTCATGGCGCGTAAAGCCCAGGATCGGCTCGGGCAGATCCAGGAACCGGGTCCGGCCACGGCGCAAGAGCGGCTCTGCCTTGCGGAAGGCAAGGGCCGCGCGGTAGGCGTGAAGGACCGAACCCGCATCGGCGGCCTGAACATCCACGGCCCGGGCCGCCTGCGGCGGCTTCACCGGCAACCAGGGTGTTCCCGTCGTGAAGCCCGCGTTCGGACGACCGGTTTCCCAGACCATCGGTGTCCGGCAGCCATCCCGCCCCTTGTTCTCCGGCCAGAACTTGAGCCCCGGCGGATCCGTCAGCTCCTCATACAGCAGGTCCGTCTCGGTCTGCCCGAGTTCCTCGCCCTGATAAAGCCCGATGGTCCCCTCGAAGCCGATCAACAGGGCGATGGCGAGCTTGGCCAGCGAGTCAGCATCCTTGCCATGGTCCGCCCAGCGGGTGACGTGGCGCTGGACGTCGTGATTGGAGAAGCTCCACCACGGCCAGCCGTCCGGCGCGTCGGTGAAGAACCCATCGATCTGGCGGCGGAAATGGGCGGGCGTGAAGTCCGGCCCCAGCATCTCGAAGGAATAGGCCATGTGCAGCCGATCCTCGCCGCGGGTGTATTCCTCCATCACCTGAAGGGCGCGCTGGCTTTCGCCGACCTCGCCCACCATGGCGCGGGCGTCGTAGCGGTCGAGAAGCGCCCGCATCCGTTGAAGAAAGCCGATGTTCTCCGGCTGCGTCTTCGAATGAAGATGGGTCTGCATCTCGTAGGGATTGACCGCGGGGCGCCCGTCGGGCTGCGGCCAAGGCGGGTTCGACCTGAGCGCGGCATCGTGGAAGTAGAAATTCACGGTATCGAGCCGGAACCCGTCGACGCCGCGCTCAAGCCAGAAGCGCATCGTCTCCAGCAGGGCGTCCTGCACGGCCGGTTGATGGAAATTGAGGTCCGGCTGCGCCGACAGGAAGTTGTGCAGGTAGAACTGCCGCCGGCGCGTGTCCCATTCCCAGGCCGGCCCGCCGAAGACCGACAACCAGTTGTTGGGCGGCGTGCCGTCGGGGTTGGGATCGGCCCAGACATACCAGTCTGCCCGGGGATTGGTCTTGTCCGCCCGGCTTTCGGTGAACCACGGATGCCTGTCGGAGGTATGCGACAGCACCTGGTCTATGATGACCTTCAGGCCCAGATCATGTGCGCGGGCGACCAGCGCGTCGAAATCGGCAAGCGTGCCGAACAGCGGGTCGATGTCGGTGTAGTTCGACACGTCGTAGCCCATGTCCGCCATGGGGGAGGTGAAGATCGGCGACAGCCAGATCGCGTCGGCCCCGAGATCGGCGATATGGGGCAGCCGGCGGGTGATGCCGGGCAGATCGCCGATGCCATCGCCGGAATCGTCCTGAAAAGACCGCGGATAGATCTGATAGACCACCGCGCCACGCCACCAATCGCTCATGAAAACCCCACGCCCATGCCTTGCCTCGGCAGGGTGGCATGGGGCCCTGAGGGTGTAAAGGGACGACGCCGCGGCTTGCCTACAGGGAGGGCAGGCGGCGGTCCACGGGTCTCAGGCCGAACCGAGGCCGTTCCACCAATCCGCCCGCCGGTCCCAGATTTCCTTCCAGGCGCGGCCCTGTTCGACAAGCCCCGGACGTCGCAGCAGGCGCCCGGCGAGGCCCATGCCGACATACCGCGAGAAGGGCCACAGGCGAAACACCGTGAGCCCGAGCCCGCGCGTCAGCGGCGGAAAATGCCGTCGGATCAGTTCGATCTTGGCCCGCAGCAGCCGCGCCGCCTTGTCTGTCCGAACCTTTTCCGAGGCCCCGCCATAGTGGATGATCTCCGCCTCGGGCGTGATGCGCGGCCGGACACCGAGGGCGCGCGCCCTCAGGCAAAGATCGGCCTCTTCGCCATACATCACGAAGCGATCGTCGAACCCGCCCAGCCGGTCCCAGAGCGCGCGTCGGATCAGGAACAGGCAGCCGGTCACGATGTCCACCTCGCGTTCCCGGTCGCGCGGCCATGTGCCGTAGCATTCGGCGTTGAAGACCTCGGAGGACCGGAAGAGCCCGCTTAGTCCCAGAGTGCGGAATACAAGAGAGGCCAGCGTCATCCGCTGCCAGCACGAGGTCGGATTGAGCGTGCCGTCGCCAAAGAGCGTCCGCCCGCCCCAGATCCCGGCGTCCGGTGTCCGCTCTGCAAAGGCAAGCAACTTGTCCAGCGCCCCGTTCAGCACCACCGTGTCGGGATTGAGCAACAGCAGCCACGGCGCCCGCGCGACCGGCACCGCAAGGCGATGGGCGGCGGCAAAGCCGTGGTTGGTCGTCTCGGCCATCAGCCTGACCTGCGGGAATGCGGCCCCGATCGCCTCGGCCGAACCGTCGGTGGAGGCGTTGTCCACAACGATGACCTCGAAGGGGGTCCGGGTTTGCGCGAAGACCGACGCGAGGCAGGCCAGCGTCATGTCCCGTGTGTTGTAGCTGACGACGATGATCGACAGCTGTGGGGGGATGTCACTTTGCACCATTGGAACCGTTGCACGCGCCGTTCTGCCTCGCGGGACTGTGACCCAGCGGGGCGCAAGCTTCAATACGCCTCGCGCGTGGGTCGGGGTCGTTCGGGGGGCGCGACTCCGCAGACCCGGCCATCGCGCCTGCCGCCGTTACAGGCGCCCGCCTGCCAGATCATCGCATGACATAAATCCGCCGGTCCGGCCTGGAACGGTTAATTCATGACTCTGCGGTTCATCTTCAGTTAATCGCATTGTGTTAAGGATGGAAACGAGCGTCGGGGGGCGGGAGCCTGGGGACTGCCCTCCATCAGACGCTCGGCCCCGCCTTTCACATCCCCATGCGTCAAGGCGGGGTCAAACGCACCAAGGACGAACGACAGCGTGCCCCAAAGGAACCACCTCGGCATGTAGCAAGATGCAGGACCACGATCGCGGGTGAAGCCGCCGCAAGAGGCAAGAGCCTGATCCCGTGCTCGAATGAACGAAGAAGGCGCGAGGGTCGCGCCAGACTGTTGTTTCGTACGACAGTCGATATCAGTGTTTACGAAGGTCAATGAAGCCGATGCGCTCCAGAGCGAAGGCACGAGCCGAGTCACTTCCGCGACTGGTCCGCCCCTCGGGCCGACCGGTCTTTGGTCTTGCGTCCAATCGTGCGGACTGGTCACCACAATTCGTTCGACATGATCTGATCCCGAACCGCCGTGCAATGCTGGGCACGCGCTCGAGTTTTGCGTATCGGGCCATCTCCGATATCCTGATGTCTCACATGCAGGTGGCCTGCTGGAGCGTTGACGACTGGCAGGGCGATGTTCACAAACTCGCCGAGCTGTGTGAGCTGTTCGATTTCGGCGTCTTCGACATGGATGAATTTCCAGATATCGAAGATGCCATGGACTTTGGACTTGCCCTCCGTGCCGTGCGTCCGGGATTTCCGACGGTATTCCTGTCCTCGGACGTGAAGCGTTGCGACTATTCTCGCCATCGCCGGGCCATTTGCGATGCGACGCTCAGGTTGCCGGTGGATACGGCCTCCTTGCTTCTTGGCGTGGAGGCCGCCTTGCTGAATGCGCCGAAGAGCGGACGGTGAGGCCAGCTTGTTCCCGCGCAGACATCGACGAAGCCCCGTTTCGTCCCGGAAATCGTGGCCGGATGACGTGGTGACATCGGGGACGCCGGCGCGTCCTGTCCGATCACGTCTCGGGGCCGTTCAATCCGGACGAGATCCGTCATGATATTGAATAACAATTGAAGGCATCGTTAGGTGAGCGGGGACCGAGGCAGAGCATCGGCCGAGGATTTGGGTCGCCGGCGACACGCCGATGCCAGGACCAATACGGACGACGCCCACGGTGTCGCATCCGGTATAAAGAGGAGCGAGAAGATGAGACTTTTTGTGACCGCGGCAGCGGTGATCCTGTCTGCATCCCAGGCGTTTGCCGGATCGTATCAGACGAAATGCACGACGACAGCCGTGCCCTACCAGCAGACCGAAAACGCCAATCCCGGGCGGGTGGTTGGCGGGGCCGTGATCGGCGGCGTTCTTGGGAAGGTCGTGACGCGGCAGGATGCCGGTGCCGCCGTCGGGGCCGTTCTGGGCGGCGTGGTCGCCAATGAAAGTGGCCGCAGGACCGTGACGCAATACCGCGACGAGCAACATTGCGGGACCGTCTATGTGCCCTCGCGCATCACCGACCAGCAAGCCCTGCGCCAGGACCTGCAAAATCTGACTGACGGAAAATATGTCAGCAAGGAAACGGTCATGGACGTGCAATACACCATTGGTGTGAGCCATGACGGACAATGGGGGCCCGCATCGCAGAAGGCCGCGGACAAGTATCTGGCAAATCTCCAGCCCAGTGCGCCCCAACCCAGCGGGCCGAGCTATTCATTGATGGTCAACAGCGTGGTGATCACAAGCTCCGGCGACGTGAACGCGATGGACCAGATGAAGAGCAACCTGCGCAAGGCCGGTGTGGACGCGCAGATCGTCGTGAATTAGGAGGGCGCGCTTCACAGAGCCGCCCCGGAGTGCCGCCCCCCTGAGGCGGCACTTCGTCACTTGATGGCATGGACATACCGAGCCACGCGAAGGATTTCGGGCCCGGATTTCGCGCCGCTTGTCCGGCCGGTCCTGGACCGGGCGGCGGGCTCCGCCGTGCGGCCGCCGTCAGCGACATGCCCACGTTTTCGCCTTTGTGGACGCGGCTCTCCAGGATTTGCACTGTTCAGTTCAGTTTCTTGCCTGACCAATCTTGTCGAGGCCGGTCCGCAAGCCTATCACCTCCCGTAGAGAGTGAAGGGGAGTGACGATGACCGAGACCGACGTGACCAAGACGGCCTCTACCCCTCCGGCACGCAAACCCTCGCTTTGGAAGCGCATGGGGCTGATGCTCTTGCTGATCGTCGTGATCGTCGCCGTGCTGGGGTTCGGCTTCTACCGCCATATCCAGCACCTGATCGCCAGCGCGCCGAAACCGACGCCGGCGACCGTGTCGGCGACCGAGGTGACAGAGATGAGCTGGCAACCCCAGCTCTCCGCCGTCGGCGCGCTGAGTGCGGTGCATGGCGTGGACGTGGCGCCGCAGGTGGCGGGCGTCGTTGCCGCGATCCCGGTCAAGTCGGGCACAGTTGTGAAGGCCGGCGACGTCCTGATCCAGCTCAACGATGCGCCGGACAAGGCACAGCTTGCTTCGCTCGAGGCGGCGCTGGAACTTTCCCAGACCGTGCTGGCGCGAGACATCCGCCTGCATGCCAGCCAGGCCGTCAGCCAATCGACGCTGGATGCCGATGCGGCAGACCTGAAAAGCAGGACGGCGCTCGTCGCGCAACAAAAGGCGCTGATCGCGGAAAAGACGGTGACCGCGCCCTTCGGCGGGCAGCTTGGCATCGTCAACGTGAACCTTGGCCAATACCTGACGCCCGGCACGCCGATCGTCACGCTGCAAGACCTCAGCGCGATCCATGACGATTTCACGGTCCCGCAAAGCGAGCTGTCGAGCCTTGCCCTTGGCCAGAAGATCGCGGTCAGCGTCGATGCCTATCCGGGCCGCAGCTTCACGGGCACGATCACCGCGATCAGCCCCAAGGTCGATGCCACGACGCGCAACGTGACGGTGCAGGCGACGATCCCCAACCCCGATGGGGCGCTGCGGCCGGGCATGTTCGTCCATACCACCATCAACCTTGGCAAACCGGTGCAGCAGCTCACCTTGCCGGTGACGGCGGTCACCTACAACTCCTATGGGGCGACCGCCTTCGTGGTGACCAAGGCCAAGAATGGATCGGGTCTGCAGGCGGAACAGGTTTTCGTCACGCCGGGCGACCGGCGCGGCAACCGGGTTGCGATCCTGAAAGGATTGAAGGCCGGCGATCAGGTGGTGACCAGCGGGCAACTGAAGCTGACCTCCGGCGCGGCGGTCCAGATCGACAATTCCGTGCAGCCCTCCGACAGCGCCTCGCCGCAGCTTCAGGAAGAATGAGCGCATGAACGTCACCGACATCTTCATCCGCCGGCCCGTGCTGGCCACGGTGATCAGCCTCTTCTTCGTCGTGCTTGGCCTGCGGGCGATCTTCAGCCTGCCGGTCAGTCAGTATCCGCAGACGCAATCGGCGGTGGTCACGATCACGACGCTTTATCCCGGTGCGGATGCGGGCACGGTGGCGGGCTTCATCACGCAGCCGCTGGAGGCGTCAATCGCGCAGGCGCAGGGCATCGACTACCTGTCGTCGTCGTCCTCGAACGGGGTATCGACGATCCAGGCGACGCTGCGGTTGAACTACGATGCGAACAAGGCGCTGACCCAGATCAACACGCGGGTCAACGCTGTGAAGAACCAGCTTCCCGCCGCCTCGCAGGCGCCGACGCTGTCCATCGCCTCGGGGCAGACGACGGATGCGATGTATCTGGGCTTCTACTCGAAAAGCCTCGCATCCAATGACATCACCGACTACCTGACCCGCGTCGTCGTGCCAAAGCTGAACGCGGTGGACGGCGTTCAGCAGGCCGAGATCCTTGGCGGGCGGACCTTCGCGCTGCGCGCCTGGCTCGACCCGGTGAAGATGGCGGGGCATGGGGTGACGGCGGCGGACGTGGCCGCAGCGCTGGCCGCGAACAACTACCTGACCCCCCTCGGGGCGACCAATGGGCAAAGCGTCTCTGTCCCGCTGACGGCCGAGACGAGCCTGCATTCGGTCGCCGAGTTCAAGAAGCTGATCGTCAAGCACAATGGCAACGCCGTCGTCCGGCTCGAGGACGTGGCGACGGTCGAACTGGGATCGGACAACTACAACCTGAACGTCGCCTTCGACGGCAAACGGTCCGTCTTCGTGGGCATCAAGGTCGCGCCCGACGCCAACATCCTGAACGTGGCCGCCGCCGTGCGGGGGGCCTTTCCGGATATCGCGCAACAGCTGCCGTCCGGCCTGACCGGCAAGATCGTCTATGATTCCAGGCAGTTCATCCAATCCTCGATCGTCGAGGTGGTGAAGACCCTGATCGAGGCGCTGGCCATCGTGACGGTGGTGATCTTCCTCTTCCTCGGCTCGTTCCGGGCCATCGTGGTGCCGCTGGTGGCGATGCCGCTGTCGCTGATCGGGGCGTTCTTCCTGATGCAGTTTCTGGGGTATTCGATCAACCTGCTCACGCTGCTGGCGCTGGTGCTGGCCATCGGGCTGGTCGTGGATGACGCGATCATCGTGGTCGAGAACGTCGATCGCCACATGCACGACGAACACCAAAGCCCGATGCAGTCCGCCATACTGGCCGCGCGGGAACTGGGCGGGCCGATCTTCGCCATGACCATCGTGCTGGTCGCCGTTTACCTGCCCATCGGCTTTCAGGGCGGGCTGACGGGGGCGCTTTTCGTGGAATTCGCCTTCACGCTGGCGGCCTCGGTCGCGGTGTCGGGCGTGGTGGCGCTGACGCTGTCGCCGATGATGTGCGCGCGCATCTTCAAACCGTCGCAGGACAACGGCTGGCTGCCGCGCCACATCGACGCGATCTTTCAGCGCGTGCGCGGCGGCTACGAACGCATGCTGCGCAGCCTGCTGGCCACATACCCGGTGCTGATCGCCATGGCTGCGATCCTGATCGTTCTGCTTGTGGTCATGTTCTCCATGTCGCAGTCCGAACTTGCCCCGACCGAGGATCAGGGCGTGGTCGTGGCCCTGGTGAAAGGCCCGCCGACGGCGACGGCCGACCAGATGGAGGTCTATCGCAAGCAGGCCTTCGACATCGCGAGCAAGATCCCCGAATACGACCACATGTTCCAGATCTCTGGCGTGCCGACGGTGAACGCGGGGATCTCGGGCGTGATCCTGAAGCCCTACAACCAGCGGACCCGCAGCGCGTCGGATGTGCAGAAGCAGTTGCAGGGCGAATGGAACCACATCGCGGGCGCCAAGGTCGCGGCCTTCCAGTTCCCGCCGCTGCCGGGCACATCGGGCCTGCCGGTGCAATTCGTCATCAAGACGACGCAGCCGTTCCAGCAGCTTGATACCGTGGTGCAGGAACTGGTGAAAAGGGCGAAGGCCGATCACAAGTTCTACTACATCGACACCGACCTGAAGATCGACCTGCCGCAGGCCAATCTTGTCGTGGACGATGCCAAGATCGCGACGCTGGGTCTGACCAAGGCGCAGGTGAGCCAATCGCTCAGCGCGGCGCTGGCGGGCGGCTACGTGAACTATTTCACCATCGACGGGCGGGCCTACAAGGTGATCCCGCAGGTCGCGCGGGCGAACCGGCTGAACCCGGGCGACGTGCTGAACCTGCATATCCCGACCCCGGTCGGCCCCGTCAGCCTGCGCACCATCGCGCATCTGAGCTATTCCGTGGTGCCCGAGGCGATATCGCACTTCCAGCAGCTGAACTCTGCCACGATCCAGGGCGTGCCCGCTGGTTCGCAAGGGGCGACGCTGACCTATCTGCGCGATACGCTGAAACAGATCGCGCCGTCGGGTTACACCGCCGATTATGCCGGGCAGTCGCGCCAGTTCAGGCAGGAATCCGGCGGTTTCCTTGTGACGATGACATTCTCGGTCATCATCGTCTTCCTTGTGCTGGCGGCGCTGTTCGAAAGCTTCCGCGACCCGGTGGTGATCCTGATCTCGGTGCCGCTGGCGCTGTTTGGGGCGGTGTCCTTCATCTTCACCGGCTTCACCACGATCAACATCTACACCGAGGTGGGGATCGTCACCCTGATGGGTCTGATCTCGAAACACGGGATCCTGATCGTGGAATTCGCCAACGCGGGGCGCGAGAAGGGGCTATCGAAGCTGGAGGCGGTGATCGAGGCGGCTTCCACCCGCTTCCGCCCCATCCTGATGACGACGGCGGCGATGGTCTTCGGCGTCGTGCCGCTGGTCTTCGCCGGTGGTGCGGGGGCGGCAGGGCGCTATGCGATGGGGATCGTGATCTTCACCGGCCTGTCGATCGGGACGCTGTTCACGCTGTTCGTTGTGCCCGCGATGTATGTCTTCCTCTCCGCCCGCGACCGCACAACCGGCTGAGGCGGTGACCTGCGGATGCGGACCCGGTTGATCCCGACGCCTTGCCGGCCCCGCGACCGGGCGGGGCTGTTCCGCCGGATGGGCATTGGCACCTGAGGGCTTGCCGTCCCGGAAGCGCACCCGGCCTCAGCCGTGGCAATGGGAGCGGTGCGCCGGGCCACGTGCAGGCCCGGCGCCGCTTTTGCCTTAGCCCAGGTGATGCACCTCTTGCAGCCCATAGACCGGGGTCGCGATCCCTTCCATCCGCGCCTTGAGTTGCAGCGCGAGATACTGCGAGTAGTGCCGCGACTGGTGCAGGTTGCCGCCGTGGAACCACAGGTTCTCCTGCTGCGTGGGCTTCCACATGTTGCGCTGCTCGCCCTCCCAGGGCCCCGGGTCCTTGGTCGTGCCAGAGCCAAGGCCCCAGACCTTGCCCACCTTTTCGGCCATCTCCTGCCCCATTAGGTCTGCCACCCAGCCGTTCATCGAATTGTAGCCGGTCGCATAGACCACCAGATCGGCATCGAGATGCGTGCCATCGTCAAGGTTCACGCCCGTCTCATCCAGGCTGACCACCTGCCCGCGCTTCAGCTTGATCTTGCCGTCGATGATCAGCTGGCTGGCGCCCACGTCGATGTAATAGCCCGACCCCCGGCGCAGGTATTTCATGAACAGCCCCGATCCGTCATCGCCCCAGTCGAGCCAGAAGCCCGCCTTTTCCAGACCGGCATAGAAGTCCTTGTCGCGCTCGCGCATCTGGTCATAGAGCGGGATCTGGAATTCGTGCAGGATCCGGTAGGGCAGCGAGGCGAAGATCAGGTCCGCCTTCTCGGTGGTCATGCCTGCCTTCACCGCCTGTTCGGAATAAAGACCGCCGAGGCCGATCTCCATCAACGTGTCGGACCGCACGATATGGGTCGAGGACCGCTGAAGCATGGTGACATCGGCATCGTGTTCCCAAAGCGCCGCGCAGATGTCGTGGGCCGAGTTGTTGGAGCCGACCACGACCACCTTCTTGCCCGCCCACTGATCCGGGCCCGCGTGCTGGCTGGAATGCTGCTGCACACCCTTGAAACGGTCCATGCCCGGAAAGTTCGGCATGCGCGGCTTGCCCGACATGCCGGTGGCCATCACGAGCTGCTTGGGATGCAGGACAACCTCTTGCCCGTCGCGGTCCACCACAACCGTCCATTCGCCCTTCGCCGCGTCGTAACGGGCCGACTTGGCGGTGGTCTTCGACCAGTAGTTCAGCTCCATCACCCGGGTGTAGAACTCCAGCCAGTCGCCGATCTTGTCCTTTGGCGCGAAGACGGGCCAGTTTTCGGGGAACTTGATGTAGGGAAGGTGGTCATACCAGACCGGGTCATGCAGGCAGAGCGACTTGTAGCGCCGCCGCCAGCTATCGCCGGGGCGTTCGTTCTTCTCGATGATGATGGTGGGCACGCCCAACTGACGCAGCCGGGCGCCAAGCGCAATGCCGCCCTGACCACCGCCCACGATGAGCACGTAGGGCTGCGTGGTATAGCCCAGCTCTGCGGCCTCCTTCTCCCGCTCTTCCTTCCAGGTCGGGCGGTTCTTGGCGGCGCCATGTTTGGCGCCCAACGGGCGGGCAAAGCCCTTGGGCTCTTCATGCCCCTTCAATTCGGCCATTGTCGTCAGAAGGGTCCAGATCTTGCCCTCGCGCAGCCGGATCAGGCCGAAGCCGCGGGCAACGTCCGTCTCGAACGAGATCCAGGCCGTGGTGATGCCGCCATCCTCGGTCGGCACCTCGCCCTCGGCCAGTTGCCAGTTGCGCGGCTTCGTCGTGGCAAGCTGGTGTTTCAGCATGTCCTCGACCTGATCGGGCCCCTCGACCGTCTTCAGGTTCCAGGTGAAGGTGACAAGGTCGCGCCAGTAGCAGTCGTCGGCAAACATCGCCTTGGCGCGGGCGATGTCGCCCGCCTCAAGGGCTGCGCCGAAGCTGTCCAGAAAGGCCTGCGTCTGGTCCGTGAGTGTCGAGTCAAGCATGGGTCTCCTCCCTTTCTCCGTGCCGCTCTCTGCGAAGAAAGGTGAGGGCGGCCCGTCGATCCGGCCACGGTTTTTCGACGAAGATCCCTGTAAAAGCGATGCGAAGGGGCGTCGGCGTTGCACGCGCAACGTTCATGCAACGCGCAGCGTCACTCCGGAACGGTCAACCCGGCCTTGCGCACGCGCCGCAAGACGGTGGAGCGGTTCACGCCCAATCGGCGCGCCGCCTGCGCCATGTTCCAGTCGCAGGCCATCAGGATCGCCTCAAGGTCGGTCTCGTCGGTCCGTGACGCAGCCGCCGATGACGGGGCTTCGGGCGGCAGATCGGGCAGATCGATCACCGGCCCTTCGGCCAGCGCAACGGCCACATCCAGCGCCTGTTCCAGTTCCCGGATATTGCCCCGCCACGGCCGCGCCTTCAGTTCCGCCCGCGCCGACGGCGAGAGGCGCACCCCGTCGGCCGAGCGGCGGCGCAGAAGCCGATCCAGCAGCCAGTCGAAATCCGCCCGATGCCGCAGGGCAGGCAGCGACAGCGTCGCCCCGGCCAGCCGGAAGAACAGATCGGGCCGCAGCCGGCCATGCAGATCGGCGGGATCGGCCCGGGTTCCGGCGATCACCCGCAGATCGGGGCGTAGGTCCAGAAGGGCCAGAAGCTGATCCTGCACGGGGGTGGCCAGATCCTCGACCCCGCGCAGGAAGAGCGTCCCGGCCGTGGCCTCGGCCAGCGCCGACAGATCGGCAAGCCCTGCGCAGCGCAAGGCATGAAAGGCGCGCCCGGACGGCCCGCAGACATGGATCGCGCGGGCAAGCTTTTCCTTGCCGGTGCCGGTTTCTCCCACGATCAGCAGCGGCACCGAGGTGGGCGCCAGGCGCCCGGCCTGCGCGAGGATACGGGCCAGCGCCGGGTCGGGCCCCGCGAAACTGCCAAGCGCGCCGGGCAAGTCCGGCTCGCGTCGGCGCAGGGCGGCGCTGGCCGTTGCCGCCTGCGGCGCGATCGCGTGGCCGAACAAGCCCCGCCCGTCCTTCAGGCGCAGAACTCGCTCTTCGGTCGGGCGGCCGCGCATCAGGTCGGGCAGATCGTCCACGGTCAGATCAAGCCAGTCGTCGATCCGCGACCCGATCAACCCGCGTTCCCCTTTGGGATCGAAGGCGCGCCGCGCCCCGGTCGTCATGCCGATGATCCGCCCCGAGCCGTCAAGCGCCACCGCCGCCTCGGGGTCGACCTCCAGAAACTCGGGGCTGGTCGAGACGCGCAGCACCCAGTCGCGTCGCGTCATCGCCATCAGGTTCGCCATCTCCACCCGCCGGGCCGAGGCCGTGACCAGCCCCATGGCAAGGTTCTGCGACGACTTCGGCGAGGGCGAGCGCAAGAGCGAGATGTCAAGCACCGCCGACAGCTCTCCCTTCGTGTCGAAGATCGGCGCGGCGGTGCAAGAGAGCGGCGTATGGGCAAGCCCGAAGTGGTCGCCCTGATGGATCGTGATCGCCTCACCTGTCACGATGCAGGAGCCGACGCCGCAGGTGCCGGCCAGATCCTCCGTCCAGTTCGAGCCAAGGTGAAGCCCGGCCTGTCGCAGCTCATCCTCGAACCGGGGATCGCCGAAGTAATCGACGGTGATCCCCTTGGCGTCCGCCAGCAGCAGGACGTAGTTCTGCCCCGCCACCTGCCGGAACAGCGCCTGCAGCCCGGACCGCGCGGTCGCAATCAGCCGTTCCGACTGCTCCCGGTGTTCGCGAAGCTCGGCAGCCGTGACGATATGAGCCGGGTCCGGCCGCGCGGGGTCCATGCCATAGGCCTCGACGCAGCGCCGCCAGCTTTCGGCGACCAGACCGTCACGGCCCGTGTCCTGCCCGCGCAGCACCCGGTCGATTTCGTCCACATGCTCAAGGTCGCGCATGCCGTCCTCCCTCGGCTTCGCAACCTTAAGGGTAACATCCCTGTCGCCCCGCAAACAACGCGACCTTGATCGCATGGCGGGAACGTGCGCGCCGTCACCGCAGGGGGCGAGCGGCCCATGGCCTGATCCCGCCTCGCCCGGCCCGCCGCATGCGCTTGCCAAGCGCTACGCGTCTTGCGGCTCGGCCAGGGCTGCGGTCTCGGGCGTGATGGTGCGGCCGGGGGCCGAAACCTGGAACGCGCCTTTCTGATCTTCGGGCACTGGCGCGCGCATGCGAATCCGCCACAGCGTAAAGAGAACAAGCAGAACGTGGGCCGAGAGCGAGGTCATGAAGAGCCCCCGTGCCCCCACGACCGACATTGCCCAGCCCGCCACGAGCGGCCCGATGATCGAACCCACGCCATAGACGACCAGCAGCCCGCCGCTTGTCTGGATGAACGCGCCTCGGGCCGCGTGGTCGTTGGCATGGGCGACGATCACCGGATACATTGCAAAGACCGGCACGCCGAACAGGGCAACCAGCGCAAGGTTCAGCGTGCGGTCCCCGGGCATCAGGAAGATGAACAGAAGGTCTGCCGCCATCGCCAGCATGCCGAGGGCGGCCAGCACCAGCCGACGATCCAGCCTGTCAGACAGGATGCCGACAGGGATCTGCGACGCCGCACCGGCGAGGATCGGGACCGACACGAACAGCGCGACGCTTGCAAGGAGCAGCCCCACTTTCGCTGCGTAAACCGCCGAGAGCGTGCCGAACGCGCCGTTGGAAATCCCGACCATCAGCACCGCAAAGACGGCAACCGGCGAATTGCGCCAGAGGGCGCGGACGTCCAGACGCACCGCCACGAGTGGCTTCGGACCCGCCGAGGCGGATATCGCCAGCGGCACGAGCGCAAAACTGTAGATGATGGCGCCCACGACGAAGAACGTGTCCGCGCTGGCCGATCCCATGGTCAGCGATAACTGCCCAAGCGTCGAGGCGCCCAGGTTGATCATCGTGTAAAGTCCGAAGACACGACCGCGCGCGCTGGCTTCGGTCCGCTCGTTCAGCCAGCTTTCGACGATCATGGCCGCCCCGGCGAAACAGAACCCCGAGAGCGCCCGCAACGGGATCCAGGCGTAGGGCGTCATCAACAAGAGCGACAAGAGGATCGAGATCGCAGCCAGCGCGGCAAGCGCGGTGAAGGTGCGGATATGGCCGACCCGGCTCACCAGGCGCGGCACGCGCAGGCAGCCGGCCACATAGCCGATGGCCCAGCCGGTTCCCAGAAGCCCCAGAGAAAAGGCCGAGAAATGCTCAATCGCGCCGCGCACAGGCAGGATCAGGCCGTTCACGCCGCCCGCGAACATCAGCAAGGCTGAGCCGAAGAGCAGCGCAGAGATCGGAAGGATGTTTGCAAGCATGCAAAGAGCCTAGCAGAGCCCCGGCCCCTGATGAAGACCGCTCACGCGCCGATCTCGAAAGGACTGCGGTCACGCAGAACGGCAGACTGGGGGAAGGCCAGCTCCCCGAAGTTCGACAAAATCGGCGTAGATTGGGGTCGATTTGGGGTGTCGTCGCGAGTCTATTCAATGGGTTATGGGCTCCAAAGGGCGGATATCGTGTAGTCACACGCGTTTAGCGCTAATGCACTTGTTTTGTTGGTGTCTCAGTGCCATTCTGTAGGCATGTTTATTCGGGTCACAGAGAGCGGTGGGCGGCGGTATCTGCAGATAGCCGAGTCCTTTCGCAACGAGGCCGGCAAACCGCGCAGCCGCGTCATTGCCAATCTCGGTCGCATCGACGGCATGGAAGACGGCCATCTTGACGCCTTGATCCGCGGCCTGAGCAAGGTGGCAGGCCGCGATGAGCCTGCGGCTTTGACGATCACCCATGACCCTGCGCAGAGCTTCGGTGACGTCTTCGCCCTGCATGAATTGTGGAAGGAGCTTGGCTTCGACCGCGCCCTCGGGCGCGCCTTGCGATCCGGCAAGCGCAAGCTCGATGTGGAAGCTCTTGTGCGCGCCATGGTCTTCAACCGGCTCTGTGATCCGACGAGCAAGTTGGGTTGCCTACGCTGGCTGGAGACCGTGGCGATGCCGGCCATGCCGGAGACCGTCACGCATCAGCACCTGCTGCGGGCCATGGACGCGCTGATGGACCATGCCGAGCGGGTCGAGATGGAGCTGGCCAAGCAGATCCGACCGCTGGTCGATCGCGATCTGGCGCTGGTCTTCTACGACCTGACCACGGTGCGCATCCACGGCGAAGGCGAGGTCGGCGAGGACATCCGCGCCTTCGGCATGAACAAAGAGACGGGAGGCATCGCCCGGCAGTTCGTGCTCGGCGTGGTGCAGACCGCAGAGGGTCTGCCGCTCCTACACACGGTCCACCCCGGCAACGTGGCCGAGACCAAGACCCTTCAATCCATGCTGCAGACCGTGCTGCAGCGGTTCCCGATCCAGCGCGTCATCCTGGTCGCCGACCGCGGGCTCTTGAGCCTCGACAATATCGGCGAGCTGACGGCCCTGGCCGATCAGGGAGAGCGCAGGCTCCAGTTCATCCTGGCCGTGCCGGCACGCCGCTACAGTGAGTTGGTCGAGACCTTCCGGGACCTCGCCTTCGATGACGAGGGGCTGGCAGAGGCCACCTTCGCCGGCCACCGCCTGATCGTCGCCCATGACCCGTTCCGTGCCACCGAGCAGTCTGATCGTCGGCGGACCCGCATCGCCGAACTCGAAGCCTTGGCCGAGAAGATGGTCTCCAAACTCGACGCACAAGACGAGGGGACGACGGCAAAGGGGCGCCGTGCCTCTGATCGCGGCGCTTTCAGCCGGTTCACCCGCGCCGTGGCCGAGGCTGAACTGACCCGCTTCCTCAAGGCCGACTTCACCGCCGATCGGTTCAGCTGGTCGGTCGACGAGGAGGCCCTCGCCGAGGCCGAACTCTTCGATGGAAAGCTCGCGCTGATCACCAATGCCGCCGATCTGACCCCGGCAGAAACTCTCGCACGCTACAAGGCCTTGGCCGATATCGAGCGCGGCTTCCGCGTTCTGAAATCGGACATCGAGATCGCCCCGGTCCATCACCGCCTGCCGGATCGCATCCGCGCCCATGCGCTGATCTGCTTCCTGGCCCTCGTGCTCTACCGCGTCATGCGCATGCGCCTGAAGGCCAAGGGGAATGCCGCCAGTCCGCGCACCGCCCTCGATCTGCTCGCGCGCATCCAGCGCCACAGAGCCAGAGTCGGGGAACGAACGATAGATGGCATCTCCACGACAACACCGGAACAACTGGAGCTCTTCGACGCCCTGAACCTCCCTAAACCCGCCTGACGGTCGTCGCGTAGTCACAAATCGGCCCATTCGGCCTTAGCAATATCAATCACTTATCGGTTTTGCTGTCGAACTTGAGGACAAGGTGCGCACGCAGGTCGTCGATCTGGCCCTCGAGCAGCCCGAGCTGTCACCCCGGGAGCTCGCCGCCCGCTTCACTGACAGTCGGCGCTACTTCGTGTCGGAAGCCAGCGTTTACAGGGTTCTGAAGGCGCATGACCTGGTCACCAGTCCGG
>JAGWVA010000105.1 GCA_028875855.1 Paracoccaceae bacterium
GAGATCAAGCGGCTGGAAGCGGTGGAGCTTGCCGTGGCCGACGACCCGCTGGCGCGGCAATCCGCGGTGGAAGACGCCGTGGACGAGGCCGTGAAGGCGCGCGGGCGGTCAACGGCCGGGCGGGCCGGACAGCGGGGCGGGAACAAGCGGAGGGGGCGGGGGTGATGGAAGATGAGACGCCACAGATCAACACGGCACAATCGTCATTTCAAGCAGCGCCTGAAGCCATCTGGAGGTCAATTCTTGGTCGAGCATTGTTTGGCTTTTCTGTCGAAGTACGCCAGATGCCACATTTTGCTAACGATCATTACCTAAAGGTGCTGTGCGACATTGAAAACGCCCTAAGCGACAAGTACGGACGGCTTTCGCTATACTCAATACTGTTCTCCTTATTCTCGATTTCTACAAACTCGCCCGCCATGGACGCAGCTCAATATGCAGGAGTATTTATTTCTAAGATTCCACTACTGACGCCATTCTGCATACTCGTGCTTGGCTTCTTGGTGACTACACAGTGTTATCTATTTCTCGATATCCTAGTGGTATCAAGAATGCGCATTGATCTCTTTGTTGCCTTAAGTGGAAGTGAATTTCCCGGAATGCGCATGCTCCACTGGAAAGGCTCGAATGGATGGACAGACGCCGTGCTGCCGAGAAGAATTGGGTATAGGAGCGGCCCGGCACACAACGTCATACGCTACGCCGCATTATTGTGGTCTCTTACTGTTCCTTCGCTAACGATTGCAATCCCGGTGGCAACTCAAGCAATTTGCACATTCTCTGGAAAATCTGGAAAAAGCGGGATAGCAGACTTTCTAATTTTCTGCGGGATCGGCATATCGGCACTATCCGTGGCGATAACTTTAATAATAACTCTAGTGCCTCTTCGCTACAAATTTCAAAAAAATCCAGATTAAAGGAAAGTCAGTTCGTTCACACGCCCGGGACAACGTCCCGGGCAGCGCCCGACCTGCCCCCCACGGGGCGGGCGCTTCTCGCCCACCCCGTCAGGCCGGGCGCTGCCCTCTGTTGCGTCGGTTCTGAAACCGTCCTGCCCACGGGCCGGGCGCTGCCCTCTGGTCCGCAAATCCTGACCCGTCGGCCCGGCTCACTTCGCCGCCGCGGCGGCCTCAAGCTCGTCCCAGCAAGCCAGCGCGTGGCCGGCATACATGAGCGCCGGGCCGCCGCCCATTTGCAGCGCCATCGCCAGCACGTCCGACAACTCCTGCCGCGTGCCGCCCGCGCGCATCAGCGCATCGACGTGGAAGTTGATGCAGGGCTGGCAGCGCTGAGCGACCGCGATGCCGATGGCCACATATTCGCGGTGCTTGTGTTCCAGCACGCCTTCCTCTTTCGCGGCCTTCGACAGTTCGGCAAAGCCCTTCGTCGCGCCGGGAATGGCCTTGTAAAGCGCCTTCAACTCGGTGCGCATCTCGTGGATTTCGTCGCGGTAGCTCATGCTGGCCTCCTGTTCGCGGGATCTTTCCGCCAGATGCCATGACAGGCCCTGGGCCGCCTTGACGCAGGTCAACAAATTCAAACGACAGAATATGACGCGAGGTCAGCGGAACCGCGCGGGCGTGAGCGCGGCGACCGTGTCGGGGTCCAGCGCGGGCGCCTGCCCCACGGCCAGCGCGGCGAGCAGGGCCGCCGCCCCCGGCGCGGTCTGGAAGCCATAGCCGCCCTGCCCCGCCGACCAGAGGAAATCGCCGTCCAGCGGATCGGGCCCGATCACCAGCACGCGGTCGGGCGCGAAGGTGCGCAGCCCCGCCCAGTTCGCCAGCAGCCGCGTGACGGGTTCGGTCACCATCGCCTCATAGCGCGCAAGCCCCTCGGCCAGCACCATGTCGTCGGCCCAGGCGTCATGCGGCTCGGCCGGGTCTTCCTCGGCCGGCGAGACGATCAGCGCCCCGGCATCGGGCTTGGCATACCAGCTTTCCTCGGCCCCGAAGATCATCGGCCAGTTCGACACGTCATGCCCCCCCGGCGCGGGGATGCGCGCCATCGACCGGCGCAGCGGGGTAAGGCCGATGGGCGCGATCCCCGCCATTTCGGCCACGCGGTCGGCCCATGGCCCCGCCGCATTCACCAGCCGCGCGGCGCGGTGGTTGCCGATGGGGGTGTCCACCTCCCAGCCGCCCGCAACGCGGCGGATCGCGGTCACCGGCGCGCCGGTCAGCACCTCGCCCCCCGCGGCCTTTGCCCGGCGGGCATAGGTCTGGATCAGGCGGTCCGTGTCGATGTCCCAGGCGTGATCGGCCAGCGCCGCGAAGGCCACGGCGTCGGGGTTCAGGATCGGCACCCGCGCAAGGGCCGCCTCCATCCCGACCTCGGTCAGGCCCATGGAAGCGATCTCTGACTCGAACACCGCGCGCTGGTCGGCGCGGGCCACGATCATCAGCCCGCGCGGGCTCAGCACACCTTCCGCTTTCAGCGCATCGGCGCTCGCACGGCTCAGCGCGACGACGGGCGGCAGGCCGTAGGACGGCTCGAACAGGGCGGCCGAGCGGGACGAGGCGTGATGGGCCAGCGTCGCCTCGGCCTCCAGCACCGTCACGCTGCCATGGGCGGACAGGGCCGCCGCCGCCGCAAGCCCGGCGATCCCCCCGCCGATGATGAGGAAATCGCGCATCGCCTACAGCATGCTCGGCAGCACCTGATCCGGCGGCCGGTGCCCGTCGGCGAAGGTCTTGATGTTGATGATGACCTTCTCGCCCATCTCGATCCGGCCCTCCAGCGTGGCCGAGCCCATATGGGGCAGCAGCACGACATTGGGCAGCTCGCGCAGGCGGGGGTTGATCTCGTGGCCATGCTCGAACACGTCGAGCCCCGCGCCCGCGATCTCGCCCGCGCGCAGCCCCCGCGTCAGGGCGTTCTCGTCGATGACCTCGCCGCGCGAGGTGTTCACGATCACGGCCGAAGGCTTCATCAGCTTCAGCCGCCGCGCGTTCATCAGGTGGAAGGTCGATGGCGTATGCGGGCAGTTCACGCTGATGATGTCCATCCGGCTCACCATCTGGTCGAGGCTTTCCCACCAGGTCGCCTCAAGCTCCTGTTCCACTTCGGGACGAAGGCGGCGGCGGTTGTGGTAGTGTATCTGCAGGCCAAAGGCCCGGGCACGCCGTGCGACAGCCTGCCCGATGCGCCCCATGCCAAGAATCCCGAGGCGACGCCCGCCGAGCCGCCCGCCCAGATGCGCCATCGGCGCCCAGCCCTTCCATTCGCCGGCCTGCATCTCGGCCAGCCCCTCGGGGATGCGCCGCGTCACGGCAAGGATCAGCGCCATCACCATGTCGGCCGTGTCTTCCGTCACCACGCCCGGCGTGTTCGACACGAGGATGCCACGCTGGCGGGCCGAGGCCACGTCGATATGATCGACCCCCGCGCCGTAGTTGGCGATCAGCTTCAGCTTGTCGCCCGCCTGCGCCAGCATCGCCGCGTCGATCTGGTCGGTCACGCAGGGCACCAGGACATCCGCCCGGCGCATCGCCGCCACCAGTTCGTCGCGCGTCATCTTCTCGTCCGGATCGCGCAGCTCGACGTCGAAGAGCTCCTTCATCCGGGTTTCGACGACTTCGGGCAACCGTCGCGTCACGACAACAGTCAGGCGCTGAGCGGGCATCCGGCTCCTCCTTCGGCTTTCCATTCCGCAGTGCTGGTGGCAAAGTGACCGATAGAGAGGCGCGGCACAAGCGCCCAGGGATAGGCATTCGGGCAAGGAACGGCGCGCGGCCGCGGCAAATCTGCCAAGACCGGCGCGGGGAGCAGGCAAACACATGAACCGGCGGGATTTTCTGGGCGGAACGCTTGTGATGGGCGCATCGGTCGGGCTGTGCGCTCCGGCGCTTGCCGCCGCACCGGAGGTCGGGCCCGTGACGGGCCTGCCAATCCCGCGCTTCGTTTCGCTGAAGGGCAACAAGGGCAATGCGCGGCGCGGGCCGTCGCTCACACAAAGGATTGACTGGGTCTTTACCCGTGCCGGGATGCCGCTGAAGGTGACCGGCGAATACGATCACTGGCGGCGGGTCGAGGACAAGGACGGCCTTGGCGGCTGGCTGCATTACACGCTGATCGCCGGCGCGCGGACGGTGGTCATCCTCAGCCCCATGGCAAAGCTGCATGCGCTGCCCGAGGAAGGCGCACCGGTGACGGCCGAGGCACAGCAGAACGCCATTGCCCATCTGTTCGCGGCCAAACCAAACTGGTGCCGCATCGGCGCGCAGGGCGACAGCGGATGGATCGCCCGCAAGGACATCTGGGGCGTGCTGCCGAACGAAGTCTTTGGCTGAGACGGCGATTGCGCTTGTTCGCTATACTGGCTAGGTAAGGCGCCCGCGTCCTTCCGGAGACCCGCCATGCCGCTTGAGCAGAACACACGGTTGACAGTCTCGGCGGGCATTGCCTCGTCCAGCGTCGCGGGCGTTCTGGTTCTCCTGAAGCTCTGGGCGCTTGCGCAGACGGGGGCGCTGTCGGTCGCGGCCTCACTCGCCGACAGCGGGATGGATCTGATGGTGTCGCTGGGCGCGCTGGCGGCGATCGTCTATGCGGCGCGCCCGCCCGACGAGGATCACGCCTTCGGGCACACCTCGGCCGAGGATCTGGCGGCCCTCGGACAGGCCTTGTTCGTCACCATCACCGGCCTTGTCATCGGCTGGGCCGCCGTGGCGCGGCTTCTGGCGCCCGCCCCGACCGAGCTGAAAGAGGAAGGCAGCGGCATCGTCGTGATGCTGATCTCGATCCTGCTGACGCTTGGCCTGATCCTGTGGCAGCGCCGCGTCATCCGCCGCACCGGCAGCCGCGTGGTCGAGGCGGACGCGCTGCACTATCTGGGCGATCTGGTCTTCAACCTTGGCGCCATCCTGTCGCTTGCCGCGGCCTCCACGCTCGACCTTGGCCAGATCGACAGCGTGGTGGCGCTTGGCGCTGCGGCGATCCTGATCCTCGGCGCATTGCGCGTGGGGCGCGGGGCGTGGGATGCGCTGATGGACCGGGCTGCCGATCCGAAGATCGCCGAGGGCATCGCGGAGATCGCCGGGAACTGGCCCGGCGTGCGGGGCTTCCATGACGTGAAGACGCGCACCGCCGGCAGCCGCGTCTTCGTGCAGATCCATATCGAGCTGGACGGCGACCAGACCCTGGCCGAGGCCCATGCCATCGGCGCGAGCCTGCGCCGCGCGATCATCGAGGCCTATCCGCAGGCCGATGTCATCATCCACAAGGACGTCGCCCGCCCCCCGGCGTGACGCGATTTTTCGCCGAAAAATCGCACGCCCACCGCATCAGGCGGTCTCCAGCAGCCCCCGGCCCTTCAGAAGCGGCTCCACCCCCGGCATCCGACCGCGGAACTTCAGGTAAAGCGCGTCCGCCTCGTCCGAGCCGCCCGCCGACAGGATGAAGCGTTCCAGCTTCTCGGCCACTTCGGGATCGAAGGCATCGCCCGCCTCTTCGAAGGCGGCGAAGGCGTCGGCATCCATCACCTCGGACCACATGTAGCTGTAATAGCCCGAGGAATAACCGTCGCCCGAGAAGACATGGGCGAAATGCGGCGTCGCGTGGCGCATCCGGATCGCCTTCGGCATCCCCAGCCCCTCCAGCACCTCGGCCTGCATCCGCATCGGGTCGTCCGGCGCCGCGCCCTCATGGAAGGCCAGATCGACGAGGGCAGAGGCCACGTATTCCACCGTGGCAAAACCCTGATCGTAGGTCGCGGCCGCCAGAACCTTGTCCAGCATCTCGTCGGGCATGGGCGCGCCGGTCTTCACGTGCCGCGCATGGGCCTTGAGCACGGCGGGCACCTCCAGCCAGTGTTCGTAAAGCTGGCTGGGCAGTTCCACGAAATCCCGCGCGACCGACGTGCCCGAGATGAATCCGTAGGTCACGTCCGACAGCATCTGGTGCAGCGCATGGCCGAATTCGTGAAAGAGCGTCCGCGCATCGTCATAGCTCAACAGCGCCGGCTCCCCCGCGGGCGGCTTGGCGAAGTTGCAGACGTTCACGACGATGGGCCGCACCTCGCCGCCCAGCTTCTTCTGCGACCGCATGGCCGAACACCATGCCCCGGACCGCTTGGACCCGCGCGCGAAATAGTCGCCAAGGAAGACGGCCATGTGCCGGCCCATGCGCGTCACCTCCCAGCCCCGCACGTCCGGGTGGTAGAACGGCCCGTCGATCTCGCGGAACTCCAGCCCGAAAAGGCGCCCCGCAACATCGAACGCCGCCCCGATCATCGCATCGAGCGACAGGTAGGGTTTCAGCGCCGCCTCATCGAGGTCATGCTCGGCCTTCCGGCGCTTTTCCGAATAATACCGCCAGTCCCAGGGCTCCAGATCGCCGTTGATGCCATCCTCATGCATCATCGCGGTCAGCACCGCGGCATCGGCCTCGGCCCGTGCCCGCGCCGGCACCCAGACCCGCATCAGAAGATTGCGCACCGCCGCCGGCGTCTTCGCCATCTCGGGTTCCAGCTTGTAGGCGGCAAAGCTCGCATAGCCCAGAAGATGCGCGCGTTCCTCCCGCAGCTTCAGGATCTCGGCAGCGATAGAGCGGTTGTCGTGGTCGTTGCCATTCGCCCCGCGGGCGACCCATGCCTCATAGGCGCGCTCGCGCAACTCGCGGCGGGGCGAGAATTGCAGGAACGGCACGATGAGCGACCGGTTCAGCGTCAGGACATGGCCCCCCTGCCCGCGTTCCTCGGCCGCCGCGCGGGCGCTTGCGACAACGAAATCGGGCAGCCCCTCAAGGTCCGCCTCCGCAAGCGGCATGAACCAGTCGGCTTCCTCTGCCAGCAGGTTCTGCGAAAACTGGGTGCCCAGAACGGCCAGCCGGCTTTTGACCGCCTTCAGCCGCTCCGCCGCCTCGCCGTGAAGCTCGGCGCCCGCGCGCAGGAACATCTGCCGATAGAGCGTCAGCACCCGCATCTGTTCGGCCGTGAGGCCAAGGCCGTCACGCGCAGCCCAAAGCGCCTGAACCCGCTTCCAGAGCGCAGGGTTCATCGTGATCTCCGAGGAAAACGCCGAAAGCTTCGGCGCCAGATCGCGCTGCAGGTCCTGCCGCGCCGGCGTGCTGTCGGCCCCCGCGAGGTTGAAGAAGACGCCCGCCACGCGGTCCAGCGCTGCCTCGGCCTGCTCCATCGCCTCGATCGTGTTGGCGAAGCTGGGCGGCTCGGCCTCTGCGGCAATCGCGGCAATGGCGGTGCGCGCCTCGGCCAGC
>JAGWVA010000106.1 GCA_028875855.1 Paracoccaceae bacterium
CCCGCCCGAGAAGCGGCCATCGGTGACCAGCGCACAGGCTTTGCCGAGGCCCTTGGATTTCAGGTAGCTGGTCGGATACAGCATTTCCTGCATCCCCGGCCCGCCGCGCGGCCCTTCGTAGCGGATCACCACCACTTCGCCCGGCACCACCTTGCCCGACAGGATGCCGGAGACCGCGTCTTCCTGGCTTTCGAAGACATGCGCCGGGCCGGTGAATTTCAGGATCGATTCATCGACGCCGGCCGTCTTCACGATGCAGCCGTCCTCGGCCAGGTTGCCCGACAGGACCGCCAGACCGCCATCCTTCGAGAAGGCATGTTCCGCATCGCGGATCACCCCGCCCTTGCGGTCGAGGTCGAGCGCATCATAGCGACTCGCCTGCGAGAAGGCGACGGAGGTGCGCACGCCGCCCGGCGCGGCCTGGTAGAATTCATGCACCGCCGGGTCGTTCACGCGCATCACGTCCCAGCGATCCAGCGCGGCCCGCAGGGACGGCGCGTGGACGGAATGCACATCGGCGTTCAGAAGGCCCGCGCGGTCCAGCTCGCCCAGGATCGCCATGATCCCGCCCGCGCGGTGGACGTCTTCCATGTGCACGTCGCTTTTCGACGGGGCCACCTTGCACAGGACGGGCACGCGGCGCGACAGCCGGTCGATGTCTTCCATGGTAAAGTCCACCTCGCCTTCGTAGGCGGCGGCCAGAAGGTGCAGCACCGTGTTGGTGGAACCGCCCATGGCGATGTCGAGCGTCATCGCATTCTCGAACGCCGCCTTGGTCGCGATGTTGCGCGGCAGGACGCTTGCGTCGTCGCCTTCGTAATAGCGCTTGGCCAGATCGACGGCGAGGCGGCCGGCCTCAAGGAACAGCCGCTTGCGGTCGGCATGGGTGGCCAAGGTCGAGCCGTTGCCCGGCAGCGACAGGCCAAGCGCCTCGGTCAGGCAGTTCATCGAGTTCGCGGTGAACATGCCCGAGCAGGACCCGCAGGTGGGGCAGGCGGCTTCTTCGTAAGCGGCGACCTCGGTATCCGAAACCTTGTCATCGGCGGCGGCCACCATGGCGTCGATCAGGTCCAGCGCCTTGGTGATGCCGTGCACCTGCACCTTGCCGGCTTCCATCGGCCCGCCCGAGACGAAGACGGCCGGGATGTTCAGCCGCAGCGCGGCCATCAGCATGCCGGGGGTGATCTTGTCGCAGTTCGAGATGCAGACCATCGCGTCGGCGCAGTGGCCGTTGACCATGTATTCGACGCTGTCGGCGATCACTTCGCGCGAGGGCAGCGAATACAGCATCCCGTCATGGCCCATGGCGATGCCGTCGTCGATGGCGATCGTGTTGAATTCCTTCGCGACGCCGCCCGCGGCCTCGACCTCGCGCGCGACCATCTGGCCAAGGTCCTTCAGGTGCACGTGGCCCGGCACGAACTGGGTGAAGGAGTTCACGATGGCAATGATCGGCTTCTGGAAGTCGGCGTCGGTCATCCCCGTCGCCCGCCAGAGGCTGCGCGCCCCCGCCATGTTGCGTCCCTGGGTCGAGGTTCTTGATCGGTAAGTCGGCATCTGATCACTCCCTTTACAGCGCTGATAGACCGCTTTTCCCCGCCCGCATCAAGGGGGCATGGGTGTGAAAATGGCTCCGATCCCTTGAAATCAAGGGTCTTCAGCGTTGCAGGCGGATCAGCGCGCGGGGGTGCCGCCGCGCTGGACCCCATGGTGTGGCGGGGGAAACCCGGGCGGGTCGCGGGGGCGGCCGGGCGGAAAAAAAGGGTGCGGACCCGTGGCCCGCACCCCCTCGGGCACGTTCAAGGCGGGAGGTCAGGCCTTGTTCGCGCCAAGCACCCCGACCGACACGTCAAGCTGCATCTTCTTGCCCGCGCGCAGGATATCCACCGGCGCCTTGGTGTCGGGGTTGGTCATCGCCACAGCGCGGGGCAGGTCGGACAGCGACTTGATGTCGGTCCCGTTGAAACCCACGATGATGTCGCCGCGCTTCAGGCCTGCCTTGGCGGCCGGGCTCTTCGGATTGACGGCCATCACCATGGCGCCCATCGGCTTGTCCATCCCGATCGCCGCCGCGATGTCCGGCGTCACGCGCTTGATCTCGACGCCAAGCCAGCCGTGCTGGACCTTGCCGCCCTTCTCAAGTTGGGACACGACCTGCTGCACCACATCCGAGGGCACCGCGAAGCCGATCCCGACCGACCCGCCCGAGGGCGACATGATCGCGGTGTTCATCCCCACGACCAGCCCCTGATCGTTGAACAGCGGCCCGCCCGAGTTGCCCTTGTTGATCGCGGCGTCGGTCTGCAGGAAGCTGTCGTAGGAATCCGTCCCGATGTTGCGCGACTTGGCCGAGATGATGCCGGTCGTCACCGTGCCGCCAAGGCCGAAGGGGTTGCCCACCGCCATCACGTCATCGCCCACGCGGATATCCTTGGACGAGCCGAACTGAACGAATGGCAGCGGCTTCTGCGCGTCGATCTTCAGCAGCGCCACGTCGGTGAGGGGATCGGTGCCCACCACCTTCGCCTCGAAGGTGCGGCCGTCCTGCAACGTGACCTTCACCGCGCTCGCGCCCTTCACGACGTGGTTGTTCGTCACGATATGGCCTTGCGCGTCGATGATGAAACCCGACCCGACCGCGTGCATCACCGGCGCCTGCCCATTGGGGTTGCCGTTCTGGAAGCCGGGGAAGGGGATGCCGAACTGCTGGCTGAATTCCTGCCAGGGGAAGCCCTGCGGCATGCCCTGACCCTGATAATCCGCCGGGTTCGCCTTTTCGGTCACCTCGATATAGACGACGGCGGGGCTGACCTTCTGGACAAGGTTCGCATAGCCGCCGGGCGGCTCGGCCTTGGCGGTTTGCGGCAGGGTCGCGAAGACGGTGGACGTGGCCAGCGCCGCCATCAGGGCAACGGGGATCAGGTGACGGCTGCGACGGGGTGTGGAATGGTTCTGCATTGGGGTGCTCCTTCCTGAACGTCTGGGCGGAAAGGTCCGCCGGATGAGCGACAGATGAAGCGGGCAGTTAGCAACTTCCTCTCGCGTGGATTACAAATCTGCAAGGAAGGGTCACGGCGGCATCACGGTGACGTGCTTGTAAAGATTGCAGGAATGTCATTCCCATGACAGGCGGACGGAAGGTCGGCGTGTCAGGGTCGCGGCAGAAAGGATGAAACGATGCGCATTCTGGTCGTTGAGGACGATGCCACCACGGCGGATTACATCGCCGCCGGACTTCGCGAGGAAGGTCATGCCGTCGATCTGATCATGGACGGCCGCGATGCCCTGATCCGTGCCACCGGCGAGGCCTACGACGTGATGATCGTGGATCGGATGCTGCCCGGTCTCGACGGCCTGTCGCTGGTCCGGGCCCTGCGCGCGGCGCGAAACACGACGCCGGTCCTGTTCCTGACCTCGCTGGGCGGGGTGGACGACCGGATCGAGGGGCTGAATGCCGGGGGCGACGACTATCTTGTGAAGCCTTTCGCTTTCGGAGAGCTTTCTGCCCGTGTCGCGGCCCTTGGACGGCGGCCCCAGATCAAGGAAACGGTCACGGAACTGACGGCAGGCGATCTGAAGATGGACCTGCTGGCCCGCCGCGTCACCCGCGCGGGGCGCGAGATCGACCTGCTGCCGCGCGAATTCGCGCTGCTGGAACAGCTCCTGCGCCGCAAGGGCAGGGTGCTGACGCGCACGATGCTGCTGGAGTCGGTCTGGGATATCCGCTTCGATCCCCAGACGAACGTGGTCGAGACCCATGTCAGCCGCCTGCGCGCCAAGGTGGACAAGCCCTTCGAGCAGGAACTGATCAAGACTGTCCGCGGCGCGGGCTACCGGATCGAGGCCTGAGTCATGGCGCGTCTCGGCCTTCCGGCGATTCGCAGATCGACGCCCCTGCGGCTGGCGGTCTTCCTGATGGCCCTGTTCACCTGCATCAGCCTTGTCAGTTTCGGCGCGACCTACCTGCTCATCCGCAACAGCCTTTACGCCAGCATGCGCACGGATCTGCAGCAGCAGATGGCGGGTTACAACGCCGCGCCATCCGCCGGGGCGCTGGCGGCGCTGGTGGCCAATCAGGGGGCCGTGACCGATCCGTCGCAGCGCATCTTGACCTATCTCGCGCCAAACGGGCGGGTCTATGGCAATACGGCCCTGTCCCGAGGGCCCAACGGGTTCCTGCAACTCGATCTTGGCCCGAACGCGAAGGACGGCTTGCGGAACTACTTCGGTCTTGCGGGGGATTTCTTCGGCGGCCAGTTGATCCTGGCCGAGAACCTGTCGCCCCTGATCGCGCTGGGCCACACCTTTCTGGACGTGCTGCTTCTCAGTCTGCTGCCGACCTTCGTCATCGCGCTTGGCGGCGGGCTGTGGCTCGCGCGCCGCAGCCAGTCGCGTGTGGACCGGATCACGGCTACGCTCGAGCGTCTGACCTCGGGCGATCTGTCGGCGCGGGTCGATGCGCTGCCCGGGGCGGACGACCTCTCGACGATCAGCGACGGCGTGAACCGGATGGCCGCCCGGCAGGAGGCCGCGACCGAGGCGCTGCGGCAGGTGTCGGCCGACATCGCGCATGATCTGAAGACGCCGATCCAGCGGCTGGCCCTGATGCTCGACCAGCTTGCCGGGCGGCCGGACCTTTCGCCTGCCGACGCCGATCTGGCCGACCGCGCGCGGGCAGAGGCAGAACGGATCGTGGCGACCTTTCAGTCGCTTCTGCAGATCGCGCAGATCGAGGGCGGCAGCCCCAAGCAGCGCTTCGCGCCCGTCGATCTGGTCGAGGTCGCCCGCACCTTCGCCGAGATCTACGAGCCGTCGGCCGATGACAACGGCCAGCGCCTGACGGTCGATCTGCCTCAGGCGCCCGTCACGGTGCCGGGTGACCGGGGGCTTTTGGGGCAGGCGCTGGCCAACCTGCTGGAAAACGCCCTGCGCCACACGCCTCGCGGGGCGGCGATCCATGTGGCCGTCGGGCAGGAGGGCGGACAGCCGATGATCGAGGTCCGCGACACCGGCCCCGGCATTCCCGAGGATGAGCGGGCCAATGTCCTGCGCCGCCTCTACCGGTTGGAGCGTAGCCGCACGACGCCCGGAAACGGCCTTGGCCTAGCGCTCGTCTCCGCCATCGCCGAGTTGCACGGCGCAAGGCTGATCCTTGCCGATGCCGCGCCCGGGCTGGTGGTGCGGATCGTCTTCGCCAGGCCCTGACGCCGCAGCCGCGTTGTCCGGACGCGTTCAAGGCGCTATCCTTGCGGAAGGTTCGGCGGCGGCCTGCGGGGGCACCCATGGAGACGAAAGCGACGGTTTCTCAGGCGCAGCCGATGCGGCTGCGGCGCTATGGCAGGCGTCCCGTCACGCGGCCGGCCGGGGTGGCCCGGCGCCCTGCGCATGTTGCGGTGGCGCTGCTTCTGACCGAGTTCCGCCGTCTGGCCGCCGCGGCAAAGACGCCGGGCCTCGACCTGGATGAGGCCGAGGCGCTGGAGGACGCTGCCGCCAGCATCGCCGAGGACATCATGCGCCTGCCCGGGCAAAGCGCATCCGTTCTGGCGGCCAAGGTTCTGGTCGTCACCCAGAACGGCACGCGACCGCTTTCCGGCGATCTGTGCCCGCCGCTCTGGGCAGAGCTGCGCGCTGCTGCGGGCTGGCCCACGGACTGACGGTGGCCTACCCGACGAGGTATGGCGCGAAGATCAGCAGCCCGACGATTGCGGCTGCGACGGCGGTTATGAGGACGGCGCCTGCGGCGAGGTCCTTGGCGTCTCGGGCGAGGGGGTGCCAGTCTGGGCTGGCGAGATCGACGAGGCGTTCGAGGGCGGTGTTGAGGCCCTCGGCGGCGAGGACGAGGCCGATGCAGAGGGTGAGGATGGCCCAGTCGGCGGCGCGGATGCCGAGCGCGAGGCCTGTGGCGACGACGAGGGTCGCCGCCACGAGATGGATGCGGGCGTTGGGCTCCCGCGTGAGGAGCAGGAGCCCGCGGCCGGCGTAGCGGAAGGATTTCAGGCGTTTACGCAGGCCCGACATGGCCCGGTCAGAAATGGCTGGTGTAGCTGATGCCGACGCCGGAGGCGGTGGGATAGACCGCGACGGGGGCCGAGGTGGTGAGGAACCGCGCCATGCCGTAGCCGAGCAGCGCGCCGGCCGCGACGTCCTGGAAATAGTGCTTGTCGGCCGCGACGCGGCCCACGGCGGTCAGCACGGCGGCGCCGTAGAAGACCGGGACCAGCGCGCGGTTGTGGCTGCCGTAGCGGATGTCGAAGTAGCTCGCCGCGGCGAAGGCCAGCGCGGCATGGCCCGAGGGGAAGCTGTCGCGGCCCGAGCCGTCGGGGCGCCGCTCATGGACCAGCGCCTTCAGCGCCTCGGTGATCACCAGGGTGGCGCCCATGGTCTTGAGGAACTGGGTCTGGCCCTGGGTGTCGGGCTTGTCGAAGGCGGCGATCGAGGCGCTGCCGATCAGGCCGAGCGCGAGGCCGGTCGAGACCTTGTCCCAGGTGGCCTTGCTGTCGGCGCGCGCGGCGGGCGGGGCGGCGACGGTGGCGAGAAAGGCGCAAAGCGTGGCGGCGGGGACAAGGATTTTGGTCATATGGATGTGCCTTCGGCTGGCGTGAAATGTCGGCTTCGGAGCTTTTTCTACTGCAGATGGTTGGGCTTGTCTCGAATGATGTCGCCATCGTGACCGAAAAGCCGATGCGCCTTGATGCGCAGGCCGCAAGCTTTGCAGGACTTTGTACGGCCGGGCGTGACACGGGGGGCACAGGTTCAAAGGCATATCCTTTTGGTTACATTATGAGTTGAAACTCGGGGGCGGCCCCGTAATTTGGCCGTGTCAAATCGGATTATGATACATGCCATTGAAGACTCCCCGTCGCGCGCCCGCATTGGGCTGCCTGCTGCTTGGAACGATCCTGACGGGGGGCATGCCTTTGGTGGTGGCGGCGGCCCCGCTGACGGCGAGCCCGTCTCTGAACCTCTGGGGCGCGACGGGTCTGATCGATCTTCCTTCGGCGGAGATGCAACCCGATGGCGTGCTGAATACGTCTTACGCCCGGTTCAGCGGCATCGCGCGG
>JAGWVA010000048.1 GCA_028875855.1 Paracoccaceae bacterium
ATCGCGGCGGCGATGGCCTATGTGCGGCTTTCGCCCAATGCGCCCGCGCGCTGGCATCAGGACCCGATGACGGCGGGGCAGCCGGGGATGTCGAACGGCTACCTGCTGCGGCCCACGGGCGGTGATGCGGTGGCCCCGGACTATGCCATGACGCCCGAGGCGCTGGCTGAGAAGATCGACAAGGTGGCGCTGAGTTGGCCGCGCACGCATCTGTTCGCGGGCTCGGTGCAGGCGGGGTTCATGACCTACGTCACCCGCACGCGGATCTGGGGCTTTCCCGATTTCACCTCGGTCAAGGTGCTGCCCGCCCCTGGCGGCGCGACCTTCGCGGCCTTCGCGCGGTCGCGCTTTGGCAAGAGCGACCTTGGCGTGAACAAGGCGCGGCTCGCGGCGTGGCTGAAGGCGCTTGGGCGGACCTGAGGTTCGTCAGCCCACAGGCGCCCTTGGCATGACCGCCCCGCCCGTCCATCGGACGGGGGCGGCGCCCACCTGCGGTTGGGCGCTGCCCTCCCTCCACCCCCACGCCCCTTGACCGCCTGTGCCCCCCGTGCATAACGACGCCATGGTTCCCTTCGACAAGCTCGACCAGATCGCCCAGCGTTTCGAATTCCTCGAAGCGAAGCTCTCCGCCGGCGCGGCCCCGGCCGAGATCGCGCAGCTTTCGCGCGAATATGCCGATCTGAAGCCCGTCGTGGCCGAGATCCGCGCCTATCGGCAGGCGCTCGACGATCTTGACGAGGCCGAGGCGATGCTGGCCGACCCCGAGATGCGGGCGCTGGCTGAAGACGAGCTTCCCCGCCTCAAGGCCCGCATCCCCGAGATGGAGCGCGCGCTGCAACTGGCGCTGCTGCCCAAGGACGCCGCCGACGCCCGCCCCGCCATCCTCGAGATCCGCCCCGGCACGGGCGGCGAGGAGGCGGCGCTGTTCGCGGGCGACCTTTTGCGGATGTATCAGCGCTATGCCGAACAGCAGGGCTGGCGCTTCCAGATCCTCGAACAGCAGGAAACCGAGCTGGGCGGGATCAAGGACGTCGTGGCCAACGTGCAGGGCGAGGGGGTCTTTGCCCGGCTGAAATACGAATCCGGCGTCCACCGCGTCCAGCGCGTGCCCGAAACCGAGGCGGGCGGGCGCATCCACACCTCGGCCGCGACCGTCGCCGTCCTGCCCGAGGCGGAGGAGGTCGATATCGACATCCCCGCCACCGACATCCGGATCGACACGATGCGCGCCTCCGGCGCCGGGGGCCAGCACGTCAACACCACGGATTCCGCCGTGCGGATCACCCATATCCCGACTGGCATCGTCGTCACCTCGTCCGAGAAAAGCCAGCACCAGAACCGCGCCATCGCCATGCAGGTGCTGCGCGCGCGGCTCTACGATCTCGAACGCAGCCGCGCGGATGCCGAACGCGCGGCCTCGCGCAAGGCGCAGGTCGGATCGGGCGACCGGTCGGAACGGATTCGCACCTACAACTTTCCGCAGGGCCGGATGACCGATCACCGGATCAACCTCACGCTCTACCGGCTTGACCAGATCCTGCAGGGCGACCTGACCGAAGTGATCGACGCGCTGACCGCCGACGATCAGGCGCGCAAACTGGCCGAGATGGGCGCATGACCCTGGCCGAGGCGCTTCGGGCCGCGGTGCCGCGCCTCGCCGCCGCCGGGATCGAGACGCCCGCCCGCGATGCGCGCCTGCTGCTGGCCCATGCCACGGGGCACGCGCCCGACCGGCTGACGCTGCATCTGCCCGACCTGCTCGGCGTCGAGGCCGCCCGCCGCTTCGACGAAGCGATCGCTGCCCGCATCGCCCGCCAGCCCGTCAGCCAGATCACCGGCCGCCGCATGTTCTGGGGCCGCGCCTTCCGGGTGACCCGCGACACGCTCGACCCGCGCCCGGAAACCGAGGGGCTGGTGGCCGAGGCGCTGTCGCAGCCCTTCGCGCGGGTTCTTGACCTTGGCACAGGAACGGGTTGCATCCTTCTGACATTGCTCGCAGAAAACCAGACCGCGCGCGGCCTGGGCGTGGATCTTTCCGACGCCGCCCTGACGGTGGCGCGCGACAATGCGACCGCCCTCGGCCTTGGCGCCCGAGCGGCCTTTGCGCGCTCGGACTGGTGGGCGGGCGTCACCGGACCGTTCGACCTGATCGTCTCCAACCCGCCCTATATCGCCCAAGGCGAAATGGCGGACCTCGCGCCTGAGGTGCGCGACTGGGAGCCGCATCTGGCGCTTACCCCCGGCGGCGACGGGCTGGATGCCTATCGCGCGATCGCGGGCGGCGCGATGTCGCATCTTGCCCCCGGCGGGCGGCTCATGGTCGAGATCGGTCCCACGCAGGCCGCGGCCGTCTCGGCGCTTCTTTCGGGGGCGGGGCTTGAAAACATCGCCGTGCGCCCCGACCTTGAGGGCAGGGACCGCGTCGTCGTGGCAGATCGGCCACGCAACGGCGCAGTTCGGCAAATGCAGGGCCCCGGGCGCCTCTTCTGAAGATTCCGCTTGCCCTGCGCGCCGTTGCATGTTTACTCAGCGCAGGTTCCGGGCCGGTTCGCATTCCCGACTGCTCGTGCCGTCAAGCCCGGATATGCCCGTTCACTCCCCTTGCATCGCGTGGAACTTGCGCTGCCGGGGCCGGGCAAAGCCCCCACAAGGCTGGAAAAAGCGAAGTTATGAGATCATCAAAGTCACGCTCGCGTTCGAAACAGAACCGCCCGCGCACTCTTGGCAACATCGTCAACCGCGTCTTCGATTCCTCGGGGCCGGAGGGCAAGGTCCGCGGCACGCCGCAGCAGATCATCGAGAAATACCTGCTGCTTGCGCGCGATGCGCAACTCGGCAACGACCGTGTCGCGTCGGAAAACTTCCTCCAGCACGCGGAACACTACATCCGCATGCTGGCCGAGGCGCAGCGCGAGCTGGCCCGCGAACAGGAACAGCGCAGCGCGCAATCGGGCAACGGAAACGCGAACGGCGACTGGCAACCGCGCGAGCGTCGCGACCGTGACCGCGACGGCGCCGACGCCCCGTTCGTCGATGGCGACGCCGCAGAAGCCGCCGATCAGGACAGCACGCTGGTCGAGACGCCCGAAAACCGCGCCCCGCGCCGCGACGACCGCCAGCCGCGCGAGGATCGCCAGCCGCGCGAAGACCGCCAGCCGCGCGAGCAACGACGCCCCGCACCGCAGGCTGCCGACGACGCGGCCCCCGCCGAGGCTGCCGCCCCGGAAGCCGTCGCCGCGACCGCCGGCGATGCCGGCGACACGGACGCGGGCGCGCCGCGCGCACGCCGTCCCCGCGGCCCCCGGCGCCCGAAGAAGGTGGATGCCGACACGCCGTCGGATGACACCCCGGCCTCGGCCGCCGAATGACACCCAAGGTCCGCCGTCTGGCGGACCTTTTGTCAGTCTCCCTCAGGCCCTGAGCGCGCGCGCCAGCGCGCAGAACCCCTCGAGCGGGATTTCCTCGGCCCGCGCGGTGGGGGCGATCCCGGCCGCGCGCAGCCGGTCCTCGATATCCGGGGCAAGCCCCTTCAGGCTCGCCCGCAGCATCTTGCGCCGCTGGTTGAAGCCCGCCGCCACCACCCGTTCAAGCGTGACGGCATCGGCGGGAAAGCGCGGCGCGGGCAGGGCGGTGATCTGCACCACCGCCGAGGAAATCTTGGGCGGCGGCGTGAAGGCCTCGGGCGGCAGCGTCAGCGCGATCCGCGCCTCGGCCCGCCACTGCACCATCAGCGCAAGCCGCCCGTAAGCCTTGGACCCCGGCTTCGCCACGATCCGCTCGGCCACCTCTTTCTGGAACATCAGCGTCAGGCTCTGCCAGAACGGCGGCCAGTCCTTCGGCGTCATCCAGCGGATCAGAAGCTCGGTCCCGACGTTGTAGGGCAGGTTCGCCACCACCTTGATCGGGGGCGTCAGATGCGACAGCACATCGACGGCCAGCGCATCCCCCTCGATCACCTCGAGCCGCCCGGGATGGGCCGCGGCGATCTCGGCCAGCGCGGGCAGGCAGCGGGCGTCCTTTTCGACCGCCAGCACATGCCGCGCGCCCTCGGCCAAAAGCCCGCGCGTGAGCCCGCCGGGCCCGGGGCCGACCTCCAGCACATCCGCGCCCGCAAGATCGCCCGCCAGCCGCGCGATCTTCGCCGTCAGGTTCAGGTCCAGCAGGAAGTTCTGCCCAAGGCTCTTCTTCGCCGCGAGCCCATGGGCCGCGATCACTTCGCGCAGCGGCGGCAGACCGTCAATCGCAGCCAAATCCCTCGTCCTTTCCTAGGGCCGCCGTTTCTTTCTGGCCCAAATATCCTCGGGGGTGTGGGGGCAGACAGCCCCCACCTCTTCCTAGCCCCGCGCTGCCGCCATCTCCTGCGCCATCTTCAGCGCGGCGATCAGGCTCGCGGGATCGGCCAGACCCTTGCCCGCGATGTCGAAGGCCGTCCCGTGATCGGGCGAGGTGCGCACGAAGGGCAGCCCCAGCGTCACGTTCACGCCGCCCGCGAAATCCACCGTCTTGATCGGGATCAGCGCCTGATCGTGATACATGCAGACGGCCACGTCATAGCCCGCCCGCGCGCCCGCATGAAACATCGTGTCGGCGGGCAGCGGCCCGCGCAGGTCGAACCCCTCGGCCCGGAGCCGCCCGATCAGGGGGGCGATCATCTCGATCTCTTCCCGCCCCATCGCGCCGCCCTCGCCGGCATGGGGGTTCAGCCCCGCCACGGCGATCCGGGGCGCGCGCAGACCGAAGTCGCGGCGCAGCCCGGCGTCGGTGATGCGGATCGTCTCTTCCAGCAACTCCGCCGTCAGGGCCTTCGGCACCTCAGCCAGCGCGATGTGGATCGTCACCGGCACCACGCGCAGTCCGGGGGCGGCAAGCATCATGACCACGCGGTCCACGCCAGCAAGATGGGCGAGGAACTCGGTATGGCCGGGAAAGGCGAAGCCCGCGCCGTCCTTCAGCGCCTTCTTGTGGATGGGCGCGGTGGTCAGCGCCGAACAGGCGCCCGCCTGCACGAGGTCCACGCCGCGCATGATGGCGTCGATCACGCCTTGCGCGTTCTCGGGCGCGGGGGCGCCGGGTGTCGCGGGGGCGGCAAACGGCACCGGCAGCACGGGCAGCGCCTCGGCCGAGACCGTCCCGGCCTCCGCCGGATCGGCCACCACGCGATGCGGCGTGCCCTGCGGCAGATGGCGCGGATCGCCAAGCCAGACGAAGGGCAGCGACCCGCGCAGCGCGGCCCAGGCCTTCACGGCGATCTCGGGGCTGATGCCCGACGGCTCGCCGCAGCTCAGCGCGATGGGGCGGGCGGTCATGGCGTCTGGATGATTGCCTGCGCGCGCAACTCGGCCAGCTTTGCTTCCGCCAGCGCCGCCACCCGCGCGCCGAACAGCGCGTTGCGCATCTCGTCCAGCGTCGGCTGCGGGTTTTCGACCACGCTGCGCGCGCAGAGCATCAGATACACCGTGTTGCCGCCATGGGTCAGGTTGGTCGAGACCTCGTTGGGGTCGAGCTTGGCCAGTTCATAGGCCACATCGGCCGGCACCTGCGGCAAAAGCTGCGTCTCGTGCACGAGGCGCTCCTTTGGCTGGCCCTTCGCCGCCGCGTAAAGCCCGCCGCAGGCGGTGACGCGGGCATTGAGCCGGGCGATCTCGGCCCGGGCCGCAGGCGTGCCCGCGCCGGGGATCAGGTATTCAAGGTATTCGACCTGGATCTGGCCGGGCGGCGGCGGAGCCGCATCCTTCATCCCGCGCAGCTCGAACAGGCCGATCGCATTGGGCAGAAGCACAGGCTTCGACACCGCGCCGATGTTGAGCCCCGCCACCGCCTGCGCGACCGGCTGGGGCAGGTTCGAGAGCGCCACCCAGTCCAGCTTGCCGCCCACCTTGGCCGAGGCGGAGGCCGAATATTTCTCGGCCGCGGCCGAGAAGTCCTTGTCGCCCTTCAGCGTCTGGGAAAGCTGTTCGGCCAGCGGCCCGGTCTGCTGGATATAATCCGGCGTGGCCGGCAGCATGAGTTCCGACAGCAACACCTGCGGCGCGCCATGCGCCAGGCTGAGCGCGCGGGAATCCTTGACCGCCGCATCCGAAATGTCGATGCCCTGCGTCAGCGTGCCCTGAACCACGTCGCGCCACACGACGCCTGCCGAGATGAAGTCGCGGAAGGACTGCGCATCCACGCCGCCCTTCTCCAGCGCCGCGAGGAACTGATCCGAGGTCATGTTCACCCGCGCGGCGAACCCATCCATCGCGTCCTGCACCGCCTTGGGGTTCGGGGCGATGCCGTATTTCGCCGCCTCGGCCAACTGGAGCTTGTCGTTGATGAGGCTGTTGATCGCCTCCTTCGTGTGATCGCCCGGACCGCTGAGCAACGACATCAGCGCGAGCCGCTGCTCGAACTCGTATTGCGTGACGATCCGGCCGTTCACCGTGAAGGCGGGGCTGAAGGGTTTGCCCGAGGGCGCGCCAAGCTTCGCGGCCAGCGCGGCGGTGGACACCTGCGCCCCGGCGTGGGGGGCGGGCAGCAGAAGAAGAAGCGCCGCGGCAAGGGAAAGGATCGGTTTCATCTGGGGTCCATCATGCTCGTTCGTTGCCGCGCTTCGTCCGTTGTGCCATTCGCGCCCCTGTCCGTCCACCCGGATCGGGGGCTGTCGTGCCTGTTTCATGGGGCATCTTTGCCGCCATCCCGTCTATCCCGTGCAGACGCTGGGCCGGCCGCCCTGCACTCTGCCACCGAAGCCCACCAGAGTGAAGCTCAGCAAGGTGGGCGAGAAGGCGGGCGTGTTGGTGAAAAGCTTCGAGAAGGCGACGTTGACGCTCAGGCATTCGTTGGTCCAGGTCACCCCGAGGCTCGAGGATTCGACCCGGTGGTCGGGGATCGAATAGTGATAGGACGCGGTGATGCGCCAGCGGTCGTAAAGCGACAGGGACGAATCGAACAGAACCTCGCTCGTGGTCGATGTCGCGGCCGATGTCGCGGTCGCGGGCTGGGCGGCTTGCCACAGGTAGCTGGAGCCGACCGACCAGTTCCGGCCGGTCCATTGCAGGCGCGTCTCGTTCTTGGTGATGCTGCGGCGACCGAAGACCGCGCGGTTGATGATCTGGGCGCCGCCGCGCTGGATCTGGCCGGCCAGCAGCCAGTCCGACTGCATCCCGTTCAGTCCCGAGGCCGCATCGAAGCCGGTGGCGGCGCTCTGCCGGTAGATGCGCCCCGCCGTCACCCCCAGCGTCCAGCCCCCCGGCGCATAGCGCGTCCAGGCCAGCCCGACATTGGCGCGCAGGCCCGTCTCCACCCCGTCGATGCCGCTGAAGTGGCTGGTCGAGAACAGGTTGCCCGCGTCGAATTCCGAGAATTGCGAATCCTCGTTGGGGACGTTGGCCACGTTCTTCGGGCTCCAGAGCACCTGCGCGATGGGGGTGAGCACCTGCCGGCCCGCCCCGCTCTCGCGCCGGACCAGCGGCCAGCGCAGTTCCACGCCAAGCTGGGGCAGGGTGCGGATCGTGTTGGCGGCATAGGCGCTGTCCTGCCCGACCAGATAGACATCGCCCTGAAGGGAGCCGATCGCCGAGAACAGGACCCCGTGCGGCAGCACCCAGCTGCGCCGCCAGTCAAGCGTCGCCCCGCCGCGCGTCAGATCGCGCCCCGCGCCGTTCGCGGTCGAGGACCGCACCAGCGCCATGCCCCGGAACGACAGTTCCGCCTGACCGCCGATCCCCGGGGGCGAGAAGCGCCGGGAATAGGTGCCGGTCACGACCCGGTTCGGCAGCGTCGCATTGTCCTCGCCCGAGCGGATCGAGTGGAACTGAAGGACCTGCCCGTCCACGTATTCGTCGCGCCGCGTCCGCGTGATCTCGACCCCCGACATCAACCGGTCGAGCGAGGTGATGCCGTAGTTGTTCAGGTAGAACGGGTCGCTGACCATCTGCACCTGGAACTTCAGCGTGAAGTCCTGCGGCAGGAACACCTGACCCGAGCCGAACAGGTAGCCCCGCGTCGCGCCCTTGCGCACGCTGTCCTGCGAGACCGCCCCCTGAAATTCGACCGCGCCGGTGTCAAAGGCCTGCCGGTAGCGCATCGTCAGGCTGCGGGCGTCCTTGGTGCCGATGAACGGGGTGAGCGTCACGTCGCGGCTCGGTCCCAGCGGCACGAAATAGGGCAGGCTCACGCCGAAGCCGAAGTTGGTCGAGCTTGAGAAGCTCGGTGCAAGAATGCCCGGCGCGCGCGTCACGGTCGGATCGGGCACGCGCAGGATCGGCAGATAGAGGACCGGAATGCCCAGGAACCGCAGCCGGGCGTTGCGGAAATAGATCTCGTGCTTGACGGTGTCATGCACGACCTTGCTCGCGCGGATTTCCCATAGCGGCGTGGGGCGGGCGGCGCAGACCCGGCAAGACGAGGCGACGGTGCGCCCCAGCACGGTGTAGCGGCCCGCGACCCGGTCCACCTCGTCCGAGGCGAATTGGACCCGCTCGTCCAGCACCAGCTTGGCGCTGCGCAGGATGCCGTTCTTGAGGTCGGCCGACAGTTCGGCGCTGTCGGCGATGGCGGTGGACTTGCCCGTGCTGTCGGTCAGCACCAGCGGCCCCTCGATCCGGATCACGCCCGCGGTCTGATCGTAAACCACGCTTGTCGCGGTCAGGCGGCGGCCGTTGTAGAGAACGACGACATGCCCGCTGGCGATCAGCTTGTCCTTGCCCTCGCGCGTCACCTTGTCGGCGACAAGGGTTGCGACCGGCGGCTTTGCCCCCGGCGCGGGCGGCAGCGTCTGGGCCTGAACGCCCGGCGCCGCGGCGGCCAGCATCAGGGCCGCCAGCGCAGGGCGCAACAGGCCGGCCGCGGTCCGGCTCTGGCGGGGGCGACCGGGCATTCAGCCATCCTCCAGATGCAGCAGAAGCCCGAGCGAGAACAGGATCGCCACCAGCGGCGGACCCCAGGCCGCAAGCGCGACGGGGATCTGCCCGCTGTTGCCAAGCGCCTCGGCGAAGTTGCGCAGGAAGAAGATCGCAAAGCCCGCGATCACCGCGGCCAGCACCATGACGCCGGTATGGCCGAAGCGGACATGGCGCATCGTGAACCCGGCCGCGACCAGCACCATCGCCACCAGCAGAAGCGGCATGGCAAGTTCGGTCTGAAGATGCACGCGGTATTCCCGCGCCGAGAAACCGGCCTGCATCAGCCGCTCGATGAAGGCGTGCAGTTGCCAGATCGGCACCTGTCCGGGATTGCCGAAACTGTCGCGGATCTGCGCCTGCGTCAGATCCGAGGGCACGGTCACCTCCGCCTGTCGCACCGCCGAAAGCTCCGGGTTCGCCACGCCGGCGAATTGCCAGATCTTGGCGTTGTGCACGACCCATCCGCCTTGCGTCAGATCGGCCGTCGCCCCCTCGATCCGCGTGAGCGGCATGCCGGCCGGCCCGAAGGTGATGAAGGTCGCGGTGCTCAGATGCGTCCCGTCAAGGCTCGCGTGCTGGGCCCGGATCACGGTCTGCCCCGCAGGCCCCGACTGGCGCAGCCACAGCCCCTCGCGCGTGAGCGACAGCACGTTGCCGCCGCTGCTGGCAAAGTGGTTCTCGAGCCGCGTATAGGCGTTCGACGTGGCCGCCACGATCGGGTTCAGGACGGCTACGCCTGCCGCCCCGATCACAAGCGCCGTCACGATCGGCGCCAGAAGGGTGCGCAGGATCGACCGGCCCGCGGCGCGGATCACGACAAGCTCGCTCGTGCGCGCAAGGCTCAGGAACAGCAGGATCGCCGCAAGGATCGTCACCAGCGGCAGGATGCGATAGACCCCGTCGGGCATGCCAAGCGCGGCAAGCCCCGCCGCCTGCGCAAAGCCGATCGAGGCCGAGGCATTGCGGTGCAACTCCGACACGAGGCCGATCAGCACCATCAGCGCCGAGAACCCGCCCAGCACCATCAGGAAGGCCCAGAGAAACTTCCGCGCGATGTAGAAATTGAGCGTCATGCCGCAACTCCCGTCCCGCTTGGTCCGGGCGCGCGGCGCGGCCGCCCCGCAAGCCAGATCATCGCCCCGGCCGCGGCAAAGCCCGCCGCGGGCGGCAGATAGGCCAGCACCCAGAACCCCGGCGCCGTCGGCCCCATGCCCGCGCACCAGTCGATGATCACCTGCAACAGGATCAGCATCACCGCGCCCACCGCCATCTGGCGCATGTTCCCGAAGCGGCTGAACCCGCCCAGCATCAGCACCGCGAAGCCCATGAGCGCCGCCGCCGCCGCCGTCAGCGGCTCGGCGATGCGCGCGTGGCCGTCATAGCGCATCTGTTCGGGGCTTGCCCCGGATTCGCGCGCGGCGGCGGGATCGGCGGTCAGCAGTTCGTAGGTGGACAGCTCCGCCACCCCCCGCCCGTGCGGGCCGGCCTTCCCGATCAGCGCGCCGATGTCATAGGTGGATTCCTTGAACCGCGTCACCGACAGCCGTTCGGTCTTCAGGTTCAGCGTCTGCGCCGTGCCGTCGAACATGACGAGCTTCGGTCCCGTCGCAACCGGCACGAGCAGCGCGCGCTGCGCCGAATAGGTCGTCCGCGACACCGTCGAGCGGCCGTCCGACAGGAACAGGTCCTGCATCTCGCCCAGCGGCGTGATCTTGCGCACGAACAGCGTCACGCCGTCGGTGGGATGGATGAACTTGCCCTCGGTCAGGACCTTGGCCGTGATGTTGCGCGAGATCGCGGCCATCCGGTCGGCAAGCGCGGTCCGGCTGACCGGCACGAGGTAGTTCGACAGCACCGCGAGAAGCACCGCGACCAGCGCGCCGAAGACCAGAACCGGGCGCGCCAGCCGCGCGGGCGACACGCCGACGGCATGCACGACCACCAGTTCGCTGTCGCTCGACATGCGGTTGACGACATAAAGCGCCGAGATGAAGGCCGCGAGCGGCAGCATGGTGCGGATCACGTCGGGCAGGCTCAGGAGCGACAGTTCCAGAAACGACCGCATCGACTGGCCATCGCCCACGATCTTGTTGAACAGCAGCACGACCCGGTTCAGCCAATAGACGGCCACAAGCACGAGCGTGAAGAAGCCGAAGAGCGTCGTGAGTTGCGACAGGACATATCTGTCGAATCTCAACACGTTCTGACCCCCGGTTCCTTCAGTGGCCGCGACCCTAGCGGAAATCCCGGGCGGGTAAAACTGGTATCTGGCCATTGCGGGGGCAAGCGGCTAGGCTCCGCCCGACGCTTGTCCCAACCCGTGCGCGGGCGCCCGCGGCGCCCCCACCAAGCCAGGGAGACCCCATGACCCGTCCCGCAGAGATCGCCTTTCGTTCCGCAGAAGACATTGACCTTGCTACCTTTTCCGGCCGCATCGCGATCCTTGCGGCGGAAGGCGGCAAGATCGCCCAGCCCGCGCGCAAGATCGACCGGCTGACCCGTGGCGCGCTGTCGCGCCTGCTGTCCTCGGAGGCATTCGGCGCGCTCAAACCCGGCGAGGCGCTGGAGCTTGCCTTTCCCGCCGGGATGCAGGCCGAGGCGGTGCAGGTCGTGCGTCTCGATGCGCGTGCAAGCCTTGACGAGGCGCGCCGTGCGGGCGCCGCGGTCGCCCGGGCGCGCGGCAAGGCCGCGGTCGCGGTGCTGGCGCTCGGCCATCCGCGTGCCGCCGCCATCGCCGAGGGCTTCGCGCTGCGTGACTATGCCTTCACCGCGCACAAGACCGCGGCCCAGACCGCGCCGGGCGAGGTGATCTTCGTCGTCACCGCGCCCGAGTCCGTGGCGGCGCAGGCAGCGCCCATGGCCGCCGTGGTCGAAGGCGTCTTCTTCACCCGCGATCTGGTGAACGAGCCCGCCAACATCCTGACAACCGACGATTTCGCCGCGCGTCTTGCCGCGATGCACGAGCTTGGACTCGACGTCGAGATCCTCGAGGAAGACGCGCTGGAAAAGCTGGGCATGGGCGCGCTTCTGGGCGTGGGGCAGGGCTCGGCCAGCCCGTCGAAGGTCGTCGTCATGCAGTGGAAGGGGGGCGCGAAGGATGCGCCGCCGCTGGCGCTGGTGGGCAAGGGCGTGGTCTTCGACACCGGCGGCATCTCGATCAAGCCGGCGGGCGGGATGGAAGAGATGACGATGGACATGGGCGGCGCGGGCACCGTCGCGGGTGTGATGCGCACGCTGGCGCTGCGGCGTGCCAAAGCCAATGTGGTGGGTCTTGTCGGGCTGGTGGAGAACATGCCGTCGGGCACCGCGCAGCGGCCGGGCGACGTGGTGCGCTCGATGAAGGGCGACACGGTCGAGGTCATCAACACCGACGCCGAGGGGCGGCTCGTGCTGGCCGATGTGCTCTGGTATGCGCAGGAACGCTTCAAGCCGTCGGGGATCATCGACCTTGCGACGCTGACGGGCGCGATCATCGTGGCGCTCGGCCACGAGCATACCGGCGTCTTTTCCAACGACGACGCCTTCTGCGCGGCCTTCCTCAAGGCCGCGGCGGTCGAGGGCGAGGGCGCGTGGCGGATGCCGCTTGGCAGCGCCTATGCCGATCTGCTGAAGTCGCGCATCGCGGATGTGAAGAACGTGGGCGGTCGCCCCGCGGGCTCGATCACGGCGGCCGAATTCCTGCACCGCTTCGTGAAGGACGGCACGCCCTGGATTCACCTCGACATCGCGGGAACGGCGCTCTTGCAGGGCGACAGCGCGCTTGCGCCCAAGGGGGCGACCGGCTGGGGCGTGCGCACGCTCGACCGGCTCATCCGCGACGGCTACGAGGGGTAGGGTGGGGGCGGCCTATTTCTACCACCTGACCCGCTCGACGGTCGAGGAGGCGCTGGCGCTGCTGATCGAGCGATCGCTGGCGCAGGGTTGGCGCGTGGCGGTCCGGGCGCGCGATGCCGCCCGGCTCGACTGGCTGGACCAGAGGCTGTGGCAGGGGGGCGAGGATGCGTTCCTGCCCCACGGCATCGCGGGCGGTCCGCATGACGCGGATCAGCCGGTGCTGCTGACCACCGCGACAGACAGCCCCAACGCCGCCGCCTGCGTGATGGCGATCGACGGGGCCGAGGTGGACCCGGCCGAGGCGGGCAGGCTCGAGCGGCTCTGCATCCTGTTCGACGGCACCGACGAGGCCGCCCTTGCCCATGCGCGCGGCCAATGGAAGGCGCTGACCGGGGCGGGCGTTGCGGCGCAATACTGGTCCGAGGAATCGGGCCGCTGGCAGAAGAAGGCGGAACGCTAGCTAGCGGCTCAGCACCATGCGCCCGCCCGCGATCTCGATCTTTCCGAACCGTTCGAGATAGGCCATGCCCAGAAGCGAGCTGGACATGCCGACGCGGTTCACGCTCGCGGCCACGTCATGCGTGACGAAGGGGCCGAGGCGGACCGACGCCAGCCGCACCCGCGCGGTGGCGACCGTGCCGTTCGCGGTCATGGCGGTGCCGACATAGGCAAGCTGGCCCGGGTCGATGCCCGCGCGGCGCGCATCGCGCGGGGTCAGCACGATGTCGCTGGCCCCGGTGTCCACCATGAAGCGCACCGGTTGGCCGTTCACCTCGACCGTGACGTGGTAATGCCCGTCGGGGCCCTGTGGGATGCTGACCGTTCCGCCGGGGCCAAAGCTTGCCTGCTGGGGCAGCACGTTCTTAGAGATGTCGGACCACAGCCCCACGCCCGCGATCACGCCGATGAAGATCAGCCCCCAGATCGAGAGCTGCTGGAACACCTGGTTGCGCTTGCCGCGGCTTTGCACGATCAGCGACCCCACCACGGCCGCGCCAAGCAGGACGAGGTAAAGCACCCGTGCAATCAGATCGCCGTTCATCCGCGCCTCCGTTTCCCGCTCTCTATATGGAGGCGCGGGGCGCGCGCGGGAAGGCTCAGCCGGGCAGAACGCCCGCCGCGCGCACGCCGTCGATCACGAATTGCACCGAAAGCGCGGCCAGCAGCATCCCCAGAAGCCGCGTCACCACGTTGATCCCCGTCCGCCCCAGCACGCGGTTGAGCACGCCCGCCATCTGAAAGAGCAGGTAGGCGATGCCCACCACGACGGCCATCGTGGCCAGCAGGGCGGCAGGCCCCATCCAGCCCGGTCCGGTCCGGCCCATCAGCAGGATCATCGTCGTCATCGCGCCGGGACCCGCGAGAAGCGGCATGGCCAGCGGAAAGACAGACGGGTCGTGATCGTCGTCCTCCAGCGCCACCTGCCCCTCGCGCCGCTGGGTCCGCCGTTCGAACAGCATGTCGAGCGCGGTCAGGAACAGAAGGATGCCGCCCGAGATGCGGAAAGCCGCGATCGAGATCCCGACGAAGGACAGGAGCGCCTGACCGAACAGGCCGAAGGCGGCAAGGATGCCGATCGCCACGACGCAGGCCCGCCGACCGACCGACCGGCGCCGCGCGGGCGTCATCCCGCGCGTCAGCGCCAGAAAGACCGAGGCGATGCCGATCGGCTCGATGATCACGAACAGCGTGACGAAAGCGGTGATGAGGGCGCTGACGGTCATCTTCGGCCTTTCGGTTGCGCCTTCGGACTAACCGGGACGGGCGGCGGGGGAAAGGGAATTCTCCGGCCCCGTCCGGGCGGGGGCCGCGCTTGCCCCATCATGCGCGCCCCCCCTTGCCCCGCGCGACGCCTCTGGTTACCAATCGTGTCGATCCCGCGCGGGGTCTGCCGGGCCGATGGCCCCGGCTCGGCTGGAAGACCTGCCACCCCGGGAAGCTCCCTTGGGCAGGGAGTTCCGCGGCGGTCCACCCCAATGCCCCGGATGCGTCATGACCGATCTCGATCTTTCCTTCGTCCGCAGCCAGTTCCCGGCCTTCACGCAGCCCTCGCTGGAAGGGCAGGCCTTTTTCGAGAACGCGGGCGGCAGCTATCCCTGCGCTCCGGTCGTCGAGCGGCTGGCCCGCTTCTACCGCGAACGCAAGGTTCAGCCCTATGCGCCCTATGCCGCCTCGCGCCTTGGCGGCGAGGAGATGGACGAGGCCCGCGCCCGCCTTGCCGCGATCCTTGGCGTCGAGACGGACGAGGTGAGCTTTGGCCCCTCGACCAGCCAGAACACCTATGTGCTGGCGCAGGCGTTCCGCCAGTGGCTGCCCGAGGGCGCGGCCATCGTGGTGACCGATCAGGATCACGAGGCCAACACCGGCGTGTGGCGGCGTCTTGCGGCCGAGGGGGTGGAGGTGCGCGAATGGCGCATCGACCCGGAGACCGGGCACCTTGACCCCGCACGCCTTGCGCCGCTGCTGGAGGATGGCCGCGTCAAGCTCGTTTGCTTCCCGCATTGCTCGAACGTTGTGGGCGAGATCAACCCCGTGGCCGGGATCGTGGCCATGGCCCACGCTGCCGGGGCCCATGCCTGCGTGGACGGGGTGAGCTATGCACCCCATGGCCTGCCCGACGTGGGCGCGCTCGGGGCGGATATCTACCTTTTTTCCGCCTACAAGACCTATGGGCCGCATCAGGGGATCATGGTGATCCGGCGCGCCCTGGGCGAGGCGCTGCCGAACCAGGGGCACTCTTTCAACGGCGGCAGCCTTTACAAGCGCTTCACCCCGGCGGGGCCCGATCACGCGCAGGTCGCGGCCTCGGCCGGGATCGCGGATTACCTCGAGGCGCTGGCGGATCGGCACGGCGGCGCGGGGCTGTCGGCGCGCGAAAAGGGCGCGCTGGCCCATGACCTGATGCGCGGGCACGAGGTGCGGCTGTTGCAACCCCTGCTCGACTATCTTGCCGCGCGCAACGACGTCCGGCTGCTGGGGCCGCGCAAGGCCGAAGGACGCGCGCCGACCGTGGCGCTGGCCTGCGACCGTCCGGGCGAAGAGATCGCCGCCGCCCTCGCGCCGCATGGGATCATGGCGGGCGGGGGGGATTTCTACGCCGTCCGCCCGCTCACGGCGATGGGGATTGATCCCGACCACGGCGTGCTGCGTATGTCCTTCGTGCACTACACCAGCCGCGACGAGGTGGATCGCCTGATCCGCGCCCTCGATGAGGTGCTTTGACGGCTGGTCGGAAGACCGGGGACGAGATGACCGACAGACCGCTGATCCTATGGTTCCGCCGCGACCTGCGGCTGGCGGACAATCCGATGCTGGCCGCCGCCGTCGCGACGGGGCGGCCGCTCATTCCGGTGGCGATCCTCGATGACGAGGCCGAGCGGCTGGGCGCCGCGCCCAAGTGGCGGTGGGGCGAGGCGCTCGCATCGTTCGCCGCGCGGCTCGAGGGGATCGGCGCGCGGCTGACCTTTCGCCGTGGCCCGGCGCAGGCGGCGCTTGACCGGCTGATCGCGGAAACCGGCGCGGCGGGCGTCTGGTGGAGCCGGCTTTACGACCCCGCGTCCAAGGCGCGCGACGGGGCGGTAAAGGCCGACCTCAAGGCGCGCGGGCTCGAGGCGCAGAGCTTTCCCGGTTATGTCCTGCACGAACCCTGGACGGTCGAGACGGGGCAGGGCGGCTTCTACCGGGTCTATACGCCCTTCTGGCGCGCGGTGAAGGACCGCGCCGTCGATGCGCCCGCGCCCACCGTGGCACGGATGCGGGGGCCGGAGGTCTGGCCCGAAAGCGACCGGCTGTCCGACTGGCGGCTGGGGGCGGCGATGCGGCGCGGGGCGGCGGTCGTGGCCCCCCATGCGCGGGTGGGCGAGGCGGCGGCGCTTGCGCGGCTGGCGGAGTTCCTTGATGCGCGCGTCGGGCGCTACCGCGATGCGCGCGACCTGCCGGGAGTGAACGGCACCTCGGGCCTGTCGGAAAACCTTGCCGTGGGCGAGGTCGGCCCGCGCCAGATATGGCACGCCGGCATGCGCGCTTTGAACGAAGGCGCGGCGGGGGCCGAGACCTTCCTCAAGGAACTGGTCTGGCGCGATTTCGCCTGGCACCTGATGCATCACACGCCCCATATCGCAACCGACAACTGGCGCGAGGAATGGAACGTCTTCGGCTGGCGCGACGACAGCGCGGACGCCGAACGCTGGCGGCGCGGGCTGACGGGCGAGGCCTTCGTCGATGCCGGGATGCGCCAGATGTATGTGACCGGCACGATGCACAACCGCGCGCGGATGATCGTGGCAAGCTACCTGACCAAGCACCTGCTGACCGACTGGCGCGTCGGGCTGAAATGGTTCGAGGACTGCCTGATCGACTGGGACCCGGCGTCGAACGCGATGGGCTGGCAATGGGTGGCCGGGTCCGGCCCCGATGCCGCGCCCTATTTCCGCATCTTCAACCCCGCCACGCAGGCCGAGAAATTCGACCGCGACGCAAGCTACCGCCGCCGCTTCATCGCCGAGCTGTCGCGCGATCCGGGGCCGGAGGCGCTGGCCTATTTCGATGCCGCGCCGGTGTCCTGGGCGCTTGATCCCAAGGCGCTTTATCCCCGGCCGCTGGTCGATCTGGACGCCGGACGCAAGCGCGCGCTGGCCGCCTATGCGGCGCGCGGGAATTAGGGCGTCATTGCCGCCGCTTCCGGCCTGCCTTCCGCCTTGCCTTCCGCCGTCGTGGCGGCGAAACTGGCGCCGTTCAGAGACCGGAGCCCGCCATGCCGACCGCCGCCCGCCTGTTCGGGGCCCTTTGCTTCGCCATCCTTGCCTTCGTCGCCTCGGTCGCCGTCGTGCCCTATCTGCCCAAGGACACGCCGGTGGGATACATGCCGCTCATCAACGCCGGGATCGGCGTTCTGGTCGGCTGGATGATCGTGGGCGCCAATGCCGGGCAGGGTTACGCGCTTGCGCTGACCAACGGGCTGCGCGGCGCGGTGACGATCGTCTTCTTCTCGGTCCTGCTCTTTGCCGGGCGCGAGATGATCATCCGCTCGATGCACCGCCTGTATCACGGGCCGCAGGATGCCTTGCAGCATGGCGCGGGCCTGATGCTGGAATATGCGCTTTACCTCGTGAACCAGACCGAGCTTGCGATCCTGATCCTGGGCGGCGTGCTCGCGGGATACATCGTCGAATTCGTCAGCCACCGCTGGCGCTGAGGATCGCATGGCCGATTTCTTCTTCTACGGCACCCTGTGCCATGCCCTGCTGCTTCAGGTCGTCGCCGGGCGCGCGGTCGATCTTGTGCCCGCCACGCTCGAGGGGCACGCGGTCTATTGGGCCGAGGGGCGCGCCTTTCCGATGATCGTCGCCGAGTCGGGCGCCCGGGCCGAAGGGCTTCTGGCGCGCGGTCTGACCGAGGACGAGGTGGCCCGGCTTGACTATTACGAGGGCGGCTTTGCCTACGAGGCGCGCAGCGTCCAGTTGACGGCAAGGGGCGTGCGGCAGGACGCGCGGGTCTATTTCCCCGATGTCTCGGAACTCGCGCCCGGCGCGCCGTGGCGGCTGGCGGACTGGGTCGCGCGGATGGGCGATATCGCGGTTCTTGCGGCCACGCGCTTCATGCGGGGGTATGGGACGGTTCCGCAGGCGGCGGCGCGGGCGCGCTATCCGTCGCTTCTGGTCGAGGCGGCGGCCGAGCTGCGCGCCCGCCACGCGGCCCCCGCCACCCGGCGCCATGCGGCACGAGAGGGCGACGTGACGGTGGCGGCCCTCGCGCAGCCCTATGCGGCCTTCTTCGCCGTGCGGGAATACGACCTGAGCCACCGCCGCTTCGACGGCACGATGAGCGAGACGATGCGCCGCGCGGTCTTCGTGTCGGGCGATGCGGCGACGGTCCTGCCCTATGACCCCGTCCGCGACCGCGTCCTGCTGATCGAGCAGTTCCGCGCCGGCCCCTTCGGGCGGGGCGACGCCCAGCCCTGGATGCTGGAGCCCATCGCCGGGCGCATCGACCCCGGCGAGACGCCCGAGGAGGCGGCCCACCGCGAGGCGCAGGAGGAAGCGGGGCTGACGCTCGGCGCACTGTGGAAGGTCGCGCAGTATTACCCCACGCCGGGGATCGCGGCAGAGTATCTTTATTCCTACGTCGGCATCGCCGATCTGCCCGACGGGGCGGCGGGCGTGCACGGCATCGCCGAAGAGCATGAGGACATCCGCAGCCATGTGGTCTCGTTCGACCGGCTGATGGCGCTGATGGACAGCGGCGAGGTCCAGAACGCGCCCCTGATCCTGACCGTTCAATGGCTTGCGCTTCACCGTGCGCGGCTGCGTGCCGAGGCGGGGGCGATGCCGGTGACGTGAGCGCCCCGCGCGCTTGAGTTCGCCGGGTCGCGCGCCTATCACAGGATGAGCAAGAGAAAGGCCAGCCCATGCATATTCGCAAAGACCTCGCCGCGGCCGTCGGGAACACGCCGCTGATCCGCCTTCGTGGACCGAGCGAGGCGACGGGGTGCGAGATCCTCGGCAAGGCGGAATTTCTCAACCCCGGCCAGTCGGTGAAGGACCGCGCCGCGCTTTACATCATCCGTGACGCGATCGCGAAGGGCCAGTTGCAGCCGGGCGGCACCATCGTCGAGGGCACGGCAGGCAATACCGGCATCGGCCTTGCCCTGGTCGGCGCCTCGATGGGGTTCAAGACCGTCATCGTGATCCCCGAGACGCAGAGCCAGGAAAAGAAGGACATGCTGCGGCTGGCGGGCGCCGAACTGGTGCAGGTTCCGGCGCGGCCCTACAAGCACCCGGACAATTACGTGCGCTATTCCGGCCGCCTTGCCGAAGCGCTGGCCAGAACCGAGCCGAAGGGCGCGATCTGGGCCAACCAGTTCGACAACATCGCCAACCGGCAGGCCCATATCGAGACGACCGGCCCCGAGATCTGGGAACAGACCGGCGGCAAGGTGGACGGTTTCGTCTGCGCGGTGGGTTCGGGCGGCACGCTGGCGGGGATCGGCATGGCGCTTCAGCCCAAGGGCGTGAAGATCGGCCTTGCCGACCCCGAGGGCGCCGCGCTTTACAGCTATTACACCTCGGGCGTGTTCGACAGCCCGGGCTCGTCGATCACCGAAGGCATCGGGCAGGGTCGGATCACGGCCAACCTCGAGGGCTTCACCCCCGACATGGCCTGGCGCATCCCCGACAGCGACGCGCTGCCCATCGTCTTCGACCTTCTGGCGCACGAAGGGCTGTGCCTTGGCGGATCGTCCGGCATCAACGTGGCTGGCGCGATGCGCATGGCGCGCGAGATGGGGCCGGGCCATACCATCGTCACCATCCTGTGCGACTATGGCACGCGCTATCAGTCCAAGCTGTTCAACCCGGCCTTCCTGAAGGAAAAGGGCCTGCCCGTTCCCGCATGGCTGGATGCCGCCCCGCGCGGCTTGCCCAGCGTGTTCGAGGGGTGATGGCGCGGCTTCTGTGGGCCCTGCGCGCAGCCCTCGTGCTGATCGCGCTTGCGGCGATGCCTGCGGCGGTGCCGGTGGCCGTTCAGGCCCAAAGCGCCGAGCAGGCGAAGACCCCCAACTACAAGACCTGGGAAAGCTTTGCGACCCGGGCCGAGACGACCATCGCCAAGCCCACCACCTCGAACATCGAGCTGGACTTCCTGCGCCGGCAGGTGGTCGGCTGGCGCAGCCAGTTCCAGGATGCGCAGAACGCCAACAAGGCGCGCATCGCCACGCTGCAACAGCAGATCGCGGCGCTTGGCCCGGTGCCGGCCAAGGACCAGACCGAAGCGCCCGAGATCGCGACGCGCCGCAAGGAGCTGAACGACCAGCTTGCCAAGTTGCAGGCCCCGGGCCTTGCGGCGGACGAGGCCTTCAGCCGGGCCGACGGGATCGTGCGCGAGATCGACAACGTGGTGCGCACCCGCCAGGCGGCGGCGCTGATGCATCTGGGGCCCTCGCCGGTGAACCCGGCAAACTGGCCCGCCGCGCTGAACGTGCTGAGCGGGGTGGCAAGCGAGCTGTGGACAGAGGTGTCGGATGCTTGGTCAATTGCGACCCGGCGGGCCGAATTCGCCTCGAACGTGCCGCTGATCCTGGGCTATCTGCTGGTGGCGGGCTTGCTTCTGTGGCGCGGCAAACGCTGGGTCGAACAGCTTTCGCGCAGGCTCTCGGCGCGCGTGTCCGACCGGGGGCGCGAGGTGCTGATGCTGATCGCCTCGCTGAGCGAGATCGCCGTTCCGCTCCTGGGGGTCGCGGCGCTTGTGGGCGCGGTCACCTCCACGGCGATGATCGGCCCCGAGGCACAGCGCCTGCTGGGCGTGCTGATGGTGATGCCCACCTTCCTCTTCACCGCGCTCTGGCTGGGGGGGCAGATGTTCCCGCAGGGCGAGGCGCCCGGTGTTCTCGACCTGCCGCCCGAGCGGAAGGCGGAGGGGCGGCTGCACGCGGCCTTCCTTGGCGGTCTGTTCGCGCTCGACATCCTGCGCCGGGCGATCCTCGCGGGGCAGGGGTCCGAGACCTCCCTTGCCGCCGCCAACGCGGTGCTGAGCTTCCCGGTGATCCTGCTGGCGGGGCTCGCGCTTTTCCGTCTTGCGCGCCTGATGCGCGTTCATGGCGGCCATGCGGGCGCCACCGTGACCGAGGACGAGCGCGCGAGCTATCGTGACCGGCTGATCGCCCTGATCGGGCGGGCGGTGATGGTGGTCGCGATCGGCGCCCCGGTCTTTGGTGCCATCGGCTATATCGCGGCGGCGCGCGGGGCGATCCTTCCCACCGTTCTGTCGCTGGCGCTGATCGGGCTTCTGGTCGTCATCCACAGCTTCTTCGACGACCTTTACCGCTGGATCGCCCGCATCCCCGAGGCCGAGGACGGCGGCCTTGTCCCCGTCGCGGTCGGCTTCACGCTGACGATGCTGGCGCTGCCCGTCTTCGCGCTGGTCTGGGGCGCGCGCACATCGGATCTGGCCGAGGTCTGGAGCCGCTTTGCGCAGGGCTTCTCGGTCGGCTCCACCCGCATCTCGCCCGCGAACTTCCTGACCTTCGCGGCGCTGTTCGCCATCGGCTACGGGGCGACGCGGCTGGTGCAGGGGGCGCTGAAGACGACGGTGCTGCCCAAGACGAAGATCGACCTTGGCGGGCAGAACGCCATCGTGGCGGGGCTGGGCTATCTGGGCATCGTGCTGTCGGCGCTGATCGCCATCACGGCGGCCGGCATCGACCTGTCGGGCCTTGCAATCGTCGCGGGCGCGCTGTCGGTCGGCATCGGCTTTGGTCTTCAGAACATCGTCTCCAACTTCGTCTCGGGCGTGATCCTGCTGATCGAGCGCCCGGTGAGCGAGGGCGACTGGATCGAGGCGGGCGGGGTGCAGGGCACGGTGCGGTCGATCTCGGTCCGCTCGACCCGGATCGAGACCTTCGACCGCGCCGACGTGATCGTGCCGAACTCGAACCTCATCACCGGCACGGTGACGAACATGACCAAGTTCAGCCGCGTGGGCCGGCTGATCGTGCCGGTGGGCGTGGCCTACGGCACCGACACGCGCCGGGTGGACCGCATCCTGCGCGAGATTGCCGAGGGCCATCCCTTGGTCGTGCTGAACCCCAAGCCGCAGGTGGTCTTTGCTGGCTTCGGGGCGGATTCGCTCGACTTCGAGATCCGGGTGATCCTGCGCGACGTGAATTTCATCCTCGACGTGAAGACCGAGCTGAATCACCAGATCGCCGAGCGTTTCGCGAAGGAAAAGATCGAGATCCCCTTCGCCCAACGCGACATCTGGCTGCGCAATCCCGAGGTGCTGCGCGGCGACCCGCCGCCGCAGCCCGCCGCATCCGCGCCCGCATCCGGGAGCGGTGCCGCGCCATCCCCCGACGCGCCGGAGCTGAAAACCCCGGACGCCGATCCCGATCCCGTAGCGGAGGACAAGTGATGCCGACCGAACTCCTGTTTCGCGCCGATCCCTATCTTGACGCCGCACCGGGCGTCGTCGTGGCCCTGACGCCCGAAGGCGGGGTCGTGCTGGACCGGACGATCTTCTACGCCACGGGCGGCGGTCAGCCGGGCGACAGCGGTTGGCTGTCCTGGCCGGGCGGCCCGAAGATGGAGGTCGCCACCGCCGTGAAGGGCGAGGGCGACACGGTCGTGCTGGTTCCCGCCATGCCGGGACCCATGCCGCCGGTGGGCGCGCAGGTGACCCAGACGCTCGACTGGGACCGCCGCCACCGGCACATGCGCGTGCATACCGCGCTGCACCTTCTGTCGGTGGTGATCCCGCTGCCGGTCACGGGGGGCCAGATCGGCCCGCAGAAGGGGCGGCTCGATTTCGACATGCCCGACCCGCCCGAGGACCTCGCCGCGCTCGAGGCCGAGCTGAACGCGCTGATCGACCGCGATCTGCCGGTGACCGAGGACTGGATCACGGAAGCCGAGCTTGATGCGAATCCGGGGCTGGTGAAGACCATGTCGGTGCAGCCTCCGCGCGGGCAGGGCCGGGTCCGGCTGGTGCGGATCGGGCAGGGGGACCAGCAGATCGATCTTCAACCCTGCGGGGGCACCCATGTCGCACGCACAGGTGAGATCGGACGCGTAACCATCGGAAAGATCGAGAAAAAGGGCCGCCAAAACCGCCGCGTCTCGATCTTGCTGGAAGACTGAAACGCGTCGTTTCCATGTTAGAGCACTTGCAGCAATCACGAATTCGCGCATAGATCGCGCTTCGTGCGGTCGAGTCGTCTCGCCGCCGCTGTCTGCGCCCTCCTGCGGCGTGCAACATGGAGCCGGATCGGTGCGCCACCTTGCGACCCATGGGGACAAGGCTTCGGGGATGACCCCGATGGTGCTGCGCGCGACGAACGGAAACGTATGATAGCCAACTTGCGCGATGTGCCGGAAGGCACGGATGTCGATGCCCTAGAGGATGGCAAGGACGATCATTCGGATCACAACAAGAGCGGCGTCGCGGCGCTGACGCTTGGTGCCGTCGGGGTCGTCTATGGCGACATCGGCACGAGCCCGATCTATGCGGTGCGGGAATCCCTGCGCGCGGTCTCAAGCGACGGTCTGGCGCGGGCCGAGGTGATCGGCGTCATTTCCGTGCTGATCTGGACGATCGTCATCATCGTGACGCTGAAATACGTCACCGTCCTGCTGCGCGCCGACAACCGGGGCGAGGGCGGGGTTCTGGCGCTTTACACGCTGGTGCGCCTCGCGCTTGGCCATCGGTCGTTCTGGGTTCTGGGCCTTGGCATCGCCGGGGCCGCGTTGTTCTTCGGCGATGCGATCATCACGCCCGCGATCTCGGTTCTGTCCGCGGTCGAGGGGGCGGAACTCGTGACCCCGGGGCTGGCCGAATTCGTCGTGCCGATCACGCTGGGCATTCTGGTCGCGCTGTTCATGGTGCAAAGCCGGGGCACCGGGGCGGTGTCGGCGGCCTTCGGGCCGATCACGGCGGTCTGGTTCCTGATCCTTGCCGGGACGGGCGTGGTCAACATCCTGCATGACCCGGCGATCCTTGTGGCCTTCGACCCGGTGCATGCGGCGGCCTTTCTCGTGTCCGAGGGGCCGCTGGCCTTCGTGGTGATGGGGGCGATCTTTCTGGCCGTGACCGGGGCCGAGGCGCTTTATGCCGACCTCGGCCATTTCGGCAAGGCGCCGATCCGGCTTGCGTGGTTCGGGCTGGTCTTCCCCGCGCTGGTGCTGAACTACCTCGGGCAGGGGGCGCTGGTGCTGTCGAACCCGATGGCGGTGAGGGACCCGTTCTTCCTGCTGGTGCCCAAGGCCCTGCTGCCGGTTCTGGTGCTGATGGCGACGGTCGCCACCGTCATCGCCTCGCAGGCGGTGATCACGGGCGCCTATTCCATGACGCGCTCGGCGATCCAGCTTGGGTTCCTGCCGCGCCTGTCGATCCGCCACACCTCGGAACAGCAGAGCGGGCAGATCTACATTCCCGCGATCAACTGGCTTCTGTTCTTCGGGGTGATCCTGCTCGTGCTGTCGTTCCGCAGCTCGTCCTCGCTGGCCTCGGCCTACGGGATCGCGGTGACGGGCACGATGATCGTGACCACCGTGCTGACCGTCGTGCTGGCGCTGCGGGGCTGGCACAGCCGGGTCTGGCTGGTGGCCGTCATCGTCGCGCCGCTTCTGGCGCTGGAACTGGTGTTCCTGGCCTCGAACCTGCTGAAGCTGCCCGACGGCGGTTATGTCCCGGTGACGCTGGCGGCGGCGCTGGCGCTTCTGATGTGGACATGGTGGCGCGGCGTCCAGCTTGTGATGGCGCGCGAAAGCCGGGCGAAGGTGGACCTCGACGGCTTTGTCCATTCGATCCGCGACTCCTCCGAGGTCATGCACGCCCGCGGCACGGGCTTCTTCTTCACCTCGGATTCCTCGGCCGTGCCGCAGGCGCTGTTGCACAACATCAAGCACAACCAGGTGCTGCACGAGCGTAACGTCATCGTCACGATCGAGACGCTGCGCGTGCCGATGGCGCGGGCCGAAGAGCGGGTGGACTATGCCCCCATCGACGAGCATTTCGCCCGCCTGCGCCTGCGCTTCGGCTTCATGGAGACGCCGAACGTCACCAAGGCGCTGGTGCAGGCCCGCCGCCAGGGGCTGAAGTTCGACGTCATGTCCTCGTCGTTCTTCCTCGGGCGGCGCAAGATCATCGCGGGCGGGCGTGCGGGCTGGGGACGGGTTCTCGACCGGCTCTACATTGCGCTTGGCCGTTTTGCCCTGGACCCGAGCGAGTTCTACTCGCTCCCGCGGGACCGGATCGTGGAGCTGGGCTCCCATATCACCGTTTGACCGACAACGCGGCAAAGACGAAAGGCAAAGAATGGCCCCCAGCAAGCTGCGTGACCTTCCCGAAGGCGCCGATCTCCTTACCGGACCCGAAGAAGAGGCGGAGACCTCGGACCACGACGGCCACAAGCACGGCCTGACCACGTTGACCATCGGCGCGATCGGCGTCGTCTATGGCGACATCGGCACCAGCCCGCTTTACGCCCTGCGCGAGGCGCTGCGTCCGGTCGCGGGCCACGGCCTGCTGCGCGCGGATGTCTTTGGCGTGCTGTCGCTGCTGATCTGGTCGCTGACGCTGGTGGTGACGGTGAAATACGTCATCTACCTGTTGCGTGCCGACAACCGGGGCGAGGGCGGGGTGCTTGCGCTTTACACGCTGTCGCGCCTTGCCATCGGGCGGCGGTCGCTGGCGGTCCTTGGCCTCGGCATCGCGGGGGCCTCGCTCTTTCTGGGCGATGCGGTCATCACGCCGGCGATCTCGGTGCTTTCGGCGGTCGAGGGGCTTGGCGTGCTCGCGCCCTCGCTCGAGGAATTCGTGCTTCCGATCACCATCGCGATTCTCGTGGGCCTGTTCATGGTGCAGCGCCACGGCACCCATGCGATCTCGGCGGCCTTTGGTCCGATCATGGGGGTCTGGTTCATCACGCTCGGCCTGATCGGGGCGCGCCACATCGTTGGCGACCCAGAGGTGCTGCTGGCCTTCAACCCGCTGTACGGGATCGACTTCATCTTCCGCCATGGCGTCGTGGCCTTCATCGTGCTGGGCGCCGTCTTTCTGGCCGTGACCGGGGCCGAGGCGCTTTACGCCGACCTTGGCCATTTCGGCCGCGCGCCGATCCGCATCGCCTGGCTGGGGCTGGTCTTCCCGGGGCTGGTGCTGAACTACCTCGGGCAGGGGGCCATGGTGCTGTCGGACCCAAGCACCGTATCCGATCCGTTCTTCCTGATGGTGCCGCATTGGGCGCTGCCGATCCTTGTCGGCATGGCGACCGTCGCCACCGTGATCGCGGCGCAGGCGGTCATCACGGGCGCCTATTCCATGGTGCGCGCCGCCATCGCGCTTGGCCTCTTGCCGCGCATGTCGATCGTGCACACCTCGGAACGCCAGAGCGGGCAGATCTACGTGCCCGTGGTGAACTGGCTGCTGCTGGGGGGCGTGCTGTTCTTCGTGCTGTCCTTCCGCAGCTCCGAGGCGCTGGCCTCGTGCTACGGCATCGCGGTGACGGGGGCGATGATCGTCGATACCACGCTGGGCGTGATTTATTCGGTCCGGGGCTGGAAATACCCGCTCTGGCTGCTGCTGCCCGGCGTCGCGCCCTTCTTCCTGCTGGAAGGGACGTTCCTGATGTCGAACCTCACCAAGGTGCCCGAAGGCGGTTACGTGCCCCTGATCCTGTCCTTCACCTTCGCGCTGATCATGTGGACATGGTGGCGCGGCACGCAGCTTGTGCTGGCGCGCGAGAGCAAGGAGAAGGTGGACATGGACGGCTTTGCCCATTCCATCGCGGATTCCGCCACCGTGAAGCGGGTGGAGGGGACGGCCTTCTTCCTCACCTCCGATCCTTCGGCCGTGCCGCAGGCGCTGTTGCACAACCTCAAGCACAACCGCGTGCTGCACGAGAAGAACGTGATCCTGACGGTCGAGACGATGCGCATCCCCGTCGCCCCCGAGGACGAGCGGGTGGAGTTCACGCCGATGGACGACCACTTCTCGCGTCTGCGGCTGCGCTTTGGCTTCATGGAGACGCCGAACCTGTCGCGCGCCCTTGGCCTTGCACGCCGCCACGGTCTGAAGTTCGACGTGATGTCCACCTCGTTCTTCCTGGGCCGGCGCAAGATCATCATGGGCAGCCGCGCGGGCTTCGCGCGCATCCTCGACCGGCTTTATATCTCGATCGGCCGGTTCGCCGCGGACCCGAGCGAGTTCTACCACCTGCCGCGCGACCGCGTGGTCGAGCTTGGCTCGCGCATCACGGTCTGAGCCCGAACGCACCAACCTCGCCTCCGGGGGCGCTTTTCCCACCGCGCCCCCTTGCGCCCCCCGTGTGCCTGAGGCTAAAGAGCGCCTCACGGAGCGGTGGCCGAGTGGTCGAAGGCGCACGCCTGGAAAGTGTGTAGGCGGGGAACCGTCTCGAGGGTTCGAATCCCTCTCGCTCCGCCAAAAAAATCCCTAAACCTCAAAATTTTCTATTAATAATCAATATTATGGCTGGTGGGATGGCTCCTGACGCGTCGTCGGCCTATTGATTTGCCCCACATTTTGCCACACATCCTGCTGCACAGAATGGTCTTGTCGGGATGCGGCAAATGCTGATGAAGCGCAACAACACGTATCATCTTCGTCGTCGGGTTCCAGTTCGCTACAGGGCCGTAGAGCCTCGCGATTCGATCTATGTCAGTTTGCATACAGATTCAAAATCGGTCGCCGAGCAGAAGGCGTCCCTGGTCTGGCAGCATCAGCTCGAAGCTTGGGAAGCCAAGATGGCGGGAGATGTGGAAGATGCCGAACGTCGGTTTGCGGCGGCGCAATCTCTCGCGAAGATCCGTGGCTTTCGCTATATGCCTGCCCCCAAAATCGCAGAGCTTCCGCGTGACGAGCTTCTGGCCCGCGTCGAGGCGGTTGCGCAGCGATATGGCGCGGCTGACCCCCGCGAAGCTGCGGCAGTTTTGGGTGGGGCGCCTGAGCCTGCGATCACCGTCTCCCGCGCACTTGAGATGTATTGGGGATTTTCGCGCGACCTGATCCTCGGCAAGAGCCACGATCAGATGCGGCGATGGCGTAACCCGCGCGTGAAAGCCATCCGGAATTTCATCTCTGTAATCGGGGACAAGGCGATCTCAGACATTTCTCGGGATGACATGCTCGACTTCCGAGAGTGGTGGATGCAGCGGCTCGAGGCGGACCGACTGACGGCAAACTCGGCAAACAAGGACCTCGTTCACCTCGGAGAGGTGCTCAAGCTGGTGAACGAAAGGAGGCGTCTGAAGCTCGATCTTCCGCTGTCGGGGCTTACCTTCAAGGAAGGGACCGCTGGGCGCCGACCGCCCTTTTCCACTGGGTGGATCAAGGATCGCCTCTTGGCCGATGGAGCGCTCGACGGCTTGAACCCGGAGGCCCGTGCCATTTTGATCGGGATGGTGAACACCGGGGCGCGCCCAAGCGAGCTTGCGGCGCTGACTCCTCAGGAAATCCGTCTTGACGCCAACGTTCCGCATCTTGCCTTGGCGCCGGTGGATCGGCAGTTGAAATCGAAGAATGCCGTAAGGATCCTTCCTCTCCTTGGCGTGTCGCTGGAAGCCTTCCGGCAATTTCCGGACGGCTTTCCGCGATATCGGGTGAATTCGGCCGGGCTCAGCGCGACGGTGAACAAATATCTGCGTGAGAACGGATTGCTGGAGACGAGCGGGCATTCGCTCTACGGCCTGAGACACAGTTTCGAAGACCGTATGCTTGCCGCAAAGATCGATGAACGCATCCGAAGAGACCTTATGGGCCATAGCCTGGGGCGTGAACGCTACGGAGATGGCGCTTCGCTGCAGATGCTTCAGGAGTTGCTGGCTCCGGTTGCCCTGTGACGCAGGAGAGCGCGCGCACGGGCGACGACATCCTGTGACAGTGCCGCTTCCTCGGCCGCGATCTCATCGTCGAGGCGTTTGAAGATCGGTGCGTAGACCGGATCGCGCAACACGAGCGCCGCAACAGTTTCCCGGGCGGCGCGCAGGCGATCGAGGTCTGAAGCGCCCCTCCTGTTCACGACCCGGTTGGCTGTTGCGCGGCCCTTGGCTGGAGAGATTGTGGCGGCTGAGTCTGCACGCGGCAGGAGGGCCTGCGCCGGTCCGGCGCTGCCCTCCTTCCGCTCTACATGCCTCTTCCGTTCGCGTGCCATCGGCCGCGTTCTCCTGAATTCCAAGGACAAATGCCCTGCTCTTTGCGTTGTGATCATTTTACCTCGCGCAGTGATTGGGCAGAAAGCGAAATTCTTCGAAATCAACCTGAAAAGTGCAAAAAACTGAGAAATTGGGGCTGAATGGACGCCGAATCCGGGGCTATTGGGTGCTCCGCCGCGAGCAAAGTCCGTTCACTCGTTTGGCAAAAGTTTTTCCTGCAGAGAATTATCCGTAAAATTGGTTTTAGGCTGTCTTTGCCTGTCGCCTCGGGAAAGTCTGACGCGACCTCCGGGAGTCCTTGTTGGCGCGCCGGTCGCCTTGCGAGAACCGTGCTACGAAGGCTCACCGGCCGAGAAAAGTTGCCGTAAAGTTGTCGGAGAGCATGCGAGCAGCTGTCGAGCTTGTGGCTTCCAATAGAGATCCATGTCCGAAAAGCTCCCCAAGGTCTGTGGCTTACCCCGCAGGGTCCCGTCACCCCTGTTATCTACAGGTCGTGCGACTTTGCACGTTCGTCGGTTCACTGGTGAGTGCCGTAGCCGAGAATTCCGGCGAGGTTTGTTCTTCGCTCTCTGCACCGATACGAGCCCAGGCCCCGTGCGCCTGCTGGTGGCCGAAGGTGCATGGGAGTTTGGAGGCGGCTCATTCAGAAGCCGATCCTTGAAAAAAAAGCTCCTTGAGGGATTTGGGGAATATCGAAAAAGCTCCGCAGGCGAAGATTCCCGAAAAGCGCAAGGTAAAATACCTCCCAATCCAAAGAAAAGAAGAAGTGAAAAAATTAACCTGTCCGATTCATAAAGAGGGAAGAAAGGAAAGCTGCTACTTCAGGCCAACTAAAAGAAAAGAAAAAAAATCTGGAACAATACAGATACTGAAGACTGCGAAAAGATCTGGAAAGGGCCGGGCCGCGGTGGCGGCCCGGAAGAAGGGAGAAAGGCAAACGAGGGCCTTTGAGATACGGCTTCCTATGCGTCTGCTGCGGTCTCGTCTCCGTCCGAGGACACGTGCAGGGTAGGCCAGCCGGATGGCGCCATCGGCGCTGGCGTTGCTTCCTTCGAGCGCGGTGAGAAGGCTGCGTCCAGCGGTTCCAGAAGCAAGCGCGCGAGTGTCTCACCCTCCAGCACGCGCTCCTTTTCCAATGCGTCCGTGAGGGCCTGGAGCCGTGC
>JAGWVA010000049.1 GCA_028875855.1 Paracoccaceae bacterium
AAACAAACCGAGGCGCCACATTCCCGCGGCGCGCCCGCCTGCCTCATCTCCATCCAGCAACCCATCAGAGCCGCCAACCAACACGTCGCAGCGTCGGTGAAGCGCTATCTACGGCCACTCAACAAACACCGCAAGCGCAAAATTCACGAAACTTGCACATTTCTGCGGCAAGATACAAATTTTCGTGCCCCCCGCCTGTTTTGGCAAGGTTCTTCCGCGAACGATCTCTGCGGCGCAATTTCCGAAGCGCCCCTGCAAGCCTCCCGCCCTCTCGCCCTGCCCGTCCGACAAGGGGGCTGGCCAGGCCCAGATTCGGCGTCCACGCAGGCCGGTCCACAAAGGCGTTGCCAACATAGGCAAAAATCGGAATATTTGAGTGAGTCCCTTCCCGGGCGCTCGCTCCGGCTCCGAAAGACCCTGATGGCCCCTGCTTTCATCAGCTCCGAAATCTACCGGGCGACCGGCTACAGCGGGAACCACCCGCTGGCCATCGCGCGTGTGGGCCCGGTGATGACGATTGCCCGGCACCTCGGGTGGTTCACCGAGACAACCCCCTATCTCGAAAGCCCGCAGGCATCCTTGGACGCCCTGCGCCGGTTCCATGCGCCGGACTACATAGACGCGCTTCGGGACGCGGAGGCGGCGGGGCGCGTGTCGCCGGACGCCCGCGAAGTCTACAACATCGGAACGATGGAGAACCCGGTCTTCCCCGGCCTCTTCCAGCGGGCGGCGACGTCGGTCGGCGGGTCGATCCTTGCGGCAAAACATGCGCTTGCCCATGGTCTTGCCTTCCATCCGGCCGGGGGCACGCATCACGGGATGCGCGCGCGGGCGAACGGCTTTTGCTTCTTCAACGATCCGGTCTTCGCCATCCTGACCCTGCTGGATGCCGGCACGTCGCGGGTTCTTTACATCGACCTCGATGCCCATCACGGCGACGGGGTGGAGGCCGCCTTTGCCCAAGATCCCCGGGTGATGACGATCTCGCTGCATGAGGAGAATCGCTGGCCCTTCAGCGGCACTCTGCACGACCGCGCGGGCGGTCACGCCCGCAACCTGCCGGTGCCGCGCGCGCTCAACGACAGCGAGTTCGACCGCCTCATCGACACGGCGGTCCTGCCGCTGACCCGCGCCTTTCGGCCCGACGCCATGGTGCTGACCTGCGGCGCCGATCCGCTCTGTGGCGATCCGCTGTCGTCCCTCGCGCTGTCGAATGGCGCCCTGACCGATGCCATCCTGCGCCTTGTTCCGCTGGCGCCGGCCACCGTCGTGCTGGGCGGTGGCGGCTACAATCCCTGGACGGTCGCACGGTTCTGGACGCTTCTCTGGGGGCGGCTGGCGGGCCATGCGATCCCCGACCGACTGCCGGAGGAGGCGACGGCCCTCCTCACCACGCTCGATTGCGACCTCGTGGAGGAGGAAGATCGCGACCCGGCCTGGTTCACGACCCTGCAAGACCCGCGCAACGACGGCCCCGTCCGCGACCGTATCGACGACATCGCCGCCGCCGTCCTGCGCGAAACGACAGATCTGCAACCGGCCTGACAGGCCGACGCCGTGGAGGAGTGGCGATGAGCGACTGGTTCGAACGACTTGGGCAGATCGAGGCGCTGGAGGATTGCAGCTTCGATGCCGCCCTCGTGGCCAAGATGCAGGCCGCCGCGCAAAGCCGCCCCCTGCCGGCCCTGCGCTTTTCCACGCCCACCTTCAAGGAATACGACACCTCGGACGTGAAGGGCTGCGGCAAGAACTCCTTCCCCGCCTTTTCCATCACGGCGGGCGGCTGTGCGCTGGATTGCGACCATTGCCAGGCCAAGATCCTCGAGCCGATGATCCCGGCGGTGAAGCCCGAGATCCTCGACCAGAAGGTCCGCGACCTCATCCTGCTGCAAGGGCTCCAGGGCTTCCTGCTCTCGGGCGGGTCGAACCGGCGCAACGAGATCCATTACGACCGCTTCTACCCGGTGATCGAGGGGTTGAAGCGCGACTTTCCCGACCTCAAGATCGCCATCCACACCGCCCTGACGGACGAGGCCGGCGCAAGGCGGATGGAATCGGCGGGCGTCGATACCGCGATGATGGACGTGATCGGCTCGGACGACACGATCCGGCAGGTCTATCACCTCGACCGCCCGGTCGAGGATTTCGAGGCGACGCTGGCCGCCCTTACGGCAACGCGGATGGAGGTCTCACCCCATATCGTCATCGGGCTGCACTATGGCGAGCTGCGTGGGGAATCCCGCGCGCTCGACATCGTGGCCCGCCATCCGGTGAACGCGCTCGTGCTGGTCGTCATCATGCCGTTCTACGCGAGGCCCGGAACCTTCAAGACGCCGGAGACCTCGGATGTGGGCCACATCTTCCTCGATGCCCGCGCGAAGATGGGCGACCGGCAGGTGCTGCTGGGCTGTGCCCGGCCCGCGGGGCGGCACAAGCAGGTGACCGATGCCTATGCGGTGATGGCGGGCCTTGACGGCATCGCCTTCCCGGCCGAAGGCGCGGTGCAGGTGGCCCAGGCCACCGGGCGCGACTGGCATCAGGAACACGCCTGCTGTTCCATCAAGATCGGTGCGAGCCTCGGCAAGGGCGCGGGTCTCAAGCTGCGGTCCTGCGCGGCATGAGCGTCGCGCGGGCAGATGTGCTTGTCGTGGGCCTCGGCCCGGCTGGGGCCGCCGCGGCAGAAGCCGCGGCCGCGGGCGGCGCGCGCGTGATCGCCATCGACCGGCGGGCGCAGGCGGGCCTGCCGGTGCAATGCGCGGAATTCGTGCCGATGATGCTGGGCGTGGAGACCGCCGCCGTCTCGACCGCCCGCGTGCAAGACATCACGACGATGGCGACCTACGTGCGCGAGGCCGCCGCCGACATCACCCCCGACTTCCGCGGCCACATGATCGACCGCGCCGCCTTTGACGCCGCACTGGTCGCGCGCGCCACGGCAGCCGGGGCCGACATCCGCCTTGCCACCGCGCTGCGCACTGTCGCCCCCGACGGCACCTGCACGCTGGGCTGCGGCACCACGCTTTCCCCGCGCGTGCTGATCGGCGCCGACGGCCCGCGCAGCCTTGTGGGCCGAGCCGTCGGCCTGCCGAACATCGACCTGATGGAAACGCGCCAGATCACCGTGGACCTGATCTCTGCGCATGATGCCACCGACATCTTCCTGCGCCCCGAGATCGCGGGCGGCTATGCCTGGCTCTTTCCCAAGGGCAAGGTCGCCAATCTCGGCCTCGGCATCGCGCCGGAAAAGAAGCACCTGCTGAAACCGCTTCTGGACGAGCTGCACGCCGAACTGCTGGCCGCCCGTCGCGTCGGCCCGAAGATCCATGCCCACACCGGGGGCCTGATCCCCGTGGGCGGGATCACTGGCCTCGCCGCCCGGCTGGGCCCGACGCAGGTTCTGCTGGCGGGCGATGCCGCGGGCCTCGTGAACCCGATCACCGGGGCCGGGATCAACGCGGCCGTCCTGTCGGGCCGCATGGCCGGACAGGCGGCTGCCGCCTTTCTGAAGGGCGACGCCAAAGCCCCCGACGACTACGCCGAAGAGGCCACCGACCTCTTCGCCCCCTCGATCGCCCTCGCCCTGACCCGCCGCCGCGAGCTTCTCGCCGCCTATGCGCAGGGCAGACCCGACGATGCCGCGCTCCGCCAAGGCTGGATCGCCTATGACAAATACTGGAGCCGGACACCGGCCCAATCCCCAAGGGAGGTAAAAGAACCCGCATGACCTGCCTCAAACCCGAAGGCGCCCTTCCCGGCCCAAGCGTGAATGGCCGCGACTTCAACGCCTATGACGTCATGGAGCCGCGCGCGCCCGGCAAGGTGCCGGCCCCGTTCCGCAATGGCAAACCTGTCAAGGATGCCGACATCCAGCCCTACGGCCTCTACCGCCCCGATTACCGGGTGATGACGCCCCACATGCGCTCGCCCGACTACGTGCAGATGTCCACCGCCGCCGCGATCACGCTGGGGCTGGTCGAAGGGCAGATGCACCGCTGCTCCTGCACGCGCTGCCTCAACCTGCTGCTCACCTACCCCGAGGGCTGCCGCGCCAACTGCGCCTATTGCGGCCTCGCCCGCCACCGCGAGGCCGAACGCAACTACGCCGACCGCAACTTCATCCGCGTGGACTGGCCCGCCGTCTCGATGGACGAGATCGTGGACCGCATCGCCCGCGATCCGGACACGCCCTTTCACCGCATGTGCATCTCGATGATCACCCATCCGAATTCGGATGCGGACACGGTGACGGTGCTCAGGAAATGGACAGACCGGATCGACCCCGACCGCATCCCGATCTCGATCCTGTCGAACCCCCAGACCATGACGCGCGAAGACGTGCAGCGCCTGCGCGACATGGGGTCCGACATCTTCACCGTGGCGCTCGACGCCGCCACCCCCGAGCTGTTCGACCGCACTCGCGGCAAGGGCGTGCAATCGCCTCACAGCTGGAAGAAATACTGGGAGATCCTCGAAGACGCCCGCGACATCTTCGGGCCGCAGAAGTTCGGCGCCCATATCATCGTCGGCATGGGCGAGACGGAACACGAGGTGATGACCCTGATCCAGCGCCTCGTGGACATGGGCGGGCACAGCCACATGTTCTGCTTCTTCCCGGAAAAGGGCAGCCTGATGGACCACCTGCCCGCCACTCCGCGCGATCAGTGGCGGCGCGTCCAGCTGGCCCGCTATCTCGTCGATTACTGCGGCGTGCGGGTGGAGCACATGACATTCGACGATCAGGGCCGGATCGCGGATTTCGGCATGCCCCGCTCCGAACTTGACGCGATCGTGGGCGCGGGCATTGCCTTCCGCACCTCGGGCTGCCCCGGCAAGTTCGCAGATGACATCTCGGCCTGCGACCGGCCCTACGGCGACAGCCCGCCCTCGAACATCGCAAGCTACCCCTTCCCGCTGCAAGAGGTGGACATCCGCAAGGTGCGCAGCCAGCTCGACATGCTGCGCCCCGGCGAAAGCTATGAAGAGGGCGAGGAATTCGACATCCTCTGACCCCATTTTCTGTCCCCAAATATCCCGGGGGTCCGGGGGCAGCGCCCCCGGCCCGTCCGCCAAGCGCGAGGCCACCATGAAACCCTTCCGCGTCATCGACACCGGCACCCGCGACTGCCGCGCGCAGATGGCCTTCGATCAGGCGCTGATCGAGGGGCACAAGGCCGGCACGACCCCCGACACGCTGCGCTTCCTGACCTTCGAACCCTCGGTCCTCGTCGGGCGGCATCAGGCCATCGGGCAGGAATTGCACCTCGACGCCTGCCGCGCGGCGGGTGTCGGCATCGGCCGGCGCGTGACCGGCGGTGGGGCGCTCTACCTCGATGAGGGCCAGTTCGGCTGGGAACTCGTCTTCCACCAGTCCACGCTCGGCCTGTCCTCCCTCTCCGATGTCGCCGCCGCGCTGTGCGAGGCCGCCGCTGCGGGCCTCGCGCGGCTCGGCATCCCCGCGCGCTACCGCCCGAGGAACGACATCGAGGTCGAGGGGCGCAAGATCTCGGGCACCGGGGGCTTTTTCGACGGCACCACGATCTTCTACCAGGGCACCGTCCTTTACGACATGGACGGCGCCAGGATGGCCAGCCTGCTGAACATCCCCGCGGCCAAGCTCGCCAAGCGCGGCCAGACTTCGGGCGCGGAGCGGGTGGTGACGCTGACGCAGCTTTTCGACGGGGCCCCGCCCCCGGTGGCCGCGGTCAAGCAAGCCCTCATCGACGGCTTTGCCGAGCGTCTGGGCATCTCGGCCCTTTGGGGCGCGATCACGGCGGAAGAGGAAGCCGCCGCCGCCCGCATCCACGACGAAGAGATCGGGACGGATGCCTTCGTTTACGAAATCGACGCGCCGGGCGGCGCCGAGGTCCTGACCGGCAGCCATACCGGTCCGGGCGGCACCGTCACGGCGCATCTGCGGCTCGAGGGACCCCGTCAGGATCGCCTGCGCGAAATCCTTCTGACCGGCGATTTCTTCGTCGCGCCCCCGGCCACGGTCATGAACCTCGAAGCAGCGCTGCGTGGCATCTCGGTCGAGGACGTCGGCACGGCGGTGGAAAGCTTCTTCGCGCAGGCCAAGCCCGGTCTGCTGAGCGTCACGCCCGCCGACTTCACCACGGCCATCCAGGCAGCGCTCGCGCCAGCCCCCTGACCGGCCCCGATTTTTCGTCGAAAAATCGTCGCGCCCTCAGGCCGCGACCCGCCCCGCGTCCAGCCGGACGATGCGATCCATCCGAGCGGCCAGTTCCATGTTGTGCGTGGCAATCAGGGCCGACAGGCCGGTGTCGCGCACCAGATCCATCAGCACGCCGAACACCTGATCCGACGTCCCGGGGTCAAGGTTGCCCGTCGGCTCGTCGGCCAGCAAAAGCTGCGGCGCATTGGCCAGCGCGCGGCAGAAGGCCACCCGCTGCTGCTCGCCCCCCGACAGCGCCGCCGGCCGGTGATCGGCACGGCCTGCCACCCCAACCCGCCCCAGCAGGTCGCGCGCCCGCGCCTCGGCCACGGCGCGCTTCGCGCCATTGGCCAGTTGCGGCAGCACGATGTTCTCCAGCGCGGTGAACTCGGGCAACAGATGGTGGAACTGGTAGATGAAGCCCACCTGCCCGCGCCGCGCCGCGGTGCGCGCGCGGTCGTTGAGCCGGGTCATGTCCACCCCGCCGATCTCGACCCCGCCGGAATCGGGCGTGTCGAGCAGGCCCGCAATGTGCAGAAGCGTGGACTTTCCCGCCCCCGACGGCGCGACAAGCGCCACGACCTCGCCGCGCGCGAGCGTCAGCCCCGCGCCGCGCAGCACCGCAACTTCGCCCGGCGTGCCCTTGAGATAGGTCTTTTCGATCCCCGTCAGCTTCAGCGCGAGATCACTCATAGCGCAGCGCCTCCACCGGGTTCATCCGCGCCGCGCGACGGGCGGGGAAGATCGTGACGACGAAGGACAGGCCCAGCGACAGAAGGGTGGCGCGGACCACGTCGAACCATTCGAGCTTTGCCGGCAGATGGTAAAGCCCCCGGATCGACGGATCCCAGACGCCGCCGCCCGCGACGTAGTTCACGAAGGAAAAGATCGGGTCGATGTAGATCGCGAAAAGGCACCCGAGGATGACCCCGGCAATCGTGCCCACCGTGCCGACCGAGGCGCCGCAGATGAAGAAGACCCGCAGGATCGACCCCTCGCTCAGCCCCATGGTGCGCAGGATGCCGATGTCGCGGCCCTTGTTCTTCACCAGCATGATGAGCCCCGAGACGATGTTCATCGAGGCGATCAGCACGATCAGGGCAAGGATCACGAACATCACGTTGTCCTCGACCGTCAGCGCCGACAGGAAGCTGCCCGCCGAATCCTTCCACGTCCAGATCAGCGCCTCGTTGCCCGCCGCCTGCAGCAGCGCGGGCGTGAGGCGGTCCACGTGATCGGGGTCCTTCGTCATCACCTCGATCTCGTCTGCCGTGCCCTCGCGGTTGAAGAAGCTCTGCGCCTCGGCAAAGGGCATGTAGGCACGGACCTGATCGATGTCCCAGCGTCCGGCCGAGAAGATATAGACGACCTTGTAGGCCTTGACCCGTGGGCTGGTGCCGAAGGGCGTCTTGACCCCGTCGGGCGAGATCAGGCGGACGTAATCCCCGACCGTCACGCCAAGCGTGCGCGCGACGCCCGTGCCGATCGCGATGCCCTGATTGAACTCGTCGAGATTGCCGACCGCCTGTCGGGAGTCGGCCACCAGCGGGATCTGCTTCAGATCGGACAGTGCGATGCCGTAAAGCTGGATGCCCGCATTGCGGCCGTTCGCGGTGGCCATCAACTCGCCCTTGATCATCGGGGCCGCGGTCGTGACCCCCGGGATCGCCGCGATCCGCTTCGTCATCGCGGTGTAGTCCGTGATGGCCCGCGTGGGGCGACCGGCGGCATCGGGATGAAGCGGACCGTAAACCGTCACATGGGCGTTGGCGCCAAGGATGGTGCCGACGAACTCCGCCCGAAAGCCCGAGCGGACGGCGAAGGTGGCGACAAGGGCAAAGACGGCAAGCGTGATGCCGATCAGGCTGATCCAGGTCATCACGCTCACGCCGCCCTCGGCCCGCCGGGCGCGCAGGTAGCGCCAGGCGATCATCCATTCAAACGCGGCGAAGGGGCGGGTGCGTCCGGTCACTCTGGTCTCCTGGCCCCGAATTTTCGACGAAAATTCGGGGGGGCTTGCGGCAGGCGCCGGGGATCAGACCCCGGCGTAGATTTCCGCGATCCGCGCCACCGCGGCTTCCGGGCTCATCTCCTCGCTTTCGCCGGTGCGGCGCGAGGTCAGTTCGACCTTCCCGGCGGCCAGCCCGCGCGGGCCGACCGTGATCCGCCACGGCAGGCCGATGAGGTCCATGGTCGCGAACTTCGCGCCGGCGCGTTCGTCCCGGTCGTCGTAGAGCGGTTCAAGCCCCTTGGCCAGTAACGCCTTCTCGATGGCCTCACAGGCGGCATCCGCCGCGCCGTCGCCCTGCTTGAGGTTGACGATCCCGACCGGGAAGGGCGTGACCCCCTCGGGCCAGATGATGCCCTTGTCGTCGTGGCTCGCCTCGATGATCGCGCCCAGCAGCCGGCTGACGCCGATCCCGTGCGAGCCCATGTGAACCGGCACGCGGTTGCCATCGGGCGTCACCACCGTCGCGCCCATCGGCTCGGAATACTTGGTGCCGAAGTAGAAGATCTGCCCCACCTCGATCCCGCGGCTGGTCTTCTGACGCTCTGCCGGGATCTCGTGGAACAGCGCGACATCGTGCGTTTCGTCGGTGCGGGCATAGGGCGTGGTCCATTCCTCGACGATCTTCGCGCATTCCGCGCGGTCGTCGAAATCCACCACCCGGTCGCCGAACTTCAGCGAGGTGATCGCGCTGTCATAGAAGACCTCGGATTCCCCGGTCGAGGCGAGGACAAGGAACTCGTGCGTGTTGTCGCCCCCGATCGGGCCCGAGGCCGCGCGCATCGGGATCGCCTGAAGCCCCATGCGTTCGTAGGTGCGCAGATAGCTGACCATGTGGCGGTTGTAGGCGTGGATCGCGTCTTCGTAGGTCAGGTCGAAGTTGTAGCCGTCCTTCATCAGGAACTCGCGTCCCCGCATGACGCCGAAGCGCGGGCGCACCTCGTCGCGGAACTTCCACTGGATGTGGTAAAGGGTCAGCGGCAGTTGCTTGTAGCTTTCGACATGGGCGCGGAAGATGTCGGTGATCATCTCCTCGTTCGTCGGACCGTAGAGCATGTCGCGCTTGTGGCGGTCGGTGATGCGCAGCATCTCTTCGCCGTAATCGTCGTAGCGGCCCGACTCGCGCCAAAGATCGGCCGGTTGCAGCGTCGGCATCAGCAGCGGAATATGGCCCGCCTTCTGCTGTTCCTCATGCACGATCTGCTCGATCCGCCGCAGCACGCGGTAGCCCAGCGGCAGCCAGGAATAGATGCCGGCCGCCTGCTGCTTGATCATGCCCGCGCGCAGCATGTAGCGGTGGCTGACGATCTGCGCCTCGGCAGGGTTTTCCTTCAGGACGGGCAGGAAGTAGCGGGTAAGACGCATGAACGTGAACCTATCGGCCGGATTGAGTTGATACAGTTGCGCATGACCTATGCGAAACACACCTTTCAAGCAAGATCGGGCGGCGCGGCGGGCGTTCCGCCGCGCCCCGGCGCAGCGCGCGCTTGCGCGAGGCGGGCGCTTGGGCGATGAACGGACACAGCGATGCCTTCGGGCACGAAACCTCGAGGGAGCGGCACCATGGGACTGCCCGTCCGGGAGCAGTTGAAATACTGGGGCATCGCCGCGGCGGTGTTCCTGCTCGCCCTGTGGTTTCTGGGCGGCGTGATCCTGCCTTTCCTGATCGGCGGGGCGATCGCCTATTTCCTTGATCCCGTCGCCGACCGCCTCGAGCGGCTGGGGCTGAGCCGGGGGGCGGCCACCGTGGTCATCTCGATCGTGGCGGTGCTGATCTTCCTTCTGCTGGCCTTCCTCGTGATCCCGCTTCTGATCCAGCAGGCGCTGGCCCTGATCAACGCGGCCCCCACGATCATGAGCCAGTTGCAGACCTTCCTGACCGCGCGTTTCCCGCAGGTGCTGGAAAAGTCGAGCGTGGTGCACCAGACGCTAATCTCGATCGGTCAGACGATCCAGTCGCAGGGAGTGAGCCTTGCCAACCGGGTGCTGACCTCGGCGCTGTCGGTCATCAACGCGGTGCTGTTCATCGTGGTCGTGCCGGTCGTGGCCTTCTACCTGCTGCTGGACTGGGACCGAATGATTTCGCATGTGGACGATTGGCTGCCGCGCGACCACCGCGACACGATCCGCCGCCTCGGGGCCGAGATCAACGACGCGCTTGCGGGCTTTGTGCGCGGACAGCTGACCGTCTGCGCGGTGCTGGGCACCTATTACGCCGTGGGGCTGATGCTGGTCGGGCTGCAGTTCGGCCTTGTCGTCGGGGCCTTTGCGGGGCTCATCACCTTCATTCCCTACCTTGGCGCGATGACGGGCGGAGCGCTGGCGATCGGGCTCGCGCTCTTTCAGTTCTGGACCCATCCCGAGATGATCGTGGCCGTCGTCGCCATCTTCGGCATCGGCCAGTTCGTCGAGGGCAACATCCTGAGCCCCGCGCTGGTCGGCCATTCGGTCGGCCTGCATCCGGTCTGGCTGCTCTTTGCGCTGTCGGCCTTCGGGACGATCTTCGGCTTCGTCGGCCTCATGGTCGCGGTGCCGGTCGCCGCCACCATCGGCGTGCTGGCCCGCTTCGGCATTCGCCAATACCTCGACAGCCAGCTTTACAAGGGCATCAGCGACGCCAACCGCGCGGGCGATGCGGGGGTCTGACATGATCCGCCAGCGCCCCCTTCCGCTGCCCCGCGCGCGGGCCGAGGCCCTGTCGCGCGACGATTTCTTCGAAACGCCCGCCAATGCGACCGCCCTTGCCGCCGTGGAAGGCTGGCAGGACTGGCCCGAGGGCAAGCTGGTCCTGATCGGTCCCGGCGGCGCGGGGAAAAGCCATCTCGCGCGCATCTGGGCGCACGAGGCGGGGGCCGCGCTTCTGTCAGGGCACGACATCGCGGCGGCCGACCTGCCCGCGCTTGCCGCGATCGGCGCGGTCGCACTGGACGAGACCCATCACGTGGCCGGCAACCCCGCGGCAGAGACCGCGCTCTTTCACCTGCACAACATGATGACGGCGGCACGCGGGCTTTTGCTGCTCACGGGGTCTGACGCACCGAACCGCTGGCCGGTCGCCCTGCCCGACCTTGCCAGCCGCCTTCAGGCGATCCCCGTCGCCCGGCTGGAGCCGCCCGACGACTCGCTGATCGCGGCCGTTCTGGTGAAGCTCTTCACCGACCGCCAGCTTTCGGTGCCGCCGGCCGTGATCGCCTATCTGACGCCCCGCCTGCCCCGGTCGCTGGCCGAAGTCAGCCGGACTGTTGCCGCGATCGACATGCGCGCGCTGGAAGAGCGGCGCGAGATCACCCGCGCGCTGGCCGCCGAGGTGCTGGACACCCTTGCCGATCCCGGCCAATAATCTGGCCTCCGCCCCCATGTTTGCAAAGACTTCGCGCGAGACGAGATGACCGAAGCCGATTTCCTGACTTCCGCGCTGCCCGCGCCCACGGCCCTGCCCGCGGCCGAGATCTCTGGCCCGCATCGCTTCTTCAACCGCGAACTGAGCTGGCTGGACTTCAACTGGCGCGTGGTGGACGAGGCGCGCAATCCGCGCGTGCCCCTGCTGGAGCGGGTGCGGTTCCTGTCGATCTCGGCGACCAACCTCGACGAGTTCTACACCGTACGCGTGGCCGGTCTGCGCGAGCTGTCGCGGGCGGGCAATACGCTGATCGCGGTGGACGGCCTTACGCCCCGCGAACAGCTTGACCTGATCGACCGCGATGCGCGGCGGCTGTTGCAGGCCCAGCAGACGATCTGGAACAAACTGAAAAAGGAGATGGAGGCGGCGGGCATCACGCTTCTGACCCGGGCCAAGCTGACGCGGCGCGATCAGGCATTTCTCGAAAGCCATTTCCTCAATCAGGTCTTCCCCGTCCTGTCGCCGCTGGCCATCGACCCGGCGCACCCGTTTCCCTTCATCCCGAACACCGGCTTCTGTCTCGCGCTGCAACTGGAACGCACCGACGACCGGCGCAGCCTTCAGGCGCTGCTGCCGATCCCGCAGCAGTTGCCGCGGTTCATCCGCCTGCCGGCCGGGGCGAACGAACACCGCTTCCTGCCGCTCGAGGAGCTTTTGCTGCTGCACCTCGGCTCGCTCTTTCCGGGCTACCGCGACTGCGGCCACTGCGCCTTCCGCGTGCTGCGCGACAGCGACCTTGAAGTCGAGGACGAGGCCGAGGACCTCGTGCGGGAATTCGAGGTCGCGCTGAAGCGCCGCCGGCGGGGCGAGGTGATCCGCATGACGATCACCGCAGGCGCGCCCGAGGAACTGCGCCGGGTCGTGATGGACGAACTGGGCGTGACGCATGACGAGGTGATCGAGATCCGCGGCCTGATCGGGGTGGCGGATCTGAAGGAACTGGTGCTGGACGAACGGCGCGACCTGCAATGGCCCGCCTTCACCCCGCGCGTGCCCGAACGTGTGCAGGACCACGAAGGCGACATGTTCGCGGCGATCCGCCAGAAGGACATGCTGCTGCACCATCCCTACGAGACCTTCGACATGGTCATCCGCTTCCTCGATCAGGCGGCGCGGGACCCGAACGTGCTGGCGATCAAGCAGACGCTCTACCGCACCTCGCATGACAGCCCCATCGTCTCGGCGCTCTGCGAGGCGGCGGAGAACGGCAAGTCGGTCACCGCACTGGTCGAATTGAAGGCCCGCTTCGACGAGGCCGCCAACATCCGCCAGTCGCGCCGGCTGGAACGCGCGGGCGCGCATGTCGTCTATGGCTTCCTGCACCTCAAGACGCATGCCAAAATCTCGACCGTCGTGCGGCGCGAGGGGGACCAGCTCGTCACCTACACCCATTACGGCACCGGGAACTATCACCCGATCACTGCGCGCATCTACACCGACCTCAGCCTGTTCACCTGTGATCCCGCGCTCGGGCGCGATGCGACGAAGGTGTTCAACTACCTGTCGGGCTATGCCCAGCCCGAGGGGCTGGAAAACATCGCCATTTCGCCGATCGACCTGAAGTCGCGCATCCTTGGCCTGATCGCGGCCGAGATCGACCATGTGAAGAAGGGCCGCCCCGGCGCGATCTGGGCCAAGATGAACGCGCTGACCGAACCCGAGGTGATCGACGCGCTTTATGCCGCCTCGAACGCGGGCGTGAAGATCGACCTGATCGTGCGCGGCATCTGCATGCTGCGCCCCGGCATCAAGGGCCTGTCCGAGAACATCCGCGTGAAATCCATCGTCGGCCGGTTCCTCGAGCACAGCCGGATCGTCTGTTTCGGTAACGGGGCGGGATTGCCCTCGAAGAAGGCGCGCGTCTTCATCTCCTCGGCCGACTGGATGGAACGCAACCTGAGCCGGCGCGTGGAAACCCTGATCGAGATCCAGAACGACACCGTTAAGGCGCAGATCGTGAGCCAGATCATGGCCGCGAACCTCGCCGATCGCGCCCAAAGCTTCGTGCTGCAACCCGATGGCGCCTTCGAGAGAGAGGCGCCGCCCGAAAGCGGCATCGCCTTCTCCTGCCACCGCTTCTTCATGGAGAACCCCTCGCTGTCCGGGCGCGGAAGCGCGGGGGCAGCGGATGTGCCGCGGCTGGCGCACGGGCTGGATTGACGCAGCCCGACCTGCACCCCGCACATTGACGCAAGGCCGCATGGGCGGCACAGTCGCCCGGCCATGATCAGGAAGACCCGATGAGCGAAACCGTTGAGCCCAAGACCGATGACTGGGGGCCCTTCGGCCGTCCGATCTTCGACGATCCCTCTGCCCGTGCCCTCTCGCGGATCGGTGTGGTGGATGTCGGCTCGAACTCGGTCCGGCTTGTCGTGTTCGACGGCGCTGCCCGCTCGCCGGCCTATTTCTACAACGAAAAGATCCTCTGCGGTCTGGGTCAGGGCCTTGCCGCGACCGGCAGGCTGAACCCCAAGGGCCGCGAACGCGCACTGGCCGCGCTGAAGCGTTTCGCCCTTCTGGCAGAGGGGATGGGCGTGGCCCCCCTGACCGCCGTCGCCACCGCCGCCGTGCGCGAGGCCGAGGACGGGCCGGAGTTCCAGGATCTCGTGACCCGCGAAACCGGGCTGAAGCTCTGGGTGATCGACGGCGCGGAAGAGGCGCGGCTCTCGGCGCAGGGCGTTCTTCTGGGCTGGCCCGAGGCGAAGGGGATCGTCTGCGACATCGGCGGCTCGTCGATGGAGCTTGCGGTGATCGGCGACGGTCGCATCGGCAAGCGTGTCACCTCGCCGCTCGGCCCGTTCCGGCTTCAGCAGGTCGAGGGCGGCGCGAAGGCGCGCAAGAAGCACATCGAGAAGATCGTCAAGGGCCTGAAGGACGACCTCGATACCGATCACGCCAAGCTCTATCTTGTGGGCGGCTCGTGGCGCGCCATCGCGCGGCTGGACATGGAACGGCGCGGCTATCCGCTGACGGTGCTGCACGAATACCGCATGACGAAGGAATCGGTCCTCGACACGGTGGACTGGATCGCGGCCGCGGACCCGGTGGAACTGCGCCAGCGCACCGGCACCTCGGCCGAGCGGATGGAGCTGGTGCCGCTCGCCTGCGAAGTGCTGGGCCAGCTTGTCCGCACCTTCCGCCCGAAGGAGATCGACGTCTCGTCCTACGGCATCCGCGAGGGGCTTCTTTACGAACACATGCCGCAAAAGCTGCGCGCCCGCGATCCGCTGATCGAAAGCTGCCGCTTTTCCGAGGCGACGATGGCGCGGATGCCGGGCTTCGGCAAGAAGCTCTTCGCCTTTCTCGAACCGCTTTTCAAACACGCCCCACCCAAGCGGTTGCGGCTCATCAAGGCGGCCTGCCTGTTGCACGACACGACCTGGCGCGCCCATCCCGACTACCGGGCCGAGGCCTGTTTCGACAACGCAACCCGCGCGAACCTTGGCGGGCTGGACCATCCCGGCCGCGTCTTCCTTGGCCTGTCGCTGCTGCACCGCTACAAGAACAGTCGCGCCGGATCGCGGCTGGAGCCGCTGCTGACGCTGCTCACGTCGGAAGAGATCGCCGAGGCCGAGGTGCTGGGCAAGGCGATGCGCTTCGGCGCGATGTTCGCCATTGCCGACCCGTCCGAGGCCGGTTCGCTGCACCTTCACCCCCGCAAGGGCGTGCTGGAACTCGTGCTGCACCCCAAGGGCGTGACGCTTTTCGGCGAGGTGGCGCAGGCGCGCTTTGCCTCGCTCGCCGCGGCGCTGAAGATGACCACCAAGATCACCGTGGCGCGGAAGTAGGTCCGATCAAAGCGCGATATCCAGCGTCACGGGGAAATGGTCCGACGCGGCCAGAAGCGCCTCGCGCAGTTCGGGCGTGCGATAGCAGACCGGATCGTCGAACGGGTGCCAGACCCGCCAGTCGGGCGCGCGCGCCATCAGGTCGTCGGACACCATGATGTAGTCCAGAAGCGCCGGGAAATAGTGCTTTTTCTCGGCCAGCCAGAACCGCGCCGTCGCAGGCTCCACCCCGATCCGCCGCCCAAGCGCCATCAGGGCATGGGGCTCGGTCAAGCGCGCCTTGGGCGGACGGTCGAGGCCCAGCATGATCTCCACCCCCGAATGGCCGAAGAGCTTTTCGTATTCGTCAAGCCCGGGGCCGTCGTTGAAATCCCCCAGCACGATCACCGGATCGCCCACGGCCAGATGCTCGTCCACGCGGCCGCGCAGCCAGATGCACTGCGCCAGTTGCTTGCGCCGGTTCTCGATCGCGAGACGGATGGCTTCTTCAGGCGTGTTGACCCCATGCGGGGCCTTCGACTTCGCGTGAACCCCGATCATGCGAAACCGGAAGCCCGAAGCCGCCGTGACCGCAAGTTCCAGCGGCGGCTTGGAAAAGGTGATCGCCTCGGGATGGCCGTCATTGTCGAGGTCGATCCGGAAGGTGCCATCGAAGCGCGGCACGTCCGTCGCATCGCGCCGCGCCGTCGCCGGTCCCTTGGGATCGTGCACCGCGGTGAGCCTGTCGGGATCGTAAAGCAGCGCGATCTCCTGTTCGGTGTCGCTGGCAAAGCCCATCACCGCCTTGCGCGTGCGCAGCCCGAACTTCGCGGCAAAGGCTTCCAGTTGCCCGTCCGTGGTGCGGCGGCGGTTCTGGTCGGGGGCCTCCACGATCAGGACCGCATCGGCATCCATCGCGGTGAACACGATGCCAAGCGAGCCAAGCTGCTCGGACCGCGTGGTCTTGTAACGCGCCGAAGGACCATCGTCGTCGAGGATCTTTCCGTCATGGCTGAACAGCGCGTTCATCCATTCGACGTTGTAGGTCGCGATCCGCATCGCTCAGGCCGCGCGGTCCCGGGCGATCTCTTCCCAGGCGGCATTGACCGCGATCAGCCGCTTTTCGGCGAGCTTGATCGCCTCTTGCGGCACCCCGCGGGCAAGCATCCGGTCGGGATGGCAATCGCGCACGGCCCGTTTCCAGGCGGCCCTGATCTCGTCCAGATCGGCCTCATGCGGGACGCCCAGAACGTCATAAGGATCGCGGGGCGCATCCGCCACATGCCGGGCCCGGACCGCGTTGAAGCACCGCTCCCCCAGCCCGAGATCCTCGGAGACCTGCCGCAGGAAGGCGTCCTCCTTGGGGTGGTATTCCCCGTCCGCGACCGCGATGTGAAACAGCCCCTCGAGGATGTCGATCAGAACCTTGTCCCCTTCGCCGAACATGCGGCGGATGCGGCGGGCATAGACATCAAAGCCGGCCACGTCCTGCCGGGCAAGGTTGAAGACCCGCGCGGCATTCGCCTCTTCGCCCGCCGGGATCTGGAACACCTCGCGGAAGGCCGCCACCTCGTCGCGGGTGACATGGCCATCGGCCTTGGCCATCTTGGCCCCAAGCGCGATGACCGCGATCGCGAAGGCCACGCTGCGTTCAGGCGCGGTCTCCTTGCGGGTGAACAGCGCCGCCAGCCCCTCGCCAGAGGCAAGGGCTTGAAGCGCTTCGGATATGCGGGTCCAGATCGACATGCGGAAATCATAGCCCCAGCCGCGGGACGTGTCAGCGCGTCAATGCGATCTTTACGACGCCGGTGCGACAACGCCACGGCTGAAATGCCGCAACCGGCACGCCGTGGGGGCCTTTTGTCTTCACAAGCCCTCCCTCGTCCCCTATCTCGGGGAAAACCAACACGAAAGACGACCCATGAGCCTGACGAGTGCCCTGAGCCGCCTTCTTCGTAGTGAAGCTTCGGGAGGCATCCTTCTGCTTCTCGCGGCGGCGCTGGCGATGATCGTTGCGAACTCTCCCCTTGCGCCGCAATACAACCACCTTCTGGACGTGAAAGTGTCCGTGCTGATCGAGGGGCATGGCCTGTCGAAACCGCTCATCCTGTGGATCAACGACGGTCTGATGGCGGTGTTCTTCTTCCTGATCGGGCTGGAACTCAAGCGCGAGATGGTCGAAGGCAAGCTCAAGAACCCGCGCGATGTCGTCCTGCCGGGCTTCGCGGCACTTGGCGGCATGGCGGTCCCAGCGCTCGTCTATCTCGCGTTCAACGGCACGCATCCCGACACCGTGCAGGGCTGGGCGATCCCGGCGGCAACCGACATCGCCTTTGCCGTGGGCGTTCTCGCACTGCTGGGCAAGCGCACGCCGCCCGCGCTCAAGGTCTTCCTGCTGACGCTTGCGATCCTCGACGACATGGGAGCCATCGTCATCATCGCGCTGTTCTACACGCAGGAATTGCACACCGACTTCCTGCTGATGGCGCTGATCCCGCTGGCCGCGCTCTGGTGGCGGCACTGGCGCGGCGCGCATCGCGTGGCGCCAACGATCCTTCTGGGGGCGATCCTCTGGGTGATGGTGCTGGAAAGCGGCATCCATCCGACCCTCGCGGGCGTCATCACGGCCTTCTTCATCCCGCTCAAGGACCGTTACGGGAAATCTCCCCTGCATGCGGTCGAACATGCGCTGACGGACTATGTCTATTTCCTGATCGTGCCGATCTTCGCCTTCGCGAATGCCGGCGTCTCGCTTGGCGGGCTGAGCCTGAACGACATGCTGTCGCCCCTGCCCCTCGGGATTGCCGGGGGCCTTGTGGTGGGCAAGCAACTGGGCGTCTTTGCCACGACCTGGGCACTGGTCAAGGCGGGCGCGGCGCGGCTGCCCCACGGCGTCACGTGGCGCCACATCTGGGGCCTGTCCTGCCTTGCCGGGATCGGCTTTACCATGTCGCTCTTCATCGGCTCGCTGAGCTTCGACGACGCGCTGCACCTCAACGAGGTGCGCTTTGGCGTTCTTTCGGGCTCGGCCATCTCGGCCGTGCTGGGCTTCCTGATCCTGCGCGGCGCGCCCGCCGCCACGACGGACGCCCCGGAGCAGGACGTCAAGACGCGCAAGGCAAAGACGGCCTGATGCCTGCCTTCACTTTGGCCCAAATATCCCGGGGGTGTGGGGGCAGCGCCCCCACATGATCCTCAGCCAGCCCGCGCCGCCCGGATGAGGTCGAGGATCTCTTTCGCCGCCGCCGGGATGTTGGTCCCGGGCCCGAAGATCGCCTTCACGCCGTGGTCGTAAAGATACTGGTAGTCCTGCTGCGGAATGACCCCGCCGCAGATCACCAGGATATCTCCCGCGCCCGCCGCCTTCAGCGCCTCGACCAGCTTCGGCGCCAGCGTCTTGTGGCCCGCCGCCTGGGACGAGATGCCCACCACGTGAACGTCATTGTCGATGGCGTCCTGTGCGGCTTCCTCGGGCGTCTGGAAGAGCGGGCCGACATCCACGTCGAAGCCGATGTCTGCAAAGGCGGTGGCGATGACCTTGGCGCCCCGGTCATGGCCGTCCTGCCCCATCTTCACCACCAGCATCCGCGGCCGGCGCCCTTCTTCCTCGGCGAAGGCCTCGACGTCCTTCTGGATCTGCGCAAAGCCCGCATCGCCTTCGTAGGCCGCACCATAGACACCGGCGAGCGTCTTCACCTCGGCCCGGTGGCGTCCGAAGACCTTCTCCATCGCCATCGAAATCTCTCCCACGCTGGCCCGTGCCCGGGCGGCCTCGACCGCGGCTTCCAGAAGATTGCCGCCCTCGCGCGCGCGCCGTTCCACCTCGGCCAGCGCTGCCTCGCAGGCGGCCCCGTCGCGGGTCGCGCGCACACGGTCCAGCCGGGCGATCTGGGCCGCGCGCACCGCGGCATTGTCGATATCCAGAATGTCGATCGGGTCTTCCTTGGCGAGGCGATACTTGTTCACCCCCACGATGACCTCTTCGCCGCGGTCGATCATCGCCTGCCGGCGCGCGGCCGATTCCTCGATCCGGAGCTTCGGCATCCCCGAGGCGACCGCCTTCGTCATGCCGCCCATCGCCTCGACTTCCTCGATCAGGGCCCAGGCCTTTTCGGCCAGATCCGCCGTCAGGCTTTCGACGTAGTAAGACCCCGCCAGCGGATCGACGACATTGGTGATCCCGGTCTCTTCCTGCAGGATCAGCTGCGTGTTCCGCGCGATCCGGGCGCTGAAGTCCGTGGGCAGCGCGATCGCCTCGTCCAGCGCATTGGTGTGCAGCGACTGCGTGCCGCCCAGAGCCGCCGCCATCGCCTCATAGGCCGTGCGCACGACGTTGTTGTAGGGGTCCTGTTCCTGAAGGCTGACGCCCGAGGTCTGGCAATGGGTGCGCAGCATCAGCGACGAGGGTTTCTTCGCCCCGAATTCGCTCATGATCCGGTGCCACAGGAGACGCGCGGCGCGCAGCTTCGCCGCCTCCATGAAGAAATTCATCCCGATGGCGAAGAAGAACGACAACCGCCCGGCGAAGGCATCCACGTCCATCCCGCGCGCCAGCGCCGTGCGCACGTATTCGCGCCCGTCGGCCAACGTGAAGGCGAGTTCCTGCACGAGGTTCGCGCCCGCCTCCTGCATGTGATAGCCCGAGATCGAGATCGAGTTGAACTTCGGCATCTCGGCCGCCGTGTATTCGATGATGTCGGCCACGATCCGCATCGAGGGTTCGGGCGGATAGACATAGGTGTTCCGCACCATGAACTCTTTCAGGATGTCGTTCTGGATCGTCCCGGACAGAAGCTTGCGATCCACGCCCTGTTCTTCGCCGGTGACGATGAAATTCGCCAAGATCGGGATCACCGCGCCGTTCATCGTCATCGAGACGGAGATCTTCTCCAGCGGGATGCCGTCGAAGAGGATCTTCATGTCCTCGACCGAGTCGATGGCCACGCCCGCCTTGCCGACGTCGCCCACGACGCGGGGGTGGTCGCTGTCATAGCCGCGGTGCGTCGCCAGATCGAAGGCGACCGACACGCCCTGCTGCCCGGCGGCCAGCGCGCGGCGGTAGAAGGCGTTCGACTCCTCGGCGGTGGAAAAGCCCGCATATTGCCGGATCGTCCAGGGCCGGCCGGCATACATCGTGGCCCGTGGTCCCCGCGTGAAGGGCGCAATGCCCGGCAGGCTGCCCATATGCGCAAGGCCTTCGACGTCGGCTTCGGTGTAAAGCGGCTTCACCGCGATGCCTTCCAGCGTCTGCCAGGTCAGGCTTTCGGGATCGCGGCCGTTCAGTTCCCGCTGCGCCAGGGCCTTCCACGCGTCGATATCCGCCGCCATCTTGATCTCCACTCCGTTTGTCTCGTCGCGTCGGGTCCGGCAGCGCGCCGCCGGGCCGGGAATCTCACTCGAACTCGAGGATGATGTCGTCCACCTTCAGGCTGGCGCCGGGCTCCGTCGCAACCCGTTTGACCACGGCCTGCTTTTCGGCGCGCAGGGTGTTTTCCATCTTCATCGCCTCGACCGTGGCAAGGGCCTGACCTTCCTGCACCTCGTCGCCTTCCGCCACGAGGATCTTCACCACCAGTCCCGGCATCGGGCAGAGCAGGAATTTCGACGTGTCGGGCGGCAATTTCTCGGGCATGAGGCGGGCCAGTTCCGCCTCGCGCGGGGTGCGCACCACCGCCTTGAGGTCCGCCCCGCGCCAGCGGATGCGGGCGCCGCCGCGGACATAGGCGACCTTCACGATCATCTCGGTCCCGCCCACCGTGCCACGGAAAAGCGGATTGCCGGGGCGCCAGTCCGACCGGACCGCGTAGGTGCCGTCATCGGCAAAGCGGACATCGGTGCCGTCTTCGAGATGCGTGATGTGGACGGGGAAGATCTCCTTTCCGATGAAGATCTCGTATTCCGGCTGCACCCGCCGCTTGTGGTTGGCCATGGCGCCCGAAATCTGGGCCGCGCGCGCCTCTTTCCACATCTTCATGTGGGCCACCACGGCGGCAAGGCGGCGCATGTCCTCGGTCGGCGGGGTCACGCCCTGGAAGCCATCGGGCCATTCCTCGGCGATGAAGGCCGTGGTCATCGCGCCTTCGACGAACCGGGGATGATCCATCACGGCCGACAGGAACGGCAGGTTGTGCCCGATCCCTTCGACCTCGAAGGCGTCGAGCGCGCGGCGCATCCCCTCGATCGCCGCCTGACGATCCGGCCCCCAGGTGCAGAGCTTGGCGATCATCGGGTCGTAATACATGCTGATCTCGCCGCCCTCGAAGACGCCGGTGTCGTTGCGCACGACATGAGAGGCGTCCGCCACCTCGGCCGGCGGGCGGTAGCGCGACAGCCTGCCGATCGAGGGCAGGAACTTGCGGAACGGGTCTTCGGCATAAAGGCGGCTTTCCATCGCCCAGCCGTTGATCTTCAGATCCTCCTGCCGGAAGGGCAGCGGCTCGCCATCGGCGACCCGGATCATCTGTTCCACCAGATCGACGCCGGTGATCAGCTCGGTCACCGGATGTTCGACCTGAAGGCGGGTGTTCATTTCCAGGAAGTAGAAGTTCCGCTCGCCGTCCACGATGAATTCCACCGTGCCCGCGCTGGTATAGCCCACCGCCTTGGCCAGCGCGCAGGCCTGTTCGCCCATCGCCTTGCGGGTCGCGGGGTCAAGGAAGGGCGAGGGCGCTTCTTCGATGACCTTCTGGTTACGGCGCTGGATCGAGCATTCGCGTTCGTGCAGGAAGACGCAGTTGCCATGCTTGTCGGCCAGCACCTGAATCTCGATGTGGCGCGGCTGGGTCACGAACTTTTCGATGAAGATGCGGTCGTCGCCGAAGCTTGCCGCGGCCTCGTTCTTTGAGGCCTGAAAGCCCTCGCGCGCCTCGGTGTCGTTCCAGGCGATGCGCATCCCCTTGCCGCCGCCGCCCGCGCTGGCCTTGATCATCACCGGATAGCCGATCTGCTGGCTGATCTTCACGGCCTCGTCCGCATCGGCGATCAGGCCCATGTAGCCCGGCACGGTGGACACGCCCGCCTCGGCCGCGATCTTCTTCGAGGTGATCTTGTCGCCCATCGCCTCGATCGCGGGCGACGGCGGACCGATGAAGACCACGCCTTCCGCCTCGAGCGCGGCGGCGAAGGCGCGGTTTTCCGACAGGAAGCCATAGCCCGGATGCACCGCCTGCGCCCCGGTCGCCCGGATCGCCTCCATGACCTTGTCGATGACGATGTAGGACTGGTTCGCCGGCGCCGGCCCGATGTGCACCGCCTCGTCCGCCATCTTCACGTGCAGCGCATTGCGGTCGGCATCCGAATAGATCGCAACCGTCTTGATGCCCATCTTGCGGGCGGTCTTGATGACCCGGCAGGCGATCTCGCCCCGGTTCGCGATCAGGATCTTGTCGAACATCTCCGTCCCTTCCCAAACCCGCCGTGCATCACAGCCCGGTCGCGGCACAAAAAAGACCACCGGAGCGCGCCGCCCCGGTGGCCGTGAATGCGTGATTTCGATTGCCGCCGAAGCGGCGCGCGTCAGTGCCGGCAGCCAGGCACGTTGAGATCGCGGCAGAAGACGCCCGCCGCGCCGCCGATGATCGCGCCCGTGGCGACATCGCCGCCTGTCGCACCGGCAATGGCGCCGCCAGCGACAGCGCCGACCACCCCGCGCTGCGTATCATTTTCGAAGCACCCGCCAAGCGAGACGACAAGCGCGAGAACCACACCGATCCGAATGAACTGCATGAAGACCACCCCCAAGCCAAGGTTTGTGAGAAGGCCGCCCGCCACGCCCTCGATTGAAACGCCAATCCCGGGCAGGCAGGAGCCGGGACACCATACCGCGCCCACCCCCCGACCGTCAAAAGTGACCCGACCCAGTGCGGGTCGGGCCAAGGGTAGGGGAAGGGGGTGCGGTCTTTGAAAAACCGGGCGCCGACCGGGAAAAGCCAAGCGCCACCGACACTCGACCCGCAATCGCCTGCGCTGTCAAACCCCCCGCGAGCGCGCGTCGAGGCATGCGCGGCTGGCTGCCCATTCTGCCGAGGGTTGCGCGGTTTCATGCCTAGTCCCGTGCTTCGAATATGTCCGGAAAGGACGCGCGCGCCTTCGCAATGTCGATCTGCAAGAGCGCCTCGTAGCTTTCGGGATCGAAGGGATCGTCAAGCGCCACGACCTCGCGCCCCAGAAGCCAGGACAGCCGCCCGGCATCCAGATTGCCCCGCTCGAACGGCTCATCGCCGAAATAGTCCCAGAGCGCGGTCATGAACGCCTCGTCCGCGGCGCGGTCGCGCGGGCGGCGGTCGGCGTATCGTTCGCGCGCCACGAGACGCGTCGCGCCTTCCTTGTTGGCGCGGCGGATCGTGAACTGGAAATCCGTCCCCGACATGTGACTGGGAAAGCCCTTGTGCTTGAGCATCGCATCCTCCTTCGGCCCGCCGGACATCGCCCGGCCTGCCGGGACCCGTCCTAAAGCGGGATGTTGTCGTGCTTCTTCCACGGGTTCTGAAGCGACTTGCCGCGCAGGCTGGCAAAGGCGCGGGCCACCCGCCGCCGCGTCGAATGCGGCATGATCACCTCATCGATGAAACCGCGCTCGGCCGCAACGAAGGGATTGGCGAAACGGTCCTCGTAATCCTTCGTGCGACGGGCAATCTTTTCCTTGTCGCCCAGTTCCGAGCGATAGAGGATCTCGGTCGCGCCCTTGGCGCCCATCACCGCGATCTCGGCCGTGGGCCATGCGTAGTTGAAGTCGCCGCGCAGGTGCTTGGACGCCATCACGTCATAGGCCCCGCCATAGGCCTTGCGGGTGATGACGGTGACCTTGGGCACCGTCGCCTCGCCATAGGCGAACAGAAGCTTTGCCCCGTGCTTGATGACGCCCCCGTATTCCTGCCCGGTGCCCGGCAGGAAGCCCGGCACATCGACCAGCGTCAGGATCGGGATCTCGAACGCGTCGCAGAAGCGCACGAAGCGGGCGGCCTTGCGGCTGGAATCGATGTCGAGGCAGCCGGCCAGCACCATCGGCTGGTTCGCCACCACGCCCACGGTCGAGCCTTCCAGCCGGATGAAGCCGGTGATGATGTTCTTCGCGAAGTCTTCCTGAATCTCGTAGAAATCGCCCTCGTCGGCGAGCTTCAGGATCAGCTCCTTCATGTCGTAGGGCTGGTTCGGGTTGTCCGGGATCAGCGTATCAAGGCTCATCTCTACCCGGGCCGGATCGTCGAAGAAGGGCCGCACGGGCGGCTTTTCACGGTTCGACGCGGGCAGGAAATCGACCAGCCGGCGCACCTCCATCATCGCTTCCACGTCGTCGGCAAAGGCCCCATCGGCCACCGACGACTTGGCGGTATGCGTCTTCGCGCCGCCCAGTTCCTCGGCGGTGACGATCTCGTTCGTGACGGTCTTCACCACGTCGGGGCCGGTGACGAACATGTAGGAGCTGTCGCGCACCATGAAGATGAAGTCGGTCATCGCGGGCGAATAGACGGCCCCGCCCGCGCAGGGCCCCATGATGACCGAGATCTGCGGCACCACGCCCGAGGCCATGATGTTGCGCTGGAATACCTCGGCATAGCCGGCAAGGCTGGCCACGCCCTCTTGAATGCGCGCGCCGCCCGAGTCGTTCAGCCCGATGACCGGCGCGCCGTTCTGCATCGCCATGTCCATGATCTTGCAGATCTTCTGGGCGTGGGTTTCCGACAGAGAGCCGCCGAACACGGTGAAGTCCTGGCTGAAGACATAGACCATGCGGCCGTTGATCGTGCCCCAGCCGGTCACCACGCCGTCGCCCGCCGGGCGATCCGCCTCCATCCCGAATTCGGTGCAGCGGTGGCGGACGAACATGTCGAATTCCTCGAACGACCCCTCGTCCAGAAGCAACTCGATCCGCTCGCGCGCCGTCAGCTTGCCCTTGCCATGCTGCGCCGCGATGCGACGCTCGCCGCCGCCCTCACGCGCTGCCGCCCGGCGGGCTTCCAGTTCTTCCAGGATGTCCTTCATCGACGCCTCCCCGATCGCGCGCCCAGAGTGTGCCGGACACTACCGCCGCAGGCAGGGCGATCAAAGGAGAATTCGGTAAATTTGCAAACTTATCTGCAAAGTAAATTTGCGAATTGCGAATTTGCTAAGTCAGGCGGAAAGATCGAGCGTCATGAACACGCTGTTGGGGTCGAGGCGATACCCTTCGAACGGGCCGCATTCCACAAAGCCCGCCCGCGCATACAGCGCGCGCGCCGGGGCAAATGCAGGCTCCACCCCCGTCTCGAGGTTGAGCCGGCGCCAGCCCGACGCGCGGGCAACATCGATCAGGTGGTCCAGCATGACCCGCGCAAGACCGCGGCCGCGCGCTTCCGACAGGATATGCATGGACTTTATCTCGCCCTCCGGCCCGGAGAGCTGCTTCACCGCGCCCATGCCGACCGGCGTGCCGTCGTCGTCGCGCATCGTGAAGAACCGCACCTTAGGGTCGGCCAGCCCGCTTGCATCCAGCGCGTGAACCGACTCGGGCGGCGAGGTGTCCCACATGAGTTGCAGATGCCGCTGCAACAGCGGGGCCACATCTCCCGACGTGGGATCATCGAGCCCGATGTTCACTCAATGCGTCCAGGCGCCGCGGCGGTCGGTCGCGAAATTCTCGCCGTAGCCGCGCGCGCGGATGTTCGGCTTGCGCGGGTTGGGCGGGATCACGTCGTAGGCAATGCCGTTTTCCTTGGCATAGGCCTCTGCCTCGGCCTGCGTCTGGAACCGGAGCCGCACCTGACCCTGCGTATCGGCCGAACTGGTCCAGCCCATCAGCGGGTCGATCTCGCGCGGGCTGGCCTGATCGAATTCCAGCACCCAGGTATGGGTCTTCGCCGTGCCGGACTGCATGGCCGTCTTTGCAGGTTGGTAGATGCGCGCGCGCATGGGACCCTCCGTCGAAACCGGCCCTGTTATCGGGGAACTGCAGGGCAGGTGCAAGGGGCAAGCCCACCCGCTGGGGCCGAAAACCCGAGGGGGTGCAGGCAGCGGGTTGCCGACCGGTGCCGGGGAGCGAGGGGTGGGGTGGTGTAGCCCCAGCCGGCAACCTTCTGCTGCTTGCAGGATCAGCTATCGCCTGAAAAGGTGAACACCCGGTTAACCGAACACGGGAATGTGAGGCTTTCGAGGCCGAATCTGCGCCTTGCAGGCCTGCCGCCTTGAACCGGAACAAAAACAGATCAACTCTGGCACGAGCCCGAGGGAATCACGATGCCGCACAACAACACCAATGCCCCGACCGCCCGCCCCGACGTCCTGACCCGGCCAAAGCTGGAAGGCGGCCGCCGCTTCGTGATGCAGACGCCGTTCAAGCCCGCGGGCGACCAGCCGACCGCCATCGCGGAACTGACGCAGGGCGTGCTGAACGGCGAGCGCGATCAGGTGCTGCTGGGGGCCACCGGCACCGGCAAGACCTTCACCATGGCCAAGGTGATCGAGGAAACCCAGCGCCCCGCGATCATCCTTGCGCCCAACAAGACGCTGGCCGCCCAGCTTTACGGCGAGTTCAAGGGCTTCTTCCCCGACAACGCGGTGGAATATTTCGTCAGCTACTACGACTACTACCAGCCCGAGGCCTACGTGCCCCGCTCGGACACCTATATCGAGAAGGAATCGCAGATCAACGAGCAGATCGACCGGATGCGCCACTCGGCCACCCGGGCGCTTCTGGAACGCGACGACGTCATCATCGTCGCCTCGGTTTCCTGCATCTACGGCATCGGCTCGGTCGAAACCTACTCGGCCATGACGCAGGACCTGATCACCGGGCAGATGTATGACCAGCGGCAGGTGATTGCGGAACTGGTGGCCCAGCAATACCGGCGCAACGATCAGGCCTTCGCGCGGGGATCTTTCCGGGTGCGGGGCGACACGCTGGAGGTCTGGCCCGCCCACCTCGAGGATCGGGCCTGGCGGTTTTCCTTCTTCGGGCCGGAACTCGAAGCGATCACCGAATTCGATCCGCTGACCGGGGCCAAGACCGACACGTTCAAGCAGATCCGCATCTATGCCAATTCGCACTATGTGACCCCGCGCCCGACGATGCAGCAGGCGGTCAAGGGCATCCGGCTGGAACTGGCGCAGCGGCTGAAGCAATTGACCGACGAGGGCAAGCTGCTTGAGGCGCAGCGGCTGGAACAGCGCACCAACTTCGACCTGGAAATGCTGGAGGCGACCGGCGTCTGCAACGGGATCGAGAACTACTCGCGCTACCTGACGGGGCGCGCGCCGGGCGAGCCGCCGCCGACGCTGTTCGAATTCATCCCCGACAACGCCATCGTTTTCGCCGACGAATCCCACGTCTCGGTGCCGCAGATCGGTGGCATGTATCGCGGCGACTACCGGCGCAAGTTCACGCTGGCCGAACACGGCTTCCGCCTGCCGTCCTGCATGGACAACCGCCCCCTGAAGTTCGAGGAATGGGACGCGATGCGCCCGCAGTCGGTCTTTGTCTCGGCCACCCCGGCCGCCTGGGAGATGGAGCAGACCGGCGGCGTCTTCACCGAACAGGTCATCCGCCCCACCGGCCTTCTGGACCCGCAGGTCGAGATCCGGCCCGTGGAGATGCAGGTGGACGACCTGCTGGACGAGGTCCGCCGGGTCGCCGCCAACGGGATGCGGACGCTCTGCACCACGCTGACCAAGCGCATGGCCGAGGATCTGACCGAATACCTGCACGAACAGGGCATCCGCGTGCGCTACATGCATTCCGACATCGACACGATCGAACGGATCGAGATCCTGCGCGACCTGCGGCTTGGCGCCTTCGACGTGCTGGTGGGGATCAACCTTCTGCGCGAGGGGCTGGATATTCCCGAATGCGGGCTGGTCGCGATCCTCGATGCCGACAAGGAAGGCTTCCTGCGCTCGGAAACCTCGCTGATCCAGACGATCGGGCGAGCCGCGCGCAACGCCGAGGGCCGGGTCATCATGTATGCCGACCGCATGACCGGCAGCATGGAACGCGCGCTGGCCGAAACCAACCGCCGCCGCGAGAAGCAGATCGCCTACAACGAGGCCCACGGCATCACGCCGCAGACCGTGAAGAAGAACGTCGAGGACGTTCTGGCGGGCCTCTGGCAGGGCGACACCGACCAGAGCCGCGTCACGGCAAAGGTCGAAAAGCCCATGGTGGGCCAGAACCTTGCCGCCCACCTCGACGCGCTACGGGGCCAGATGCGCAAGGCGGCCGAGAACCTCGAATTCGAGGAAGCCGCGCGGCTCCGCGACGAGATCAAGCGGCTGGAAGCGGTGGAGCTTGCCGTGGCCGACGACCCGCTGGCGCGGCAATCCGCGGTGGAAGACGCCGTGGACGAGGCCGTGAAGGCGCGCGGGCGGTCAACGGCCGGGCGGGCGGGGCAGCGGGGAGGGAACAAGCGGAGGGGGCGGGGGTGATGGGTTGAACAATATTTCTTCTAGTTACATGATTGAAGGCAAATCTTCATTTCAGGAGAGTGACTTTGATTAAGCAAAATGAAACTGAGCCACTTCCTATCTGCGGAATTGTAATGCCGATATCAGCGATCGACGGCTGCGACGAGAGGCATTGGAAGGATGTCCTGGAAGTTCACTCAGACGCTATTAAGCGCGCCAAAATGCAACCAAGCCTTGTAAGCGACTCTCAAGACACGGGAGTAATACACAAAAGAATTGTTCAAAATCTGTATAACAATAAGATGGCTTTGTGTGACATAAGCGGAAAAAACCCGAACGTTATGCTTGAACTTGGAATGCGCCTAGCCTTTGACAAGCCCGTAGTCATTGTCAAAGACGATCAAACTCCATACTCCTTCGACACATCCCCTGTTTATCACCTCACCTACCCACGTGATCTGAGATTCCAATCCATTTTAGAGTTTCAACGAATACTGGCAGAAAAAATCATTGAAGCGGCAAGAAACCATAATAGCTTTCTCTCGAGCTTTGGAACATTCAAAGTTGCGACAATAGATGAAGAAAAGGCAGAACCATTCGAGATCCTCTCTGAACAAATATCGGAGCTCAGATCAAGCGTTTCAGAAATCGCATCTTACACCAGAGAGCAAGCCATTAGAACACACAATTTACCCAGAAATCGCGATCTAAGTCGCCTAATCGGCAGCAACACAGCAATGGCGAAGTTAATCGCAAAGGGAGACAGAAAAAGCCTGGAACGCTTTGAAAATTTCCTGCGAAGCGCCAATGGAACAATTTCTGTGCAGTCACGCCCAATCAGCGAGAACGAAATTCAATTCTCAATGAGAAGAAAAGCGCACAATGGCACGCTGCAGAGATATATTTTTGATGCCGCGCTCGCGCAGGGAGTTGAAATAACTCTTTATGAAGAGATTTATGAATAAATGCCATGAGTCGATCAACGCATTCGCTCGACTTAAGGCGAAGCGCTCGTAGGCCTACTCCGCCCGGCACAACGTCCCGGGCAGCGCCCGACCCGCCCCCCACGGGGCGGGCGCTTCTCGCCCACCCCGTCGGGCCGGGCGCTGCCCTCTGTTGCGTCGGTTCTGAAACCGTGCTGCCCACGGGCAGGCTGCTGCCCTCTGGTCCGCCAATCCTGACCCGTCGGCCCGGCTCACTTCGCCGCCGCGGCGGCCTCAAGCTCGTCCCAGCAAGCCAGCGCGTGGCCGGCATACATCAGCGCCGGGCCGCCGCCCATTTGCAGCGCCATCGCCAGCACGTCCGACAACTCCTGCCGCGTGCCGCCCGCGCGCATCAGCGCATCGACGTGGAAGTTGA
>JAGWVA010000050.1 GCA_028875855.1 Paracoccaceae bacterium
GCGCGGTGGCAAACAGGATCGCGGTCGTCAGCATCAGCGCCATGAGCGCCCGCCCCGCCAGCCGCAGGCGCGAGCGGGCCGGATCGGCCGCCACTAGCCGGTCGATGAGGCGGGAGGAAAGGCGGCCGAGGCTGGGCTGAAGGTCCGGCAAGGTCTGTCTCCGGGTCGGGGCTGCCCGGCAACTGAGTCGCTGGGGGCTGTCTCAAAGCATAGGACGAGCCGGTCCTGACGCACCAGCCGCGCTGGCCTCGGCGGTCTCTTGCAACGGGGCGATGGACAGACTGTGCGAAGACCGCGATATCTGGGAGGCGGAGAGTCCCGCGAACCTGAAAGGACCGGACATGACTGTCGAGAAGGTCGAGGTGCTCGTCGTCGGAGCCGGTCAGGCGGGCATCGCCATGAGCGAACACCTCGGCCGTCGCGGGGTTGGCCATCTCGTGCTCGAACGAGGCCGGATCGCAGAGCGCTGGCGGTCCGAGCGGTGGGACGGGCTGGTGGCGAACGGCCCGGCCTGGCACGACCGCTTTCCCGGGATGGAGTTCGACGGTTTCGCGCCGGATGCCTTCGTTCCGAAGGAGAAGATCGCCGATTATTTCGCGGCCTATGCCGCCAAGATCGCGGGCCCGATCCGAACCGGGGTCGAGGTTCAGGCTCTGCACCGCAACGAAGGCCTGCCAGGTTTCCGCGCCATGACCTCGGCCGGGGTGATCGAGGCCGATTATGTCGTTTGCGCCACCGGCGCCTTCCAGCGGCCGGTGATCCCGGCGGTGGTCCCCGACAGCGCGGGCTTTCACCAGCTTCATTCCGCCGCCTATCGCAACCCCGGCCAGCTGCCCGAGGGCGCGGTGCTGGTGGTGGGGGCAGGTTCTTCAGGCGTGCAAATCGCCGACGAATTGTTGCGCGCGGGTCGCAAGGTCTATCTGTCGGTCGGCCCGCACGGCCGCCCGCCGCGCCGCTACCGGGGGCGCGATTTCGTCTGGTGGCTGGGCGTTCTGAACAAGTGGGACGCCGAGACCGAGCCGGGGGCGGATCATGTTACAATCGCGGTCAGCGGCGCGCGCGGGGGCCACACCGTCGATTTCCGTCGCCTTGCCGATCAGGGCATGGTGCTGCTGGGCCGGACGGAGGGCTACGAGGCGGGCGTGATGCGCTTTGCCCCCGACCTTGGTGCGACTGTCGCGGCGGGAGATGCGAATTACTTGTCGCTGCTGGACGAGGCTGATGCCTTTGTCGCGCGCAACGGGCTTGATCTGCCGGAAGAGCCCGAGGCGCGGGTCATCGGCCACGATCCGGCCTGCCTGCGCGATCCGATCCTGTCGCTGGACCTTGAGGCGGCGCAGGTGGGAACGATCCTCTGGGCTACGGGCTACGTGCGGGATTTCGGCTGGCTGAAGGTCGATGCCTGCGGGGCCAACGGAGAGCCGCTCCACAAGCGGGGCGTATCGGTTGAACCCGGTCTCTATTTCCTCGGGCTGCCGTGGCAAACGCGGCGCGGGTCGTCCTTCATTTGGGGGGTTTGGTATGACGCGAAATACGTGGCCGACCACATAGCCAAGCAACGTGGCTACCTTGCCTATCGGGGTTCGGCCGAGATCCTGCCTGAAACACCCTGATCCTCTCCCAGCATCCCTTCCCGGAGCATCCGATGGCCCATATCCGAATCCGCAAGTTCAACACGCGCGACACCTACCCCGAGCAGAAGCTGGATAACGACCTTTGCCAGGCGGTCGTGGCGCGGGGCACGATGATCTTCCTGCGCGGCCAGTGCCCGCAGGATCTGGACACTGCGAAGAACATCGACAGCCACGATCCCGTCGAGCAGACCCACAAGGTGATGCAGAATATCCGTCAACTGATCGAGGAGGCCGGCGGGAAGATGGAGCATCTGTGCAAGGTCGTCGTTTACCTGACCGACGTGCGCCACCGCGAGGCGGTCTATCGCACGATGGGCGAATACATCCGGGGTGTGCATCCGGTCTCGACCGGGGTTGTCGTTACCGCGCTCGCGCGACCGGACTGGTTGGTCGAGATCGACGCAACGGCGATGATCCCGGACTGAACCGGGCAAGGACGGAGGACGGCATGACCTTTTCCATCGTGGCGCGCTGCGCAGAAACGGGGCAGTTCGGAGTTGCCATCTCGTCGTCGTCTCCCGCCGTCGCTGCGCGCTGCGCCTTTGCCCGGGCGGGAGTTGGGGCGGCGGCAAGCCAGAACGTGACGAACCCCGCGCTAGGAGGGCTGATGCTCGACCGCATGGCGGCGGGGGATGGGGCGTCCGCGGCGGTCGCAGCCGCCGTCGCGGCCGAGGCCTATCCCGACTACCGACAACTTCTGGCGGTGGATGCGGCAGGGGAAACGGCCATCCATTCGGGCGCGCGGGCGCTTGGCGTCTGGACTGCGACCAGGGGCCGGGACTGCGCGGCGGGGGGCAACCTCTTGGCCAACGACGGCATCCCCGCCGCAATGGTCTCGGCGTTCGAAGATACGCCCGGCACACTTGGCGCGCGGCTTGTGATGGCGGTGCAGGCGGGCCTTGCCGCAGGGGGCGAGGCGGGCCCGGTGCATTCTGCTGGCCTTCTGATTGTGGACCGCCAGAGTTGGCCCTATGCGGAATTGCGCATCGACTGGCTGGACGGTGCCTGCCCCATCGCGGCCCTGGCCCGCGCCTGGGAGGTCTATGCCTCGCAGGCCGAGGCCTATGTGATGCGCGCACTCAACCCGACCGCTGCCCCCTCCTATGGGGTGCCGGGGGACGAATAGGCTTAGGCGGCTTCCGCATTGTGCGGAGAACGGCTTGCAATCCGTGAGTCGCGCCGGTCTTGCTAAACCGGGAATGCGGGAGGGGCGGATGTGAACCGCCCCGGGAAATCTGGGGTAAAACCCCCAAAGGATCTTTCATATGAGATCGCGTGCTTATGTTGCCTTCGCGGTCCTGGGCGTCGTGTAGGGCAGCAACTTCATGTTCATGTAACGAGCGGCGGCGCTGATCCCGCCTGCTAAGTTCATCTTTCTGCGCATCTTGTTCGGCTTTGGGCCGATCCCCGCCTTTGCGGCCATCAACTGCGTGTTGCAGAGGTAGCATTTTCGTCATGCCCCGCGTTGATCCTGACGGGCGTCGCCGCGCTGCAACTAGGGCGCTCCAGTCCTGCCGGCGTGCCCGCGGAATAGGTTCCAATCGCGCGCCCTGGGATGCCGGTTCCTTATCGTCGCAGCAGCAGCGTGTCGCATCGTGAGCGCTTACGTCGCATCAGGCGGAACACTGGGCCGGTCTCGGCCCAAAGCCGACCTTCGCTCCTGCGGACATTGCTGCACCGCAGTCTTCCGAACCTGACGTTTACCCCTAAGTGCAGCATGTCGATCGACTGATTGGCAGTCACGTAACCTACCTGCCGTTTGTCCTGGCGACGGCAATTCCCGCCAAGGGGATACTATCTCGCCGCTGCTCTTAGCTGTCCGTGTATTTTTTCAAAACCGCTTTCTAGAAAGCGGATCAATTTCGCGGGTAATGCAGTAGCTCAGGCAGAGGAACTATTGCCAAGCTGTCTCCGGCTGAGAGCAGAGCTGAACCGGAGATAGCAGATTTTCCTTGGCCTTTCTGGTCGCGTCAGTCCGCGCTGGCAGTGTAGCTGTCGATTGCGCCCTTACGGTAATCGACGACCAGCGGCTCCATCATGGCCTCGAACTGGGAGACTAGCGCGGGATCCGCCTTGGCGGGAACGCCCACCCCGTAGATCGGGTGAGGGTCGTATTCGACGATGACCTCGGCCAGTTGCGCGGCGGCGCGGCCGAATGCTGCCTCGACAACAAGGAAGCTGGCCTCGAAGCTGCCCACGCCCGGCCCGGCGGTATAGAGATTGCCATCGACCGTGACGCCATTGCCCGCGGGGATCACCTCGCGCACGCCCAGCTGATCGAGGATCGGCAGGGCGTTGTGGCTGGCCGTCACGCGCCGGTCTTTCAGGATGCCCGCCGCACCGAACACCAGCACGCCGTTGCAGATACCGATATTAAAGCGCGCGGTTCTTGCCTTTTTCGCGACGAACGAGATCACTTCGGGATCGTTCTGCACCTCGGGCGCCAGCATCGGGATGGCCAGCACGTCGAGGGTTTCCGGGCAATCGGCAAAGGTGGTGGTAGGCTTGGTCCACCAGTTCGGGAAGCCTTCGACCAGCTCGTCGGTTTTCCACAGGAGGTGGATCTCCACCCCCGGCATCAGGCCCAGCACGGTCTGCACCCCCACCATGTCCATCGGCACGAAGCCGGGGCCGATGAGGATACCGACGTGAAAGGGCTTTGCGCCGTCGGGCGCGGCGATGGCCCGCAGATGATTGAGCGAGGGAAGGTTGGTAGGTTTCATGGGAACTATCCTCTGATGGGCCGGGGCGTCCCGGCAGTGGTTGACGTGCTCAGTGCGTGTGGTGATGGCACTCGCCCGAGGCGCAGGGATCGCCGCCCAGCTTGGCGAGCGTGCGGGCGTGGCGCAGCACTTCGGGGGCTTCCAGGGGGCCGCCATGGCCCATGTAGAAACGCTTGCCGCCGCTCTCGATCATGCGCCTCAGCTCGTGCGACACCTTCGCGGGGTCGTCCTCGAAGGGCGGCCGGATCGCGCGGCCCTTGAAGATCAGTCCGCCGATCAGGATGCCCGAGGCGATCAGGTCGCCGACCATCACGTCTTCCGACGACAATTCCACCGCGATCGAGCCCGGCGTGTGGCCGCCCGTATGCCGCACGATCCCGTCAACCCCGAAGTCGAGCAGATTGAACGTGTGACCATTGGTCATCATGATGTCGGGGACGAAGCCTTCGTACGGCTCGTGCGGGACTGGCGTCTTGAGGAATAGCTTTCCCACCCAGCTGGTCGTGCAGTAGGTCATCTTTTCCTTGCGGCTGTAGAAATCGGCATCGTCGCGATGCGCGAGTATGGGCGCGCCCGACAGCGCGCGAAGGCGGGCCGCGCTGCCCGCATGGTCGGTATGGGCATGGGTGACGACGATCAGCTTGATGTCGCGGAACGTCAGCCCGTGCCGGGCAAGAACCTTGCCGATCTTGCGTTCCGACCCGGGAATGCCGGCGTCGATGAGAACGCAGCCTGCCTCGCTGCGGATGAGGTGCGCGTTGACCATGCCGAACGGCAGGATCGGGATGGGGATGATCTGTGTCTCGAACATGGGATTTTCCTTGGTTGAGGGTCTGCCGGCGAGGGTGGCGCGCTTGGCGCGACGCGGGTTCGGTGTCGCGCGGGGTTAGATGAGCGGCGCGGCAAAGCTTCGGATCAGATCGGCCAGATCATCCGGGGCCTCCAGCGGCGAAAGGTGGCCAATCCCGGGGAGTACGTGCAACCTGGCCTGCGGGATCCGCGGCATCAGCTCCTGCCGCAGTACCGCGGGCGGATCGACCCGGTCCTCCTCGCCCGAAACGACGAGGGTGGGGACGCGGATCTGCTCCGCCTGCGCGGTGATGTCCTCCTGACTTGCTTCGAGAGGCCAGGCCGACCTGGCCGCGGGCGACCCCTGCAGGCTGTCGGTGACCACCTGTTCCAGATCGTCCGGTACCAGCGGCGTGCCGGCCAGCACCTGCCGGACGGTCGCGATAATGCTGTCACGACTTTCGTAGGCCTGGACCATGCCCCGCCTGATCTCCAGCGGAACGCCCATGGGCGACGGCGGGGAAGGCGCGACCAGCACCAGTCCGGCCAGCCCGGCGGGATGGCGCGAGGCCATCAACTGCGCGACCTTGCCACCCATCGAATGGCCAACCAGAATGTAGCGATCGAGGGCGAGGCTCTCGATCAACGTTTCCGCGTCATCCGCCAGATCCGACAGGGCATAGCCTGCGACAGGCTTGTCTGACCGGCCCCAGCCACGTTGATCGACCGCGATGGTGCGAAAGGCGGGCGCCAGCGCCGGGATGACATGCCGCCAGGTGCGCGACGAGCCGCCCCAGTAATGCAGGAAGACGAGCGCCGGAGCGCCTGTACCGGCTTCCTCGACATGAAGCTTGATGGTGTTCGATGCAGTGCTCATGAGATTGCTCCGGGACAGGCGCGATGGTCGCAGCCTTGGTGGTTGGGTGGCGGTGGTTCAGGTAGCAGCCTGAAGGATGAAGTCGGTGACGACGGCGGGATGCGACAACATCGGCACATGGCTGGACGCGACACGCTGGATTGTCGCATTCATGCGCTCAGCCATCCGTTCCTGATCGACGCGCGGGATCGCCAGATCCTCGGTGCCAATCAGGTAGAAGGTCGGGCGCCCGCGCCATGCGGCCTGCGTCAGCGTGCCACCCAGTGCTGCGCCATTGACCGGGCCTTGTGTGGCATGAACCACCGCCTGCTCGACCGGGTCGAGATCCTGCGCGAACAGCGTGGCGATGCCCTCGGGCGTCAGCGACAGGAAACCTTCAGCGTCAGGCCGGATCTCGGCGTTGAGCGGGACGGTTTCGAACTGGGCAAACAGCGACCCGGCGGATTCCCCGGCATCGGGTGCAAAGGCGTCGATGTAGACGAGTCGCGTGACCTTGGGATCGTTGCCCGCCTGACCAATGACGGCACCGGCATAGCTGTGCCCGACGAGGACCACATCGCCCTGCGCCAGAGCGATGGCGCGGCCGACGGCGGCAACATCGGCTTCGAAGCTGGTGAGCGGAAGCTGGACAGCCGTGACGGCCATGCCCCTGGCGGCCAGCAGCGGGATGATCTTGGCCCAGCTGGAGCCATCGGCCCAGGCGCCATGGACGAGAATTACGTTGGATGCAGTCATTGTCTTTCTCCTTGGAAAACGTGGATGGAAGGGTGTCAGCCGTGCCGGTGCGAGCAGCGGATAACGGAGCAGAAGTTGCCGCGATGGAAGCGCGGCTCCTTGTCGGCGATCACGTCAGCCCTGACGTTGCCGAAGGTGGTGTCGATGGCTCTCAGCTAGGGTCTTTCGCCCTGCCCATCCTCAATCGCAGCATCCCGTCGTGGCAGCAATGACGGTGAACCTTTGAAAACTGCCAAGCATGTGCGATAACCTGCCTCAGACGCCTCCGGGCCGTCTGAAGTCCGGAATTGCCGGACGCGGCCCGCCATGAAGGAGACAGGCACCGATGGCAGGAAAGGACGTCGCAATCGTCATTCACGAAGGCGTTCAGGCGCTCGATGTCGCAGGACCACTTGATGTCTTTGCAGCGGCCAATGACTTTTTGTTGGAGGAGGACAAGTACAATTGCGTTCTGGTGGCAGGCAGTACAAAGCCGCTGCGCAGCTCCAACGGGATGCGCATGGTTGCGGATCTTAGCTTCGATCAGGCGGAACGCGCATTTCACACGGTGCTGGTGGCGGGGAGCCCCAACTTCGCGGAGAGTCCGAACGACGACGCCATGTCGGCATGGCTTCGGGAGTGGGGCGCTAAGGCCAAACGCTATGGCTCGATCTGCACCGGCGCCTTTGCGTTGGGCCGCGCCGGTCTGCTCGATGGACGGACCGTCACGACGCACTGGCTTCACTCAGGGCAACTGGCAAGGCAATTCCCGGGGACCAAGGTCGAGCACGATCGGATCCATGCGCGCGACGGGCGCCTGGTGACCTCCGCCGGGGTGACGGCAGGGATCGACCTGAGCCTTGCCCTGGTGGGTGAAGATCACGGCCCCGCGCTTTCACTCACCTGTGCAAAGGCGCTGGTCGTCGTGGCGCAGCGACAGGGTGGGCAGTCGCAGTTCAGCCCGCTGTTGCAGTCTACAGGGGACCCGGGGACGCAGCTCGGAAAGGTACAGGCCTATGTCATGGAAAATATCGGTGAGGCGTTTCCGGTTGAACGTCTGGCGGAGCTGGCCGGAGTCAGCCCGCGAAGCATCGCGCGGCTGTTCGTGCGCGAACTGAATGTGACGCCGCACGAGTTCGTGGAAGGGGTGCGTCTGGACCGGGCCCGCAACCTTCTGGAAGCCTCGGATCTGGCGCTCAAAGCCATCGCCTTCGACTGCGGATTTGCCAGTCCCGACCAGATGCGCAACGCCTTTCAGCGGAGGCTCAACGTCACGCCCCAGCAATATCGCGGAAGCTTCAGGACCGGGTCGGCATAAAACACAGTTTCTGCAAAAGATCCCCACCGCTCCAAGAACTGCTCGAACTGACTTATGCGCAGGTCGCCTTTGGAGCGGCATTTTTTAGGTTGCTGTTGTTCGAACAACTCTCGGCAAAAGCAGTCTGGGCCGAACGCGTCAGGAAGCGCTGACATCGATCGTCCACGAGCCAGGTCCGCTTCCTGCGCATCCTGGCAATTCGTGCCCCGCGCAGCGAATGCCCGCTCTCCGCCCTTGGCGACCATTTCTGCATCCTGTACGAGCGTCTCGAAAGAGCTCGAACCGGCCAGTGGCTCCGCAGCGTAGGCCGCTCCAGATGGCCGGCGTCGCTGCTGTGGTTGAGATGCCCATGCCCGGTCTGAAAAGCGCGACCCGGCGCCGAACCTGAACCCCATGCAAACGGATCGCGACTCTCTGAACCGCAATTGATATTCTTGTTGCGAGGGGTCTCGGCTGGCGCCGTGGGGGTCCGGTCGGGTGACCCTCTGGATTACGTTTCTTAGTGGCGTGCGGTTCTTGTGGCTGGTCATAAGGTTTTGGTAGGTCTAATTTCCAAGCAGAAAAAAGGGAACCTTCGGTGCAGGACCGTTACGCCGGAGATGTCGGGGACTTCGTAAAGCTCGGCTTGCTGAGACACCTATCCCGTGGCCTGCAGTTGGGCGTTGCGTGGTATCGATATCCAGACGAGAACCACAATGGCGATGGGCGGCACACCGCCTATCTCAACGAACAGGATCGCTACAAACACTTGGACAAAGAGCTGTTTATCCATCTGCGGGACATTACAAAGGAGGCACGCTCGATCAACTCGCTCTTGCCGGTGATGAAGGGGGTGATCTCATTTGATGAGGCCTTGGATAGCAGTGCGATATCGCCACGTGAGCGTCGTGACTGGCGCATTGCTTGGTTCAAGCGTGTGATGGAGCGGCTATCCCCCTGTGACCTTGTTTTCGCAGACCCCGACAATGGCATCATCGATGACTCTGATTTGCGAAAGGGACGGGCGAAGTTTGGCAAGCAGATGCCGTTAGCAGAAGTCCGGGAGTTCGCCCGAGACCGATGTGCGGTTATTTATCATCACAATACTCGGCGGCGAGGTGGCCATGACGCTGAAGTCAATCATTGGTTGGATGAGTTAGGGATGGGAAGCTTGGCGGTGCGTGCGTCCGCCTACAGTCCAAGGACATTCTTTGTGCTAAACCCCACCGACGAGATCGAGAGGCGAGTCAATGAGTTTTGCCGGAATTGGGCTGGTTTAAAGGTGCATCTGCACAAGAGGCATAGCATGACTAGGCTCCGATCGTGACAGTCTAGGCCGTGTGGAAACGCTTTGGCAACGTCGGGGCGTGGTCGATAGGCGCACTTGGGGCGACCAAGTTCGTGATGATGGCAAATCGCATTCACCGCGCCTCTGGGAGGTCTGACGGGGACAACTTGCATGACCGCTACGGGCTGCACTACGCACCGGGTCGGAACTGATACTCCGAAGTTGCAGTACAAGGCTAATGCTCATGTTGACATGCGATTTCTAAGGCGCCGGACATGCCGCCTCAAACAAAGTGCAGTATTTCTGGCATCGTGCCCCCGCAACCACCGTTATCTCAGAACCGCCCACGGAACTCCGTCGGGCGGTTTTGTCTTCTTCACCCACAAGAGCCGGATTTGACATTGCCGTCCAACAGGATCGCCCGCTCATTCCTTCGCGGCGATCATCTGAACCGGGGCAACGGTCCCCGCTTCGAGCGCCGCGATCATGTTCGAGAGCTTGACGGGCGCGTCCTTTCCCATGACGAGGTGCAGGCCGAGCGGCGGTGGGCCCATGTCCTGCATGCGCTGCTTCATCGTTCTGAACATCGCCAGCGCCATCTCCCTCCGGTCTTCCGTGCTCACCAGCCGAAGACCCGCCTCGGCAAGCGCTGACCGGTAGGCCTCGGGCGTGGCCAGAAAGCTCGTTTGCGGCCTAGAGGACCAGGGAACCGGGAAAGCTACTTCGCCCGTCCCGATCCGCATCACGTCGTAGATCGCAAAGCGGCCGCCCGGCTTCAGCATGCGCGCGATGCCGGCGAAGACGGCGGCCTTGTCGGGGATGTTCATGCCGACGTGGAGCATGGTTGCGGCGTCGAAGCTTTCCGGCCTGAAGGGCAGCGCCTGTGCCTGACCGACACTGAGGCGCACCCGGTCATCGAGGCCGAGTTGACGGGTCAAGGCCTGCCCGATCTCGACATAGGCCGGGGTCAGGTCCACGCCCTCGACGTCCACCCCCGCCGTTGCGGCGAGAAACCGTGCGGTTCCCCCGAGGCCACAGCCGATGTCCAGCACCTTCGCCCCCTCGGGGAGGGAAAGAGCGGCGGCCAGTGCCTCGGTCGCGCGGCGTCCGCCCATGTGGAATTCATCCACCGCGCCCAGAAGATCGAGGGCCGCGCCGGCGCCGTCGAGCTTCTCGAGGCCGGTGCGGATGGCCTCCGCAAGCCCGTCGAGCGTGTAATGCGCCGAAATCTCGCTGTTCCTGTCCTTCGAACGTTCCATGCTGACCCCCAGCAAGCCTTGCCCGAAATCTCTGTCCGGCCGTCCGGTATGGCTCGGCCGTGACGCGTCGGCCGGGCCCCCAAGGGCGGCCGATCAGCGGATCGTGCGCCGCTCGGTCCGGGCGATCAAGTGTTTCGGCGGTGGCCGGCCCTGCCGCGTGCCCGCGAGCAGCCAGATTCGGCCGATCAGCGGGCGCGGGGGTCTTCATCGCTCCACTTCGCGCGCGTCGGAGCGGGCCGGGGGCCGGCCCTTCTCGTCGGCAGGAGATGCGGCAAGGGCCCCTGAGGGTCAGGGTTCTGTGCCGGGGCGACGAGGCCGGGTCCTGTCCTCTTCAAGCTCCAGCCGCCCGTCGCGCAACCGGAAGATATGATCGAAGCGGTCAAGGATCATCTCGTCGTGCGTGACGACGATCACGGCGGCGTCTTGCTCTTGGGCGATCCGCCGCAAGAGGTCCATAACGATCCGCGCGCGCTCGGAATCCAGCGGCGCCGTCGGCTCGTCGGCAAGGATGATGCGCGGCCGGTTGGCCAGCGCCCGGGCGATCGCCACGCGCTGCGCCTCTCCGCCGGAAAGTTGCCCCGGCATGGCGTGCTTGCGATGCGCGACATCCAGATATTCGAGAAGATCCGCCGCCCGCTCTCGTGCTGCGCTGCCGCCATAGCCTGCAAGGTTCAGGACGATGGCAACGTTATCGGTGCCGTCAAGGAACGGAAGAAGATTGGGATACTGGAAGATGAAGCCGATCTTGTCGAGCCGCAGCCTGCGCAGGTCCGAGGTCAGCCATGCCTCATCGTAAACCACATCGCCGTCAAGCGTGATGCGTCCGCCGCTTGGCTCCACGATGCAGGCGATGCAGTTGAGAAGGGTGGTCTTGCCCGAACCGCTGGGGCCCATCAGGCCCACGACTTGCCCGGGATAGACTGTCAGGTCGATGTCGCGCAGGGCATCGACCTGTGCGCTGCCCTCGCCGAAATGCTTGGACAGATGCTCGATGCGCACGACCGGCTCTTTTGCGAGTGGCTCCATGTCCTTACCCCGTTCCTGCAAGGGCTTCGGCCGGGTCCACCTTCAGGGCCAGCCGGATGCCGAGCGTGCTGGCCGCAAGGCAGACCACCACCGTGATGGCGAAGACGATGCCGACGGTCTGCGGGTCGAGAACCAGCCTGCGCGGGAAATAGGGCTTGAACACCAGAACCAGAACGAGGCCGGTGAAATAGCCGAAGATCCCCATGGACAACGCCTGCTGCACCACCAGCCCGACGATGGTTCGGTCCGGGGCGCCGATGAACTTGAGCGTCGCGATCGACCGCACCTTGTCCATGGTCAGCGTGTAGATGATGAGCGCGATGATGACCGCCGAGACGATCACCAGCAGAACCATGATCATCAACTGCTGGCTGCGGGCCTTCTGGATGACGAACTTGCTTAGCAAGGTCTCCTGCTGGGCTTCGGTCAGCGTCGTGAGGTGCTTCCAGCGCGACAGGGCTGCGGCGACCTCGTCGATGCGGACATGCGGCGACACCTTGGCGATGACGGCATTGATCTGGTCGCTGGAACCAGACCCGCCGCCGCGCGCCACCTCTCTTCGTTCGGCCGGTGGAGCGAGCTCGAATTGCAGGGCGTGCGCGTCCCTGAGAGTCACATAGGCGACCGCGTCGCCCGACGAGGTGACCTGGCCTTCCGTCAGGCCGACGATCTTGAATTCATGCGCATGTGTGCCAAGCGGGATGACCTGACCGAGCTTCAGCCCGGAAGACCGATCGACGATCATCTCGTAATGGTCGCGCAGGATGTCGCGTCCGGCGATCAGACTCGTCGGGCTGCCGGGCCGCCCCGGTTCGAAGCCGACGAGAAAGAACCGGAGCGGCTTGCCGTTGAGTTCGGTCTGCACCGACTGGTAGGTCACGGCCCCGGCCTTTGCCACGCCGTAAACCCGCGCCACCAGATCGCGCGTGTCGCCGGGAATGCGCGAGCCCTGGGCGAAGGGCCCGTTGGTCCCCGCCTGCACGACCCAAAGATCGGCATGCGCGGCGCGCGCCTGCCGCACGGCGTCGTTGACAAGGCCGCCATAGACGCCCGTGATCATGATGACGATGCCCAGAAGCAGGCTCAGTCCCAGATTGGTCAGCACGAACCGCAGCAGGTTATGCCGGATGTCACGGTATGCGAGGTTCATTGCCTGCGCTCGCTCAGGACAGTCGCCGCCCGGCCAACGCGCAGCCCGGTCCGCAGGGCCGTGACGACGCGTGCGCCGTCGGGCAGGCCGCCGGTGATCTCGGTCCGCCCGTCAAGCAGGCGGTGGCCAAGGGTGACCCGATGCTGTTGCAGGCGCCCGTCCTCGACCGCCCACACCGTTCCGCTGTCACGGGACAGGCCCAGGATCGCCGCCTCGGGCACGAGAAGCGCGCGGGGCAGGCGCGTGGTGGTGATGTCGGCCTCGGCCTGTTCGCCAAGGGTGAAGCCCTGCGGGATCGCGTCGAAGGCGATCTCGACCTTGCGTTCCTCGTTGACGCGGTCGCTCTCGGGCTCGATGCGGGCGACCCGGCCAGAAAGCCGGACGTTGGGATGCGATCTCAGGACGATCGTTGCGGGTTGGCCGACCTTGATGTCGCCAGCCTTGCTTTCGTCGATATAGGCAAGGACCCAGACTGTCTTCGGGTCGATGAGCGTGAAGACGGGCGCGCCGACGGTCAGCGCCGAGCCGGGTTCCCCAAGCCGCGCCGTGACCATCCCGTCATAGGGCGCGACAAGGGCGTAGTAGCTCAGGATCGCGGCCTGCTGTTGCTCCTGCGCCCGGGCGTCGCTGATGTTGGCCCTGGCGACAAGCTCTTCGCTTTGCGCGACGCTCATGTCGGCTTTCGCGGCGTCCTCGGCCGCCTGCGCCGCCTGTGCCGCTTCGACCGATGTCGTGTTGCCTTGCAAAAGCACCTGCCGCCGTGCGTTCACGATCTTCGCGTTCGCGTAGTTCACCTGCGCCTTGTCGAGGCTGGCCTGCGCCTTCGCCAGACCGGCGCTTGCCTGTTCCACCACGGCGTCCGCCCGGGCGACCACCGCCTTCTGCACGCGATCATCCAGCCGGGCGAGCATGGCCCCCTTCGTAACGTGCTGCCCGACATCGGCGCGCAGATCGACGAGCATCCCCGGCACCTGAAAACCGATCTTCGAGGTCACGCGCGCTTCCACCGTGCCAAGGCCGAACACCTGTACCGGAACGTCCGTGGCGATGCCGGCAACCTCGACGGGGACCGGACGCAGGACGGCCGTCCAGATCCCGAACCCCGCCAAGGCGATCAAGGCGATGAACAGCAGCACCGCCAGGCTGCGTGTCTTGCGCCGCACAGGCGGCCTGTTGCCTTTGGCGGGCGATGGTTGCTTGAGATTTGGCTCTGACACTTCAGGCACGCGTGACCCCGATCCGGTGTGATCCTGCGGTCCTTCTTGGCGCATCCGGAATATGCGCGCTTTGACATATATCATCCGCGCGGCCGGCATGCCGGTTTCAGGGGACGCAGGCCTTGCTCCCGACCGATCGCGCTAGCGCTTTTCGTCAGCTCCGGGGCGCTAGCCGTCGCACAGAGGTGCCCGGGCGCCGACTAGCGGCGCACGAGGGTCAGCATCGCGATCAAAGCCAAAGCCGCCGGGATCAGGCAGGCGGCGAAGATCGCCCGGGCGGCATGCGCGGCCTCGGCGGGCGCATGCATCGACAGGAACCCGCTGGCATTGGCGACGATGCCGATGGCGGCGGCGCCAAGGGCATAGCCCAACCGTTGCAGGACCGGGATCGCGCCCGAGATGCGCTGCACTTCGTCACCCTCGGCCAGACCGGTCGAGCGGCGCAGGATGAACGTCCAGGACAGGCCGAAGCCTCCGCCCATGGCGGCCATCGCAAGCGCGACCAGCCAGACGGACCCCGACGGCATGGCCCAGACCATCAGCACAAGACCAAGCGCCACGACGATCATGCCCGCGGCAATCAACGCGCGGTCCATCCGTTCGGGCGCCCCCGAGACAAGGACCGCCGTCAGGGTCCAGCCGAGCGAGCTGGCGGCGACGACATAGCCGGCCTCGAGCGCGGTGAGCCCGTGGATTCGCACCAGAAGGATCGGCCCGTAGGCCGTGCCGGCGATGGTCGCCATCGACATCGCCATGATCATCACCAGCGCCGCTCCGGTCGGATGCCGCAGGTCGAGCGGGGCGCGCGGCAGAAGGCGACTGGCCGTCGCGCGCGCATCGCTGAGGAAGAACAGCGCAAGGCAGACCAGCCCGGCAAGGACCAGCACCCCGGTCCGGAGCGGCGCGACGACCACGCCGCCCTCGGACACCAGCACCACCCCCGCCGACAGCAGCGCGAGCCGAACCACCGGGAAACTGCCCTCGCTCCCGACATGCTGGTGACGCGGCGCGGTCCACAGGATCAACCCTGCCAGCAGCATCGCCTCGACCGCGAAGAACCAGAAACCGATGCGCCACGTCGCGTATTGCACGAACAGCCCGCCAAGCAAGGGGCCGAGAAACGCCGAGACCCCCCAAAGCGCGGAGATCGTCGCCATGACGCGTGCGATGTGGCGCCTTTCGAACAGAAGGCTCGCGGCAATGAAGGACATCGAGACAAGGCCGCCGCCGCCAAGGCCCTGAAGCGTGCGGCCAATCAGCACCACCCCCATCGACGGAGCCATGGCGCTGAACGCGCAACCGAGGCCAAAGGTCAGCGCCGCGACGCTCATGGGCAGACGCAGCCCGAAACGCAGGGTCACCAGCGCACTGGCCGCGCCGAGCACGATTGATCCGATCTGGTAAAGCGAGACGGTCCAGCCGACATAGGCCGCGCCTCCGATCTCGGCGACGATCCGCGGTAACATCGTCGCCACCACAAGGCTGTCCGCCGCGTGGAGCCAGACCGCCATGCAGACCAGCGACAGCGAGGCGACCGACGCCTCGCCCAGAAACTCGCGCCACGACAAGCCCTGCGCCCTACCCGAACCTGTGCTCACTGTCCCCGCCTCCCCATGCCACAGCAGTCAGATCACGAGGCGTCGGGGTCAAGGCGAAAATGTCGCGGCGCAGGGACGGGCGCCCGAGTTCCGTGGCCGCCGGTGCGAAAGGCCGCGCGCGGGTGTCGGTGGCCCATCGCGGGCAAGATATCTCGCTTGAAACGCAAACCCGCCTCACGGACAATCTCGTGGTCCGGCAAGCCTGCGCGGCGGGCCGATCCTGCCCCCGGGCGATCTGTCGCGACCGGTGCCGGTGGCAAGACAGGAACGCAGCATGACCCGATCCCTTGACCGCCTTGTCGAACGCCAGATCCAGAAGGCCCTTGCCGAGGGCAAGCTGCGGGGCCTTGAAGGCGAGGGGAAGCCCCTGCCGGACCGATCGGGCGAGGCCTACACCGACATGGCGACGGCGGTGGCGATCCGCATCATGGCCGAAGCCGGCGCGCTGCCCGAGGAGTTCCGGATCAGGAAGCTCATCGACGCCGCCAAGCAAAGCTACCGGGATGCAACCGATGACGATGCCAAGCGCGTCGCGATGGCCCTGATCGCCGACCTTCAGCAGCGCTACAACATGGCGGTCGAGGCGCGACGACGGTTCATGGGGTCCTGATGCCGGGCCACCCGTCGGTTGCGCGCACCTTCCGGCCCCCTCGGACGATCCCCCAGCCCGGCGCGCGATCAGAAGGCGATCTGATCGGGCCCGGCCCCCACACCGATGGCAACCTGCGGATTGAACCAGGGATGCCAGGGATCAAGGATCACATGCGTCGTATCCTTCCCCTTGCGCAAGAGAAGCAGCAGCGGCCCTGTGATGGCCTGCCGCTTCCACCCCGCGATCGCGTCTGGCCGATCCAGCGGCTTGCCGTTCACGGCCATCACCTGTTCGCCCTGCGTCACCCCGGCGAAGGCTGCGACATGTCCGGGCGCGACGGCGGTGATATTGGCGTGGTCGTCCAGTTGCAGGCCAAGGTCGCTCCACGGGATTTCCGCCGCCTGCGGCGCCGGGTTCGGGCGCGGACGATGCACCACGCGACCGATGTCCAGCACCAGCCGCCGCGCCACGCCCTGTCGTGTCACGTCAAGCGTGACCCGGCCGGATGGGGCCGCGTCTTCCAGTTGAAAGGCCATTTCCCCCGGCGCGGTGATCTCGGTTCCGTTCATCGCCGTGATGATGTCGCCGGCCTGCAGTCCGGCGCGCGCGGCGATGCGGCGCGGTCTCACCTCGTCCACCAGAACGCCCTTTGCCCGTGCAATCCCGAGCGCCGCCGCGATTTCGCCGTCCACGGCACGGACCTTGATGCCAAGCCGGACAATCGGGCGCAGCGTTTCCGTCAGCAGTTGCGGCACGATCCGTTCAAGATCCTCGACCGAGATGGCGAAGCTGAGGCCGATGAAATTCGGCGCCCCGTTGACGATCTGGCTGTTCATGCCGAGAACCCGCCCGTCGATATCGACCAGCGGACCGCCCGAGTTCCCATTATTGACCGCGGCGTCGTGCTGGATCAGCCGGATCGGCACCGAAGGGTCAAGCTGGCGCGGCCGCGCCGAGGCCATTCCGCGCGTCACCGTGAACTCGACGCCGAGCGGGGCGCCCACGGCATAGACGGTCTGGCCAAGTTCGGCCGGTGCGGGCGCGGGCACAAGGCCCGGCTCTGCCCCCTGCGGGATCGAGAGCACGGCGACATCGCGCACGGGGTCCCGCGCCAGCACGCGCGCCAGTTCGTCATGGCCATCCGCGAAGGTCACGCGCACCTCTGGATTGCGGCCGACGACATGCGCGCAGGTGACCGCGATGTTGCCCGCTTTCCACAGAAAGGCCGACCCGAGGAAGCTTTCGGTGGCATCGTTCGAATGCACGACAAGCGTTGCGGCGATGGCCCGTTCGAGCCCGGCGGCCGGGTCTGCGTGGGATGGCTGCGATGTCATCAGGAACAACAATGCCGCGGCGAGGATAGCTTTCATCTTCAGTCACCCCATGACTCGGCGGAAGATTAGACCCCGCCGGGCAGAAGACAACGCCCGACGCGCGATCATTCCCGGGCCTCGGCCGAATTCGGCGCCGCAGCAACAGCGCCCGGACCCAATTCCCCGTGCGGCGCACGTGCGGGGCTCTGCCAGCCCATCCGACGCCCGGCCTTGCAAGACGGGACTGGCGCCGGTTTGTCAGGCCAGTCAGTCATCCCCGAAATCCGGCAGGAAGACCGCCAGAAGCCCGAACCTGAGATCACACCCCGCGCCCACATGGCGGGCGCCTGCGCCTAACCCGCGAGCGGGGCGATCATCCCGGTGGCGATCGCGGTCGCCGCGGCGGCCCCGAAGGCGGTGATGATCAGCGCCCCCGTCAGCGCGACGGCACGGCCAAGCCAGGCGGTTGCAAGGGGCGCCCCCGCCATCGCCGCCACGCGGTTCGCGCCGACCGCGCCCACGCTGACCGCGGCCACCGTCAGCGCCGTCCCCACCCCCATTGCCAGCGTCGCCGCCGCCCCGACCGCGAAGATGCCGTTCGCCAGCGAGAAGAGCAGCACGAGGATCGCCCCTGAACAGGGTCGAAGCCCGGCAAGGACCGCGATGCCCAACCGCTCGCCCCGCCTCGGCACAGGCTCGTGGTCGCTATGGTCATGGCCGTGCGCTCCCGGCGTGTGTTCATGCGCATGATGGTGTTCGTGGCCATGCGGCAGGCCGCAGCCGCAGACCCTCGGTCCGGGCCGCAGCGCCGCGAACGCCATCCAGAGCCCCATGCCGGCGATGCAGAGGTAGCTTGCAAACTCCAGCGTTCCGGCCTCGTTCAGGATGGTCTTGCCGGTCGTTCCCAATGCCACCGCAAGGACGCCGACCAGAACGATGGCCGACAACGCCTGTGTGGCGGCGACGATCCCCGCCATGCGCAGCGCGACAAGGAATCGCGCCCGCCGCGTGGCAAGGTAGCTGGCCACCACCACCTTCCCGTGCCCCGGTCCCACGGCGTGCAGCACGCCGTAAAGGAAGGATGCGACGATGATGACCAGCGCCGCCCTGACCTGCCCGTCGGCCCGCGCGGCGGCATCGAGGCGCGTGCGCAACTGGGCGTTCAGCGCCACCTGCATCCGGATCGCCGTCCCGAGGATCGCGCGGAACGGCTGCGGCAGCGTCAGCTCCTGTGCCGCCGGAACGACCGGCGCGGTGGCCTGTGTGGCCGGCCCGCTGACCTCGGGCCGGCCGAAATAGCCCATCTCGGCCCGTGCCGGCTGCGCCGCCGCGAACAGGATCGGCAGGACGAGGCACACGAGCAGGATCAGGCGCAGAAGCGGTCTCATGGGCAGGTGATCCTTATGGCGGTGGGAATGACGGTGCCGAAGTAGATCGGCCTGTTCCGGTCCGGGCCGACCGTCGCCTTGCAGCCGCTTTCGGCCGGCAGCGCGACAGCCTTGGCCGATGGCTTCGCCGGTTCGAGATCGACGTAGTAGCTCGTGTCCCAGATGCCGATCTCGACCGGCTCCTTGCGCGGATCGACGGCGGGTTTCAGTGGCAGGGTGAAGCGATAGACCAGCCGGTCGCCCGTCATGGTTGCGGCAAACCCGCGCGACGGGCCGAAGCCTTCCTGCTTCCCGCCTGCCCAGACCTGCGTGAAGAAGCCGTAGTGACCGAGGTTCATGAACGCATGATCGTGCAGGTGGCGCACGATGGCCGGAGTGAGCGCACCCCCCGCACGCCATCCCGGCGCGGCGTCGTTCAGCAGCATCGAGGAAAACTGCGAATCGAACACCCATTCCTCGTCCAGCGCCGTGAGCCGCCCCCCGTCGATCCGGGGCGAGACCCTGTAATCCACCCAGACATGCGGATGCGCATCGGCGGCGGCGGGAAGAAGGGCGCAGGACAGCAAGAGCGTCGAGAACAGGACAAAATGGATACGCTCCACCATCGTTACGCGGTCCCGGTTACATACGTGAACGACCCTAGCGGCGGCCGGCGGGCAGCACAATTCACGGCTGCGCGGGCAAGACACGTTGCCCCCGCGTCTCGGCGGAACCGCGCCGAGGGGGCTGGACGCTCCTATTTGTTATGATATCACATATGCCTTCTGACGAGTCTATCCGAGAAATTGTTCGATGCCGCCCCTATCCCGTCTTCAGCACAACGTTCCATTGCTGCGCGGTCTCCTGCCGCTTGCCATGCCCCTTTTCGTGGCCCTCGCCCTGACCGGCCAGCCCGCCGTCGCGGATGAACTCCGCCCCATCCGCGCCGTGGGGATCGAGAACCAGTATGCCGACGTGATCCGTCAGGTTGGCGGGCCTCAGGTCGCGGTCAGCGCCATCGAAAGCAATCCGAACACCGACCCGCATGAGTTTCAGGCCAGCCCGAAGATCGCCCGCATGGTCGCGCAGGCCGACGTCGTGGTTCTGAACGGTCTTGGCTACGATGACTGGGCGGACAAGATCCTTGCGGCCAGTGCGACGCCGGGGCGGCACGTGATCAATGTGCAGGCCCTTCTGAAGCTGCCCGACGACACGCCCAACCCGCATCTTTGGTATGACCCCGCGACGATGCCCGCGGTCGCCCATGCCGTGGCCGAGGCATTTGCCGCGCGCGACCCGGCCCATGCGAAGGCATACCGGGCGAATGCCGCGACCTTCGATGCCTCGCTCGACGGATGGCGCAAGGCCATCGCGGCGTTCCGAGCCGCCCATCCGGGCGTCGCCGTCGCGGTGACGGAGCCCGTCGCGGATTACCTTCTCGAGGCGCTCGGGGCGAAGGTTGCGACACCGAAGGCGCTGGAAATGGCGGCGATGAACGATACCGACCCCGCGCCGCAGGACATTGCCGCGCAAGAGGCGCTGTTCAGCGGTCACAAGGTCGCGGCCTTCCTCTACAACCAGCAGGTCACCGATGACCTGACGCGCAGGTTCCTGACGCTTGCGCGCAAGAACGGCATCCCGGTCGTCGGCGTTTACGAGACGATGCCGCAGCCCGGCTTCACCTATCAATCCTGGATGGAAGCCGAGACGGCAGCCATCGAGAATGCAGTGAGCCGCGGCCTTTCGACCGAAACGCTTGAGGCGGGGCGCTAGGATGCGCGACCTGCCGGAGGCACCGCCCCTTGCCGTCGAGGATCTGACGATCTCGCATCGCGGACGGCCGATCCTCGACGGCGTGAGCTTTGCCCTGAACCGCGGCGAACTCTGCGGCCTGATCGGCGCCAACGGATCGGGCAAGACGACGCTCCTGCGCGCCATCCTTGGCCTTGCCAGACCCGATGGCGGCCAGATCCGCTTTGGCGGGGGCCGCCGGGGCAGGATCGGCTATCTGCCGCAGAAGGTGCATGTGGATGCCTACATGCCGCTGCGCGCGCGCGACGTGGTGGCGCTGGGGCTTGACGGGCACCGGATTGGTCTGCCGCTGCCCTCGGCGCAGCGCCAGGCGCGGGTTGCCGCGGCGCTGGACGCGGTGTCCGCCGAAGGCTTCGCCGATCAGCGCGTCGGCACGCTCTCGGGCGGTCAGCAACAAAGGGTGTTCATCGCCCATGCCCTTGTCCGCGCGCCGGATGTCCTGCTGCTTGACGAGCCGCTGGCAAGCCTTGACCCCTCGATCGCGGCAGAGATCGCGGCGCTTCTGCGTCGGATCAGCCAGCAGATGGGGATCGCCGTCCTGCTCTCGGCGCATGAGGTGAACACGCTGGTGCCGGTGATGGACAAGGTGATCTACCTCGCCAACCGCCACGCCGTCGCGGGCCCGGTGGCCGAGGTGATCCGGTCCGACGTCCTGAGCCGGCTTTACGGCCATCACATCGACGTCCTGAACGTGCATGGCCGAATCCTTGTCGTGACCGCCCCCGACGCCGGGGCGGGGACGGCGCATGTCACCCTGCTGCCCTGAGGCCGGCATGTCTTTCCTCATCCAGAGCGGTTTCCTGCAATCGGGTCCGGTGCAGCACGCGCTGATCGTCGGCGGCATCGCCGCCGTGGTCGCCGCGGTCGTGGGCGTGCCGACACTGATCCGCGGGCAGGCCTTTGCCAGCGACGCCTTGGCCCATGTCAGCACCGCAGGCGGGGCCCTGGCCCCACTGATCGGGGTCAATGCGCTCACCGGTTTCGTGCTGATGGCCCTTGCCGCGGGCGGAATGCTTGAGGCGGTGCCCGTCCGCGACAGGGCGGAACGCGACCTGCTCACCGGTATTGTGCTGGGGGCGGGGCTCGGCCTTGCTGCGCTGTTTCTCTCTCTCGGCGTGACTCTGCCGGGCGCATCCGGGGCGACGGTGGGGGTCCTGTTCGGGTCGGTCTTTCTGCTGGGCGCCGACGATCTGGTTCCGGCGCTGACGGCGGGGGGGCTGGCGCTGGTCCTGCTGATGGCCTTCCTGCGGCCGATCCTGCTCGCCGCGCTTGATCCCGACCTCGCCCGGGTGAGCGGCGTGCGGCTGCGACTGACGGGGGCGGTTCACCTTGCCTGCCTGACGCTTGCCGTCGGGCTGGCGGCGATGACGGTGGGCGCGATCCTGTCCACGGCATTGATCGTGACCCCGGCAGCCACCGCCATCGCGCTGACGGCCAGACCGGGGCAAAGCCTGCTGGTCGCGGCCGGTCTCGGTCTTGCAGGCACCTGGGGCGGGCTGCTGATCGCCTACGACAGCTACGTCTGGACGAACGGCCATGCTTGGCCGGCGAGCTTCTGCATCGTCACGGCGCTCTGCGTGCTGCATTTCGGGCTGACGGGTGGGCTTTCGCTCTTGCGGCACCTGCGTGGAGGGAAGGTCCGGCGATGATCGCGGGCATCTTCACCTCAAGCTGGATCGCGGGAAGCATCGTCGCGGCCATGGCCGGGGTCGTCGGATTTTTCGTCGTGCTGCGCGGCGCGAGCTTTGCCGCCCACGCCCTTCCTCTGTGCGCCTTTCCGGCGCTGGCCGCCGCGCATCTGTTCGGGCTCGATCCACTGGGCACCGCGCTTGCCTTTGCGCTTGCGGGGGCCGCGACGATTTCGGCCATCGGGCAAGGCACGCGGCGCGACATCGCATCCGCCATCTGGCTCGTGCTCATGCTTGCCTTGGGCGAGCTGTTCCTGAGCCGGATGCACAGCTATGCGCGCGCCGTTTACGGGTTGCTGTTCGGCCAGTTGCTGGGGGTCACGCCGGCCGATCTGCACCTGATCGCGGGTGTCGGCATCCTTGCCGCCCTTCTGATCCTGCTGACCTTCCGCCCGCTGCTTCTGAGCACGCTCGCCCCCGAGCTTGCCGTTGCCGCCGGAGTTCCGCCCCGACTGGTCGAGTTCCTGTTCCTTGCCCTGCTCGCGCTGGCCAGTTCCGCCGCGCTGCCTGCGGTGGGCGCGCTCTTGTGCTTCAGCCTGATGGTTGGCCCCGCATCGGCGGCGCGGCACCTGTTCGACCGGCCGACAGCGGCGCTTGCGGCCTCGGTCGCGCTGTCGCTGCTGACGGTCTGGGGTGCGTTGTTGCTGTCTTCGGCGACCGGCTGGCCCGCAAGTCTTTTCGTAGGCGCGGGCGGGCTTGCGCTTTATCTCGCGCCGCGCGCCCGGTCCTTTCGGTCGCTTGTTCGGGCGTGAGGGTATCGCCCGCGATGCCACCTGCCTGAAAACGCGGGCGGCGGTGCGTGGGTCAGCCCTTCCCGGCCCGATGTCTGGGCCGCGCCGGCCGCCTGCGTGACGGCGCGTCTCCCGATCCCTGCATGGCCTGGCGCAGGCGAAAAAATCACGGCGATCTCAAGGAGATGAGAATGAACGTGACGCGGCGTTGGCTTCCGCCGGGCCGGTCTGTGCGGAATCATGCCGGGCGAGGGAGGAGTGGGCTCAGCGGGTCGCGCCGTCCTTCCGGCCTGCACGGCGCCCGGGCGAAAGGGGGCCATGGACCCGCTTCTGGAGGAACTCATGGCCACAGATATCCATTCTTCCCGGCGACCGATCGCGGCGCGCCGGGCCCGTCTGACCACGCTTGCCGGAACCGCCATGCTCGCCCTCGGGCTTGGGGCGACCGGCGCGGTGGCCGCGCCGTCGCTGAGCGCGCAGTCCTTCTCGCCCGATTTCGCCGCCATGGCGCAGCTGAAATCGCTGATCGCCAAGGGCAAGGGCAAGATCGGCGTGCTGCTGCCGGAAACAACGACCTCGGCCCGCTACACGTCGTTCGACGAGCCCTATCTGAAGGAAGCCTTTGCAAAGGCGGGGCTGACCAAGGACCAGTATATCATCACCAACGCGCAGGGCAGTGAATCGACCCAGCTGACGCAGGCGCAGACCGACATCTCGCAGGGGGCGACGGTGCTGCTGCTTGACCCGATTTCGTCGGGCGAGGGGGCATCGGTCGAGAAATACGCCAAAAGCCATGGCGTGCCGGTGATCGACTACGACCGACTGACGCTGGGCGGCCAGCGCGCCTACTACGTCAGCTTCGACAACGTGAAGGTGGGCAAGCTGATCGGGCAGGGCATGGAACAGTGCCTTGCGAACTGGAAGGTGAAAAGCCCGAACATCCTCGTGATGGCCGGGGCGCCGACCGACAACAATGCGACGCTCTTCAAGCAGGGCTACATGAGCGTGCTGTCGTCCAAGTTCAAATCCGGCGCCTACAAGAATGCGGGCGAGCCGGCGGGCACCTGGGACCCGTCCGTCGCCCGGACGACCTTTGAAGAGCAGTTCACCGCCCATCCGCATATCAACGCGGTCGTGACCCCGAACGACGGCAATGCGAACGCGGTCATCGCCTACCTCAAGTCGCTCAAGGTGCCGCCGCACCGCTTCCCGACCACCGGGCAGGACGCGACGCTGACGGGCATGCAGAACGTGCTCTCGGGCTATGAATGCGGATCGGTTTACAAGCCGATCTACCTCGAGGCGCAGGCCGCCGTGGCGCTTGCCGTCTATCTGCGCGCCGGCGAAACGCCCCCGGCCGCGCTGGTGAACGGCAAGACGATGGACAGCGAGGCCAAGATGGACGTGCCCTCGGTCCTGCTGTCGCCGATCTGGGTCACGCCGAAGAACATGGCCGCGACCGTCGTAAAGGACAACTTCGTCAGCGCGTCCAAGCTTTGCGCGGGCAAGATGGCGAAGGACTGCACCGCCGCCGGCATCAAGTCGTAATCGCAGATGGCTGATACGCACACCGGAGCCGGGTCCCAGATGCTTCTGAGCATCCGGGGCCTGGAAAAGCACTTCGGCGCCGTTCAAGCCCTGAGCGGCGTCGATTTCGACGTGCCCACCGGGCAGGTGACGGCACTTGTCGGGGACAATGGCGCGGGGAAATCCGTGCTGACGAAATGCATCGCCGGCATCCACGAGGCCGATGCCGGCGAAATCGTCTGGGAGGGCAAGCCCGTCCGCATCCGGTCGCCACGGGACTCGGCCGAACTGGGGATCGAGGTGGTCTATCAGGACCTTGCGCTGTGTGACAATCTGGACGTGGTGCAGAACATGTTCCTTGGCCGCGAGACGCTGAGCGGCCGGGTGCTGGACGAAGACGCGATGGAACGTTCGGCGGCCGAGACGCTGGCGGGCCTGCGCGTGACCACGCTCCGGTCGATCCGGGCGCCGGTGGCGGCGTTGTCGGGCGGCCAGCGCCAGTCCATCGCGGTCGCCAAGGCGGTGATGTGGAACTCGAAGCTCGTCATCCTTGACGAGCCGACCGCGGCACTTGGCGTGGCCCAGACGGGGCAGGTGCTGCAACTGGTGCGGCGGCTCGCCGATCAGGGGCTGGCGGTCGTCATGATCTCGCACAACCTCAACGATGTCTTCTCGGTCGCCGACCGCATCGCGGTGCTGCGGCTGGGCGAGATGGTGTCGCAGGGGCCGATCGGGGATTACGACACCCAGCGGGTCGTGGAACTGATGACCACGGGCAAGTCCGATCACAAGGTCGCGCCCGGTCAATCTGCGGCGGCAGCCCCTTCGATCGCGCATGAGAACGCGCGCGAAGTGGCCGAGGCGCGCGCGAAGTCCGGGGAGGCGGGGCCCGCAGCCGTGGTGGGTGCGGGCCATGTCGAAAGCTTCGGCGATTACCTGCGGCATACCTGGTCAAAGGTCCTTGCGGGCCAGAGCGGGGTTCTTCCGGTCGTGCTGGGCGTGATCCTGATCGCGATCCTGTTCCAGAGCCAGAACGCCAAGTTCCTGTCCAACGGCAACATCGTGAACCTGCTGGTGCAGGGCGCGGTCTTCATGCTGATCGGCATGGGCGAGGTCTTTATCCTGATCCTCGGCGAGATCGACCTGTCGCTTGGGTTCGTCGCGGGGATCGGCGCGACGGTGGCAACGATCCTTGTGCAGCCGTCGGTCAACTGGCCATGGTATGGCGCGGTGCTTGCCGCGCTGATCGTCACCGGGCTGCTGGGGGCGGTGCAGGGGCTTCTCATCACCAAGCTCAGGCTGCCCTCGTTCGTGGTGACGCTGGCCGGGCTTCTGGGCTTTCAGGGGGTGATGATCCAGCTTCTGGGCACCGGGGGAACGATCCCGATCCAGAACGACGTCATCAACAACTTCGCCAACGGCACGATAAGCCCGACCCTTGGCTGGGTGCTGACCGCGGTGGTTCTGGCGATCTTCGCAGCCCTGACCCTGATGCGCGACGGGCGTCGTCGCCGGTCCGGACTGGTCGCGCCGCCAATGGGTCTGACACTGGCCAAGATCGGCCTTGCCGTCGTGGCGGGGGTCGTCCTGCTGGTGATCTCGAACATGAACCGCGGCGTGCCGGCCTTCCCGCTGAACGGGATGCCATGGGTCATCCCCATCGTCTTCGCCGTGCTGGCGGGGTGGAGCTTCGTTCTGGGGCGGCTGCGCTTCGGTCGGTATCTCTACGCCATCGGCGGCAATGCCGAGGCCGCGCGGCGGGCCGGGATCAACCTTGGCCGCATCCGCATGGCCGCCTTCACGCTGGCGGCGATGACGGCGGGCCTTGGCGGGATCATCTACGCCTCGCGGCTTCAGTCGATCTCGACCAGCTTCGACGGGGGCACGGTGGTGCTGTATGTCGTGGCGACCGCCGTGATTGGCGGCACGAGCCTCTTCGGCGGGCGGGGCCATCCGCTTCATGCCGTTCTTGGTGGTGTGGTGATCGCGGCCATCGTGAACGGCATGGCGCTGTTGGGTCTGCCGGCCGCGGTCCAGTTGATGGCGACGGCGCTGGTGCTGCTGGCTGCGATCACGGTGGACGTCGTGGTGCGCCGACGCGGCGAGACGGCGCGATGAGGCGATGCGGGCCGCCGGTCTTTCCGGTGGCCCGGTCCGTCGCAGCCGGGGCGCGAGGGGCCGTTTGTCACGGGTAGAGCGTGAACCGCCCCGGCCCCTGCGCGGCAAGGATCAGGAGCCCTCCGGCAATCGACCAGTTCTTGACCATGATCGTCACCTGCCAGGGATCGGCGCGCAGTTGCCAATGAAAATAGCTGGTGAAAATGCAATAAAGCGCCATGACCAGCGCCCAGTTGCGCACGCCCGGCCCGATCATCAGGCAGACCGCCGCCACCAGATCGAAGACCGCCACCGGCCAGATCAGGGCGACGGGCAGGCCGATGGAGGCGATCATCTTCTGCACCGGCGCGGGGTCCATGACCTTCTGCAGCGCACCCGCGAGGAACAGGAAGGCGATCAGGAACCGCCCGGCAAGGTTTGTCAGATCAGCCATTCGTGGGCTCCGTGATGGGAATTGCCTCTGTCGCGTCGAGTTGCCCGCCGCGATAGGCAAGACCAAGGGCGGCCAGCCAGATCGGGAACGGGTAGGCCACCAGCCGCTCTACCGCGCCGGCCCCGAAGCCAAGATCCATGTGCAGGCCCAGAAGCGCGGTGCCCGTCGTGCCCGTCAGTGCCGCGATCAGGCTGAGGACCGCGAAGGGCAGCGCCCTTTCGCCGCGCGTCCTGAGGGCCGCCGCGAAGCAGAAGGCCGAAAGGCTCAGCGCCACGAAATGCACCGCCGCCGCGTCATGGTGGATCGACGGCGCCGCATCCTCGGGGAAAAGACCGACGAGAAACACTCCGGGCGCCGAGATGGCGGCAAAGAGAAGTCCCAGCCGCTCGGCCAGCCCGGACGCGCGCCGCCAGAGCAGCAGCGCCCCGGCCCCGATCAGGATGCCCTGCAGGACGAACGATCCGTTCATCAGCGCGGGCCAACCGGCGCAGCCTGTCGCGCCCTGCAGCGGGCATCCGGCGCCAAGGTCGCTGATGAAATTGCGGGCGAAGGAATAGCTCCCCCGCCAGAACAGCGTCGCGATCTGTTCGGCCAGAAAGAATTGCAGGCAGAAAAGCCATGCAAGACCGCCAAGGGCGCCCGCCCGGTCCGCTGCGGCTTCCCGGTCAATCGCGGCCATCAGATCCCCGCATACCATGCATAGCCGCGATCCTCCCAATAGCCGCCGCGCCCGCCTTCGATCTGTCTGAAGTCGGGGATAACATGGATCGCCCGGACATACTTGGCCATCTTGTAGCCCAGCTGGCGTTCCACGCGCAGGCGGACGGGGGCGCCGTTGGCGACGGGAAGGGGCTGGTCGTTCATCCCGACCGCGAGGATCGTCTGCGGGTGGAGCGCATCCACCATGTCGATCGTCTCGTAGTATTTCACCGCGCCCGAAAGGCCCTGTTCCATCGTGTCGAAGCATTCGAACATCAGGAACCGCGCCTGCGCCGTCGGCTGCACGCGCGTCAGAACATGCGCAAGCCGGACGCCCGACCACTTGGCAATCGCGCTCCAGCCTTCGACGCAATCGTGGCGCGTGATCTGGCTTTGCTGCGGCAGGGCGTGCAGATCGGCGAGGCTGAACGTGACCGGCCGGGCCACGGCGCCCGTGACCGACAGCCGGTAATCCCGGAACCCCTGCGCCTTCAGCGCAAGGTAGGCGGGGTCCTGCGGGTCCGTGGTGCCGTTCGGTTTCTGTCCCTGCCGCAGATCCGCCATCGTGTATTCGGTTGCAAGCGCCCTGCGCCCCTGAAGGCTGCGCTGCACCTCCTTCGTCAGGCGGTTGGCCGAGACCAGAACGTCGCGCGTCGGGTCGTTCGGATCGGCCAGAAAGTCGAAGGTCTTGCACCCGGCAAGCGGCAGCGCGCCCAGGCCCGCAAGGCCAAGCCGCAACAGGCGGCGACGGGGGATCGGGGGGCTCACGGCTCCACCTCCCCCGGATCGGGGGCTGTGCGATACCAGCCCGTGAGGATCGACCGCATCTCGTTCAGCGGACCCGCCAGCAGCACCATGACGATGTGCACGACAAAGAACAGAACGAGGCTCGCCATGCCAAGGAAATGCAGGCTGCGGGCGGTCTGCCGGCCGCCAAGAAGCGTGACCAGCCAGGGGGTGATGGCATCGAAGCCCGGCGACATGGCAAGCCCGGTCACGATCATGCCGGGGAAGATCACCAGCAGGACGACGGCGTAGCTCAGCCTTTGGAGCGGGCTGTAGCGGCGTCCGTGAGAAAGCTTTCCGGACAGATGGGCGCGGATGTCGCGCGGCAGGCTGGACAGGTCACGCAGGCGGGGCAGGATGTCCCCGCGCAGGTGCCCGTCGAACAGACCGAACGTCACCCAGAGCAGGAAATTCACAACGAAGATCCACGCGAAGAAGAAATGCACCACGCGACCGGTCGCCAGATCCTGAAAGGACGGGATCGTGGCCCATGCGGGGAAGGCCCGGGCCTCCTGCGCGCCGGGCGGGCCGCTCAGGCCCAGCACACCCGTCGTGTCGAACCGCCTGCCGAAGATTTCGGTCACGCCGCGGGCCGGGGGGCCGGCCTCGGCCCCGATGGCCAAGAGATGCGGCACCGGTCCATGCGCGGCGGTCTTGAACTGCGAGGCATTGCCAAGGTCGAGCGCGGGATGGGCGTTGAAGATCTGAAGACCGGAGGCCAGCAGGAAGAAAAGGCACAGGACCCAGATCCAATGCGTCACGCGCACCGGCAAACGGTGGCGATAGACGACCGCCCGGTCACCGCTCGCCGTCTCGACCGATCCAGTTCTCTGCGTCATGGCGCGTCTTTCCGGTTGCCGGAGATGAAATCGGGGGCCGCCCGAAACAGCGGCCCCCGTGGCGCGACCGGGAGAACGTGTCGCGCCGGTCATGCCTCAGCCCTTCGGCAGCAGGACCGTGTCGATGACGTGGATGACGCCGTTCGACTGCATCACGTCAGCGATCGTGACGGTGGCGACATCGCCCTTCTCGTCCTTGATCTCCACCTTGCCGTTCTTGACCATGGCGGTCAGCTTGCAGCCGCCGACGGTGTCAAGCGTAGCCATGTTCATATGGGCCTTGGCCAGATCCATCAGCGTCTTGGCCGTATCCTTGCCGGCCACCACGTGGCATTCGAGGATCTTGGTCAGCATCGCCTTGTTTTCCGGCTTCAGCAGGTTTTCAACCGTGCCCTTGGGCAGCTTGGCGAAGGCTTCGTTGGTGGGCGCCAAGACGGTGAACGGGCCCTTGCCCTCGAGCGTCTGCACGAGGCCCGCGGCCTTCACGGCGGCCACGAGCGTGGTGTGATCCTTCGAATTCACCGCGTTCTGGATGATGTTCTTGTTGGCATACATCGGCGCGCCGCCCACCATCGGGTTGGCGAAGGCGGTCGTGGC
>JAGWVA010000051.1 GCA_028875855.1 Paracoccaceae bacterium
GTCGATTTCGGTCAGCACGCCGAAGCCCTTGGTCTTCAACGCATCCCGCGTGCGCTGTTCGACGGCTTCGAGGGGGGCGGGGATCAGGCGGGTGATGGTGTAGGACATTGGGGCCTCCTTTTCATGCCTTCCTTGCCATGTGGGGCGAGGCCGGGGAAGTCACAAGGTTGGGCGGGTGGGGCGGAGGGACGCAGTTGGGCGGGGGGACGAGAGGCCCGGGGTGAGTGGGAAGCCGTAACCTATGTCTAGCGATGATAGATCTGTATCAGGGCAGATCGCAAAGGCTAACCTACCTGTAGTTCTGGAAACCTATTGTAGGCTCAAACCTACTAAATAGAATTGGAAGTTGTTCGGTGAGCCATTCCAAGTGAGCAGCCTCCTCCTCAACGAGTTTTGAGCGCTCAGGACCCATTTGAAGGCTTTTAATCTTAATTTGCATCATATTCATTTTCATTGATCTATCAAAAATCACATCAAGGTATAATGAAATTTCCTTTCCAAATAGAAACCTTGCCTTTTGACGTGCATTGTTGAAGGGAGCTAGGTCTGAGTAATCCAACCGCGCTTTCTCCAAGATACATGATAGAAATCTTTGAATGTCCTCAAACACCCGCAGCCTGCGGTCAAATAACCTCTCCTTTAGATTTCCTTTGCTCACATGCGCTTGCTGGAGGCCAATAAATACACCAAGTGCAGCTATTGCTGGTGTCGCCAGAGCTTGCAAGTAGTCGACCCAAATTGGAAGCTGATTAGAACAACTCACACATCCAACTCCTCCACGAACTTAGCATTCTCCTGAATATACTGGAACCGCAACTCCGGCTTCTTGCCCATCAGGCGCTCCACCAGATCGCTTGTCGCGCCGGGCTCCACGTCGTCGATGGTGACGCGAATGAGCTTGCGGGTGGCGGGATTCATCGTCGTGTCTTTCAGGTCCTTGGCGTCCATCTCGCCCAGACCCTTGAAGCGGCTCACGTCGATCTTTCCCTTGCCGCCTAGACCCTTGGCGAGCCATGCGTCCTTTTCGGCCTCGTCCAGGCAATAGACCCGCCTCGGCCCCTGCGTCAGGCGGAACAGCGGCGGGCAGGCAAGGTAAAGGTGCCCCTTGTCGATCAGCGGCCGCATCTGCGTGAAGAAGAACGTCATCAGCAGCGAGGCGATATGCGCCCCGTCCACATCGGCATCCGTCATGATGATGACCTTTTCGTAGCGCAGGTCATCGACGTTGAACTTGGTCCCCATGCCGACGCCAAGCGCCTGACACAGGTCGTTGATCTCCTGGTTGGCGCCCATCTTGTTCGAGGCCGCCCCCAGCACGTTCAGGATCTTGCCCCGCAGCGGCAGCAGGGCCTGCGTCTCGCGGTTGCGCGCGGCCTTGCCCGAGCCACCGGCCGAATCGCCCTCGACGATGAAAAGCTCGGTTCCCGCGCGGTCGGTGGCCGAGCAATCGACCAGCTTGCCGGGCAGGCGCAGCTTCTTGGTGGCGGTTTTGCGCTGCGTCTCTTTCTCTTGACGGCGGCGCAGGCGTTCCTCGGCCCGCAGCACGAGGAAATCGAGGATCGCGCCCGCCGCCTTGGTATCGGCGGCCAGCCAGTTGTCGAAATGGTCGCGCACCGCGCCCTCGACCAGCCGGGCGGCCTCGGTCGTGGCAAGGCGGTCCTTGGTCTGGCCCACGAATTCCGGCTCGGCGATGAAGCACGACACCAGCGCGCAGCCCCCCGTCAGCAGATCCTCGCGCGTGATCTGGCTGGCCTTGCGGTTGCTGACCAGCTCGCCATAGGCGCGGATGCCCTTCAGGATGGCGGCCCAGAACCCGGCCTCGTGCGTGCCGCCTTCGGGCGTGGGCACCGTGTTGCAGTAGCTTTGCGTGAAGCCGTCGCGGGCGGGCGTCCAGTTGATCGCCCATTCCACCTGGCCCGGCACGCCGAATTTCTCCTGGAACGAGACGCGGCCCGCGAAGGGGCGGTCGGCATAGGTGGTGGCGCCGTCCAGCGTTTCGCTCAGGTAGTCCGCAAGGCCCCCGGGGAAGTGGAATACCGCCTCCATCGGCGTGTCGCCATCGGGGACGGCGGTCTTCCAGCGGATCTCGACGCCCGAGAACAGGTAGGCCTTCGACCGCACCATCCGCATCAGCCGCCCGGGCTTGAACTGGTGATGGCCAAAGATCTCGGCATCGGCGTGGAAGGTCACCGTGGTGCCGCGCTTGTTCTGCGCCGCGCCCACTTTCTGCAACGGCCCCAGCGGCTTGCCCCGGCTGAATTCCTGCGCGTAAAGCTCGCGGTTGCGCGCGACCTCCACCCGCAGGCGGTCCGACAGTGCGTTCACGACCGAGGCGCCCACACCGTGCAGCCCGCCCGAGGTCTGGTAGGCCTTGCCCGAGAACTTGCCGCCCGCATGCAGCGTGCAGAAGATCACCTCGAGCGCGGATTTGCCGGGAAACTTCGGATGCGGATCGACCGGAATGCCGCGCCCGTTGTCGAAGACCGAGACCGACAGATCGGCATGCAGCTCCACCTCGATCCGCGTCGCATGGCCCGCCACCGCCTCGTCCATCGCGTTGTCCAGCACCTCGGCCACGAGGTGGTGCAGCGCGCGGTCGTCGGTGCCGCCGATATACATGCCGGGGCGCTTGCGGACGGGCTCCAGCCCCTCCAGCACCTCGATGGCGCTGGCGTCATAGTCTTGCGAAGCGGAATCGCCGGACAGAAGATCGTTCATGCTGTGGCCCCTGGGTAATCGGTCCATAATTAGACCACCCCTCGCGTGTCACCGCAATCCCTTGGGGTGGGGCAGGGGTCAGAGACCCCATGCCGCCTGCGCCGCCGCGTCCCAGCCCAGCGTCATCTTCGCGCCCTGCGCGATCAGCGGGCGCTTCATCACCGTGGGGTTCGCCTCAAGCTGGGCCTCGGCCTCGGATTCCTTGAGGAAATCCGAAAACGACCGGTAGCTGGGCGAGGTCTTGTTGATGAGCTTCGTGCCGAATTCCGCGATGAAGGGCGCCCATTCGGCCGCCGAGAGCGGCTGGGCCCGCACGTCGCGGAACGTCACATCATGCCCCGCAGCCTTCAGCGCCTTGAGCGCGGTCTTGCAGGTGTCGCAGGTGGGGATGCCGTAGAGGATCATGGGGGGCTCCGGGGTTTGTAAATTGCAAAGATTGGCAGCCAAATCGGTAGGCTTCCCGCGCTAGAGGGGCCTTAGTTTGAGGTCTCGTTTGCACTCGACGGGCGGCTTCCCGGTCGCGGTGAATGCGTCAGCCCCACAGGTTTGGCAGACGTAGTGCAAGAGACCGCTTCGTGCACCATGGGGCACCCATTTGCAGGGGCGCCGCCCGCGACGTCTGAACGATGCGATCGCCACCAGCGCACCGACGATGATTAAGGCGCCGAGAACGAGCGATACCTCTATCCAAAGGCTTCCACCCGGGGTCAGTGAGGCTGATGGAGGCTTTAGCCAATGCATGTGTTTTGCTGTCTGCGCTGCTCCATCGCGCTCCGCGATCCACTCGACCTGCGGTTCACCCCCAAACCTCCTGAAATTCCCTCCATTCACCTTTCGACATGCCCGACGATTCCTGTGTTACCGCCTCACCCCTAAGCATTCGTTTAAGCGCGTCGATGGCTTTGGACGAGAGCGTGACGCCCCCCATGCGGTAGTCCTCGAAGGCGCGGAAGGCGAGGGGGACCCATTCGGCGGTGATCTGGGCCATTAACTCCGCATACACACGAATCTCGTATTGAGCATGGGCGTCGGCGCGCAGGCGCAGGAAGTGAAACAGGTTGTGGAGGTCACATTTCCAATACCACTGGGTATAGATGTTCATCGGCAGGTTCATCCGCGCAAGTTCGCGGGCCAGACCCTGCTGGCCGTCCTGACTCAGCATCGCCTCGTAATGGTCGTAGGCCTGCGCCGCGTCCGACTTCAGCCATGCCAGCACCCGTGCGGCCTCCGCCCCTTCCAGGACCTCGCCCCGGCCCTGGTTGTTGACGGTGGATTGCGCGGCAAGCGCCGAGGCCTCGGGGATGTAGAACTCGCGGTCGAGGATCGAATAGCGCGCGGAATATTCGTTCACGTTGGCGGTGCGGTGACGGATCCACTGCCGCGCGACGAAGACCGGCAGCTTGACGTGGAACTTGACCTCGCACATCTCGAACGGGGTCGAATGCCAGTGCCGCATCAGGTAGCGGATCAGGCCCTCGTCATTCGACACGTGTTTGGTGCCCGCGCCGTAGGACACCCGCGCTGCCTGCACGATGGCCGCATCGTCGCCCATGTAGTCGATCACGCGCACGAATCCGTGGTCAAGCACGGGATGCGCGCGGAACAGGTGCGCCTCCATCCCCGGGGACACCGCGCGCAGGGTCGGCTGCGGATTGGCGCGGGCGGTCTCGATTTCGGCTAGCTGGTCAGGGGTGAGCGGCATGGCGGCCTCCGGTGAGGGAAGGTGAGTCTTTGGTCACATTATCTTGTGGCGACGATTGAGGGAACCGCCAGATGCGGTGGCGCTGCACTAGGGCCACATGTTCAGGCTTGCAGGGGCCTGCCAATTGACTTTCGGCCCCATCCAAATGAGAGTTGCGCTAAACATGAGGGTGGGCGCGTGATGAAGATCGGGTATTTTTTTTGCAATCCTTCTGGCACTGAGCGCCTGTGGGGGAACGAACCCGCTCCAACCCGCCTCAACTTCGTCCGGGTCCACCACCAGTTCGACCTCCAGCACCACATCGAGCACCACCGGAACGGGGATCAGCGGATCGACGAGCCTGCCGCCGGCGGGCGTTCCGGCAAGCGGCTGCACGGGCTGCATCGTGCGCTACGAGGCCTATGACGCCACGACCGGTTCGGGCTATGCGACCAACGTCGTCTATTCCTCGGGCACCGACACCTTCACCGTCCAGAACCTTCCCTTCGTCGGCAACAACGTCTTCAGCCGCGATACGGTCCTGAGCGGCCTTGGCGCGGACTCGCCTTACGGCGTCTATGAAAGCCCGGCGACCTATACGGACTCGCAGACCGGCAAGACCATCAACCAGTTCAATTACCGCGCGATCTATGCCGTCAGCCCCAGCGGCAAGACGCAGTTCGCCATCGTCCGCACCGGCGATTTCGCCGACTACGGCTTCGGCGGCTTCGTCTATCAGCGCAACGGTGCCGTGACCCTGCCCACCTCGGGGCAGGCGCTCTACACGGGCAAATATGCGGGTCTGATCGACTACAATGGTCGTTCCGGTCTGAACGGCACGGGGTCCGACATCAACTACACCAGCGGCGACATGACGATGGCGGTCGATTTCAACGCCTTCAACACCAGCCAGTCCGGCACGGCGGCGAACGCGGTGACGGGGTCGATCACGAACCGCAAGATTTTCGATACCAAGGGCAAGGACATCACCAGCACCGTTCTGGCCAATCTCAGCGCGCAAACCAGCACGACCGTCAGCAGCCTGCCGGTCCTGACGCTGAAGGTCGGCCCGGGGGTGATGAACGCCAATGGCGAGGTGGCCGGTCAGGTCGCAAGCCCGATGCCGGGATCGGCCAAGAGCTACGAATCCGGCACGTTCTACGCGGTTCTGGCCGACAATCCGACCTATTCCGCGGGCGAAGTCGTGGGCATCATCACCGTCACCTCGCAGGTGCCGCAGAACACCTCCGTCACCGCGCGCGAGACCGGCGGCTTCATCCTGCAGCGCTGATCCCGTGCCGGGAAAGTTGCAAGCCGCGGTTCTGACTGCGGCGCTGGCCCTGGCCGGCGTCGCCCGGGCTGCGCCGGTCACCATGACCCCGGCCGAGCTGCGTGCCCTCGGGTTTCGCGAGATGGCCGCCCATCACCCCGCTGCCGCCCATGACATCGCGCTTGCCTTGCTTCACCGCGACCCGAAGGATTTCCTTGCCCTGATCCTGCAGGCGCGGTCGGCGCGGGCAATGGGTCTGAACCCCGAGGCGCGGCAGGCCGCGCGCGAGGCCTGGGCGCAGGCGCAGGGACGCGAGCAGGAATACCTCGCCGCCGAGGTGCGCGCGCAGGTGCTGGCCTCGTCGGACATGCGGCCCTTCGCGCAGTTCTGGCTCCGGCGCGCCGCCGATCTGGCGCCCGATCCCGCGGTTCGGCAGCGGGCGATCCGCGATCTGAACTATGTCCGCTCGCGCAGCCATTGGGTCCTGCGCTTCTCGGCCTCGGTCCAGCCCTCGTCCAACGTCAACAACGGCAGCGCGAATTCGACGATCTCGATCCTTGGCTTGCCGTTTCTGCTGTCGGGTGACGCGCGGGCGCTGTCGGGGGTGGTGGCCTCGGGCGATGCCGAGGCGATCTATCGGTTCACGCCGACCGAACGGGCGCTGTCGCGGCTGCATTTCCACCTTGGCGGGACGCACAACTGGCTGTCGGCGGCGGCCCAGCGTCAGGCGCCCTTGGCGCGGGGGAGCAATTACGACTACCTCGTGGCCGAGGCCGGATTTGCCCAACGCCTGCGTGCCTCGCGCCGGTCGCTGGCGATCTATGACTGGGACGTGACGGCGGGGCACAACTGGTATGGCGGGCACGATCTTTCCGATTACCTGCGCGGCAGCCTGTCGGTCGAGCGGCCCGTTTCCGCCTGGCTGACGGCGTTTGGCGGCGTCAGTCTGGAACGGCAGGTGCGCCGCGACAGCTTCACGCGCTCGGCCGTTGTGGCGACGGGTTACACGGGCATGAACCGGCGGCTGGGCAATGGCGACGAACTGGGGCTGACGCTGGGGCTGCGCGATACGAATTCGGCGGCGATCGACATCAACCATCACGGCGCCTTCGCGCAACTGCGCTGGCAGCAGGCGACGCCGGTCCTGGGCATCCGCCTCGATGCCTCGGCCTACGTGGAGACCGGGGTTTACGGGGCGTCGATCTTCGCGCCAAACGGGCGGCACGATGTGACGCGGCAGGCGCAGATCTCGGCGCTGTTCACGCGGGTCAACCGGCTGGGCTTTGCCCCCGAACTCACGCTGCAATGGCGGCAGGTGCAGTCGAACGTCAGCCTTTACGCCGCGCGGAGCCTGTCGGTCGGGCTGGCGGTGAAGTCGGTCTTCTGACCCCCTCGTCCCTGCCGCCAGCCGTGCTATGTTGCGGCCGACGAGAAGGAGACCAAGATGACCATCCGCTATCTTCACACCATGGTGCGCGTGCTGGACCTGGAGAAATCCAAGGCGTTTTACGAGCTTCTCGGGCTGAAGGAGACCCGCCGTTACGAAAATGAAAAGGGGCGCTTCTCCCTTGTCTTCATGGCCCCCGAGGGGCAGGAGGATTGCCCGATAGAGCTGACCTACAACTGGGACGGCGACGAAGGGCTGCCGTCGGACAGCCGGCATTTCGGTCACCTGGCCTATGAGGTGGACGACATCTACGCGACCTGCGCCCATCTTCAGGCCCATGGCGTGACGATCAACCGCCCCCCGCGCGACGGTCACATGGCCTTCGTGCGCTCGCCCGACAACATCTCGATCGAGATCCTGCAAAAGGGCAAGGCCCTCGCGCCGGCAGAGCCCTGGGCGAGCATGGGCAACACCGGCCACTGGTAGGTTGCCCGACCGGGCCCCGGCCCATCGCCGGGGCCTAGTAGATATACCGGATCTGATCGCTCCAGTAGCGTTCCATCCGGCGCAGGCTGGTGTTGATCTGGTCGATCCCGTCCAGCGTCACCAATCCCCGCGACTCGATCCCCTCGGCATGGCGGGCGAACAGCGCGCCGATCACCGCGCGGACGTGGCGGCCCTTCTCGGTCAGCCGCACGCGCACCGATCTTCGGTCGATTTCGGACCTCTGGTGGTGCATGTAGCCAAGCTCCACCAGCTTCTTGAGGTTGTAGGAGACGTTCGAGCCCTGATAGTAGCCGCGGGTCTTGAGTTCGCCGGCCGTCACCTCGTTCTCGCCGATGTTGAACAGCAAGAGCGCCTGCACGGGATTGATCTCGAGCAGGCCGAGACGTTCGAATTCGTCCTTGATGACGTCAAGCAGCAGCCGGTGAAGCCGCTCGACCAGCGCGAGGCTTTCAAGATAGCCCGACATCAGCCCGGGATGGGGGGCTTGGGCCGGGGGGGCATGCATGGTCATCGGTCACTCCGCCGCTGGTTTGGCGCAGAGTCGGATGAAAATCCCAAGATAGCGTTAAGCCCGGGCGGTTTCCGGCGCGTCTCTCAGGCGGCTGGCCCCAGCCGCGCGCGGGCAAAGGCGCCGATCGCGCCCAGCAGGGCGGCGTGGCGGGCGGGCATCGGCGACTGGCCGGTGATCCAGGGGTAAAGATCCTGGTCGTTTTCCTCGAGGATCGCCTCGAAGGCATCGAGCGTGGCGGCGTCCATCGCGGCCAGATGCGCATCCGCATAGGGCCCCAGGACAAGGTCCATCTCTTTGGTGCCCCGGCGCCAGGCACGCATGTGCAGGCGCTTGAGACGGTTTTCTGCGGTCTCGGTCATTTTCCGGCCTCGTTCAGGATGTGGCGCAGCCGCTTTTCCAGCTTTCCCATGCGTTCGGCAAGGGCCGTCGCCTCGCCGCGCAGATCGCGCAACTCGGTCAGAAGCGCGCGGGCCTCGGCGGTTTCGGGGGCGGCTTCCGTCGGGGCGTCAAGACCGTCCCCGCGCCCCGTGAGCAGCCACATGATCGACACGTTCAGCATCCCGGCCAGCATTTGCAGCCGGTTCGCCCGCGGGTCGGCCACGTCGTTCTCCCAGTCGCGCAGCGTCTTGAGCCGCACGCCAAGCCGGCGTGCAAGGTCCGACTGGCTGAGGCCCGCAGCCTCGCGCGCGCCTGTCAGTCGGTCGCCAAAGGTCGCCGCCTCTTCGCTGAACCAGCCGGTTTCGGGGTCGGATGCCATCTGCCTCTCCTTTGCGATATCGCTTGAATGCGTCCGGGCGTCACCCTAAGACACGATCCCGGCAAGTTCAAACCGGAGTCCCCCCAAATGTCGTTCCTGTCAGAGTCGCTGAGCCGCGTGAAACCGTCGCCGACCATCGCGGTCACGACGAAAGCGCAGGAATTGAAGGCTGCCGGCCGCGACGTGATCGGCCTTGGCGCGGGCGAGCCCGATTTCGACACGCCGCAGAACATCAAGGATGCGGCGATCGCGGCAATCCAGGCGGGCAAGACGAAATACACCGCCGTCGATGGCATCATCGAGCTCAAGCGCGCGATCTGCGACAAGTTCCAGCGCGAGAACGGCCTGAGCTACAAGCCCTCGCAGGTGACGGTGGGGTCGGGCGGCAAGCAGACGCTTTACAATGCGCTGGTGGCGACGCTGAACCCCGGCGACGAGGTCATCATCCCCGCGCCCTACTGGGTAAGCTACCCTGACATGGTGCTGCTCGCGGGCGGCGTGCCGGTCGCGGTGCCCTGCCCGATGGAGACGGGCTACAAGCTGACCGCCGAACAGCTCGAGGCCGCGATCACGCCCAAGACGAAGTGGTTCATCTTCAACTCGCCCTCGAACCCCACCGGCGCAGGCTATTCGCGTGCGGAACTGAAGGCCCTGACGGATGTGCTGATGCGCCATCCCCATGTCTGGGTGATGACCGACGACATGTATGAACACCTCGTCTTCGACGATTTCGAATTCTGCACGCCGGCCGAAGTGGAGCCCGGGCTTTACGACCGCACGCTGACCTGCAACGGCGTGTCCAAGGCCTATGCGATGACCGGCTGGCGGATCGGCTATGCGGCGGGGCCCGAGCCGCTCATCAAGGCGATGGCGAAGGTCCAGAGCCAATCCACCTCGAACCCCTGCACGATCAGTCAATGGGCCGCGGTCGAGGCGCTGACCGGGCCGCAGGACTACATCCGCGACAGCCGCCTGGCCTTCCAGCGCCGCCGCGACCTTGTCGTCTCGATGCTGAACGCGGCCCCCGGCGTCACCTGCCCGGTGCCCGAGGGCGCGTTCTACGTCTATCCCGACATCTCGGGCTGCATCGGCAAGACCTCGGCGGGCGGCGTGAAGATCGTCGATGACGAAGCCTTCGCCACGGCGCTTCTGGAAGAGACGGGGGTGGCCGTCGTCTTCGGGGCCGCCTTCGGCCTTTCGCCGAACTTCCGCGTCAGCTACGCTACCTCCGATGCGGTGCTGACCGATGCATGCACGCGGATTCAGGCGTTCTGCAAGGGTCTGAAGTAACGGGGGGCCGATGGGCGATCTGCCGGACTATTTCTTCCGGACGCGCGACAACGGTGCGCTTGTGTTCCGCGTGGACACCAGAAACCGCCAGAGCCGGCTCGAGATGGAACCGATCGCCGTCGTCAATATCCGCAACGGAGAGATCAAGCCGCAGGGCGACAGGGTGCTGTCGCCCGCGGATCTTGCCGCGATCCGGGACTGGATGGCCGAGCGTGGGGCCGCGCTGGCCGTGCGGGAACGCGACGACATGGCCCGCGTGGTCGAACAGATCAACCTTCTGGCGCAATGGGCGCAGTCGAAGGCAAGCGCCGACGATCTGGAGCGGCTGACCGAACCCGTCCTGCTGGCGATGCACGATCTGCGCAGCGTTCTGGTGCGCAAGAAGGCCGAGCGGATCGCGGCCGAAAAGGACGGCCAGAGCCTCGGCTAGCCCGTGACGCCCGCCCCCGGCGTCGCCCCGTGCCCCTGACCCCGACCACGCCAAAAGCGCAGCATCATCAGCGTGGCCGCGCACAGCAGGCCCACGACAAGCCCAAGCCACAGGCCGACGCCGCCAAGGTTCAGGCGGAAGGCCAGAAGGTAGCTCGACGGGATGCCGATCAGCCAGTAGCTGATCGCCGCCATGATCATCGGCGCGCGCGTATCCTCGACCCCCCGCAACAGGCCAAGAGCCATGACCTGGCTGGCATCGGCCAGCTGGAACAGCGCGGCCACGGCCAGAAGGCGCGTGCCGAAGTCGAGGATCTGGGCCGCCAGCGGATCGCCGGGCCGGATCCAGAGCGCGATCAGCGCGCGCGGGAAGGTCAGGAACAGCGCCACGGCAAGCAGCGCGAAGCCAAGCGACATCGCCGTCGCCACAATCGCCCCCTGCCGCAGCCCCACGGGATCGCCCGCGCCCCGCGCGCGCCCGACGCGGATCGTGGCGGCCTGGCTCAGCCCCATGTGCACCATGAAGGTGAGCGAGGCGAGTTCCAGCGCGATGCCATGGGCGGCAAGCTGCATGGTGCCGATCCAGCCCATCATCAGCGCCGAGGCCTGAAACAGCCCGCCTTCGGCAAGGCTCGTCATCCCGATCGGCCAGCCGATGCGGAAGACCCGGGCAAGGGCGGGCCAGTCGGGGCGCCAGAACCTCCGGAACAGTTCGAAGCGCCGCAACGCCCCGTGCCGGGCGGCGTAAAGCGCGACCACGATCAGCGTCAGCGTCTGCGTGCCCAGCGTTGCCCATGCGCTGCCGCGCGCGCCCATCTCGGGCAGGCCGAGATGGCCGAAGATCAGCACCCAGTCCAGCCCCGCATTCACGAACAGCGCGCCGATCGTGACCCAAAGGACCACCTGCGTGCGTTCAAGCGCGGCGACGAAGCTTTTGAGCACCATGACCAGCAGCGCGGGCGCCATGCCGAAGCCCGCGATCCGCATGAAGCCCTCGGCCAGCGACGCGACCTGATCGTTCTGACCAAGCGCGCGGAAGATCGGCCCCGAGAACCAGAAGACCGGCAGCACCAGCGCGGAATAGATCAGCGACAGCCACATCCCCATGCGCGTCACGCGCCGACCTTCGGTTTCGTCGCCCGAGGCCGCGGCAGAGGCGACCATCGGCATCACCCCCACGGCAAAGCCCGAGCCAAGGATGAACAGGATGAAGAAGCTCGACGCGCCCAGAACGACGGCCGCAAGCCCCGCCACGGAATAGCGCCCCATCATCACCGTATCGGTGACATGCAGCGCCATCTGGGCGAGGTTCGAGCCGATCAGCGGCAGCCCCAGCACGAGAATTGCCCGCACGTGGCCGCTTCTTGTCATCGCGTTAGCCATGATCGAGCCTTAGCCGCGCCATGCGCTTCGGGCAAGCGGTTCCGGCCTTTTCCAACGCCCTCAACCGGCATAGGGTCGCAGCCGTCAAACTGCGGAGGTTCCAGATGTTGACGCTTTACGGCGTGGCCCGGTCGCGCGCTTCGCGCCCGCTGTGGCTGCTCAAGGAAATCGGATTGGATTTCAACCATGTGCCGGTCATTCAGGCCAATCGCCTGAGCAATCCGGGGGCGGCGGACGCACCGATGAACACCGCCTCGGCGGCCTATATTCAGGTCAACCCGCAGGGCCAGATCCCCTGCCTGACCGATGGCGATCTGGTGCTGACGGAATCGCTGGGGATCACGCTTTACATCGCCAAGCGCTACGGCGGCGATCTGGGTCCGCGCGATCTGGCCGAAGACGCGCTGATGGAACAGTGGGCGCTGCACGCCGCCACCGGGATCGAGGGGCCGGCGCTGGAGATCATGTATATCCAGTCGGGCGAGGGCAAGGACACCGCCGAAGGGCAGGCCGCCATCGGCATCGCGGCCGAAAAGCTGCGCCGCCCCCTGCGCCGTCTGGAAGGCCATCTGGCCAAACGCGACTGGATGGTGGGCGACCGCTTCACGGCGGCCGATATCAACACTGCCGAATGCCTGCGCTACGCCGCTGGCCATCCGACGCTTCTTGGCGAATTCCCCCGCCTCAAGGCATGGCTTGACCTCTGCCAGTCCCGCGCGGCGTTCAAGGAGATGTGGGAAATGCGGATGGCGGAACCCGCCTGACGCGCTCGGCGTCAAAAGGCGCCCGGCGGCAAACCGGGCGCCTTCTTGTTGGGGGGGAGTCTATGCTCCTGACGCGATCGGGGGTAGCCCGATGTCAGAGCAGTCGAAGATCCGCCGCAGAGGCCCGGCCGTCACGGCCCGATTGCAGCTCGTAGCCGATCTTCTGGTTGTCGTTGAGGCCCTTGAGCCCCGCACGTTCAACGGCCGAAATATGGACGAACACGTCCTTGCCCCCGTCATCGGGAGCGATGAACCCGTAACCTTTGGTGCTATTGAACCATTTCACGGTGCCGGTCGGCATGCCGTTTCTCCTATATCAGACTTCCCGTCGCGGGACTGCGCCGGGCCGTGCAGCCATTCTTCCAAGTCATTCCGGCTGCCTGAGTCAGGAGGCGGTCGATGAGAAGGCGGTTGTCACGCGATCAGAATGCCGAATCGAAAAAAAGAATCAAGATATGTGATGCCCTCCGGCTGCCCGGGGGCGGTCGGTTGCGCAACGACAGGGCAGGTGGGTCTTTCCTGTGACCCAAATGCCGCATATATCGGCCCTGAGGCAAGAGGAGAGCACCATGCGTAACGCAGCCTTGATCCTTGGCATCATCGGCGGGCTTTGGGGCATGGTCGTGGGCTTCTTCGGCTATGGCTACACGGTCGTGATGCAGACCTATGGCGAAAGCCTGCACGGCATCGCCGATCAGGTGCAGAACGTGGACCTCGTGCGCGGGGCCAGCCTGATCGCGCCGATCCTTGCCATTGCCGGGGGCGCGATGGCGCGGTCGCGCAATCTTGCGGGCGGGGGGCTGATGCTGGCCTCGGCTGTGGGCATGAACTGGGCCTTCGGCTTCGGCGTCTTCACGATGTTCCCGATTGCCATGTGCGTGCTGGGCGGCATCCTCGCGCTGGCCGCGCGCCAGCCCGATCCGCACTGACGAAAGAGGCGGCCGAAGCCGCCCCTGTCCTTGTCCCTGTCGATCTCAGGCCTGCCGCAGGTCGGGCGGTGTCGCCTGTGCGGCCAGCTCCTCGATCAGCGCGTCCAGCGTCATCGTCTCGGTCCGGTTCTCGCCCAGCCGGCGGACAGAGACGGTGCGTTCCTCCACCTCTTTCATCCCGATGGCGAGCAGGACCGGCACCTTGCCCAGCGAATGTTCGCGGACCTTGTAGTTGATCTTCTCGTTGCGGATATCCGCCTCGGCGCGGATGCCGCGGGCCTTCAGCGCCGCCGTTACCTCGGCCACGAAATCGTCCGCGTCCGACACGATGGAGGCGACGACCACCTGCCGGGGAGCCAGCCAGAAGGGCAGCTTGCCCGCGTGGTTTTCGATCAGGATGCCGATGAAGCGTTCGAACGAGCCGAGGCAGGCGCGGTGCAGCATGAAGGGCCGGTGCTTGGCGCCATCCTCGCCGATGTAGCTTGCGTCCAGCCGTTCGGGCAGGTTCGGGTCAAGCTGAAGCGTGCCGCATTGCCAGTCCCGCCCGATGGCGTCGGTCAGCACGAATTCGAGCTTCGGCGCGTAGAAGGCGCCCTCGCCGGGGAAGACCTCGTAGGGGTAGCCGGCGGCGGTGCAGGCATTGGCGAGCGCCGCCTCCATCTTGTCCCACATCTGCTCGGTGCCAACGCGCTTCTCGGGGCGGGTGGACAGCTTCACGCGCCATTTCTCAAAGCCGAGGTCGGCGTAGATATTGGCAAGGAACTCGATGAATTTCTTCGACTCCGCTTCGACCTGATCGAAGGTGCAGAAGATATGTGCATCGTCCTGCGTGAAGCCGCGCACGCGCATAATGCCGTGCAGCGCGCCCGACGGTTCATACCGGTTGCACGATCCGAATTCGGCCATGCGCAGCGGCAGGTCGCGGTAGCTTTTCAGTCCGACGTTGAAGATCTGCACATGGCAGGGGCAGTTCATCGGCTTGAGCGCGTTGATGACCTTCTCGCGCGCGCCTTCCTCGTCCACTTCCACGATGAACATGTTCTCGCGGTAGTTTTCCCAGTGGCCCGAGGCTTCCCAGAGGCGGCGGTTCACCACCTGCGGGGTGTTCACCTCGACGTAGCCGTCGCGCTCCTGCTGGCGGCGCATGTAATCTTGCAGCGTGGTGTAGATCTTCCAGCCGTTCGGATGCCAGAAGACCTGCCCCGGCGCCTCTTCCTGCATGTGGAACAGGTCCATCTCGCGGCCAAGCTTGCGGTGGTCGCGCTTGGCGGCCTCTTCCAGCATGGTCATGTGGGCCTTGAGGTCGTCGCGGTTGCGGAAGGCGATGCCGTATATGCGTTGCAGCATCGGGCGGCTGGAATCGCCCAGCCAGTAGGCGCCCGCCACATGGGTCAGCTTGAACGCGTCCGAAGGAACCTGCCCGGTGTTCTGCAGATGCGGGCCGCGGCAGAGATCCTGCCAGTGGCCGTGCCAATACATCCGGATATCCTCGCCCTCGGGGATACGGTTCACCAGCTCGACCTTGTAGGGCTCGTTCGTCGCCAGGTAATGGTCGATCGCCCGCTTGCGCGACCACAGCTCCGTCTTCACCGGTTCGCGCGCGTTGATGATCGCCTTCATCCGGGATTCGATCTGGCCGAGATCCTCGGGGGTGAAGGGCTCTGCACGGTCGAAATCGTAGAACCAGCCGTAGTCGCGCACCGGGCCGATGGTGACCTTCACGTCGGGCCAGATTTCCTGCACGGCGCGCGCCATGATGTGCGCAAGGTCGTGGCGGATGAGTTCGAGCGCCTGCGCCTCGTCCTGAAGCGTGTGGATCGCGATGGTCGCATCTTCGGTGATCGGCCATTGCAGATCGACGTGGCGGCCGTTGACGGTCGCCGAGATCGCCTTTTTCCCCAACGACTTGGAGATGCTTTCGGCGACATGACCAGCCGTCACGCCAGCGTCGAAGCTGCGTGCATTGCCATCGGGGAAGGTGAGGGAAATCTGGGCCATATGGCTCTCCTCGTCGGTTTGGCGCCCACGGAACGCCCGGTTGCGGGTATGTCGCGTCCTTCTGCGCCGCGCCCCGTGTCTTGTCAACCGCGCGGGATGACGCAACGGCGCATTTGGCGCGGCGCATGCGGTTCGCCTAAGAAGGCAAAGGGAGAAGGAGGACGCCGTGGAACATCTCGACACGCCGCAGGGGCGCAGGATCGCCTATCACCGGCCGCGCGGAAACGGGCCCGGGGTCGTCTTCCTCGGGGGCTTCAAGTCCGACATGACGGGCACCAAGGCGCAGCACCTTCAGGACTGGGCCGAACGGACCGGCCGCGCCTTCCTGCGCTTCGACTATTCCGGGCACGGCGCCTCGTCGGGCGATTTCCTCGACGGCGCCATCGGCGACTGGGCCGAGGATGCGCTGGCGGTGCTGGACGCGCTGACCGAGGGGCCGCAGGTGCTGGTGGGCTCCTCCATGGGGGGATGGATCTCGCTGCTGGTCGCCAAGGGGCGGCCCGAACGGGTCGCGGGCCTCGTCGGCATCGCCGCTGCCCCGGATTTCACCGAGGACAGCATGTGGGCGGGCTTCACCGAAGAACAGCGCGCGGCGCTGCTGGCCGATGGCAGGGTGGCGCTGCCGTCGGACTATTCGGACGCGCCCTACATCATCACGCGCCGCCTGATCGAAGAGGGGCGCAACCGTCTGGTGCTGCGCGACCCGCTGCCGCTGCCCTTCCCGGTGCGGCTTTTGCAGGGGACGGCGGATACCGACGTGCCGGTGCCGGTCGCGCTCAGGCTTCTGGACCATGCCGCGGGGGAGGATATCCGGTTGACGCTGGTCAAGGGCGCCGATCACCGCTTTTCCACGCCCGATTGCCTGCGCCTGATCGAACGGGCGATTTCCGAGGTTCTGGGAGAGGAGGCCTGAGATGCGGCGCATTCTGAAGGGGGCGGGGGTCGTCCTGATCGCACTGGTCGCCTTGATTGCAGCGATCTGGGCCTTCGCCCCGCGCGAGCCGGTGAACATGGCCTTTTCCTTCAAGGCCAGCCAGCTTGGCCCCGACCTCGACGCCTATCTGGCGAAGGAGGAGGCCCGCTTCCCCGACATCACGCCCGGCACGCAAAAGCGCATCCTGTGGGCCGGGGCGAAGGGGGCCAAGACCCCTTGGGCGGTGGTTTACCTCCACGGCTATTCCGCCACCTCCGAGGAAATTCGCCCGGTTCCCGACGAGGTGGCCCATGCCCTTGGCGCGAACCTCTTCTTCACGCGGCTGACCGGCCACGGGCGCGGGGGCGCGGCGCTCGCGCGGGCCACGGCGGGCGACTGGATCAACGACACGGCCGAGGCGCTGGCGATCGGCAAGCGGATCGGCGACCGGGTGCTGGTCATCTCGACCTCGACCGGGGGGACCCTCGCGGCCATCGCCGCGACCGATCCCCGCCTTGCGCCCGAGGTGAATGGCATCGTCTTCATCTCGCCCGACTTCGGCATCAACAATCCGCTGGCCTTCCTGCTGAACTGGCCGCTCGTGCGCGTCTGGGGGCCGTGGGTTGCCGGGGCGGAACACAGCTTCACCCCGCTCAACGACCGGCAGGCGCGGTTCTGGACGACGCGCTATCCGACGGTTTCGGCCGTGCCGCTGGCGGCGCTGATCCGCAAGACGATGCAGCAGGATTTCACCAGGACGAAAGTGCCTGCGCTCTTCATCTACACCCGGGCCGACAAGGTGGTGCTGCCGAAGGTGACCGATCGCGTCGTGGCCGCATGGGGCGGTCCGAAGGCGGTCATCAACCCGGTGATGGGGCCGCATGACGACCCCAGTTCGCATGTGATCGCCGGGGACATCGTCTCGCCCGATCAGACGGCGCCCACCGTTGCGCGCATCCTTGCCTGGGCACGGGCCCTCTGATCCCTTGCCTTTCGGCGCGCCGCTTGGGAAACAGGGGGCAGGATGGCGAGGTGTGTATGACCGAAGCGTTGGTGCTGATCCCCGGGATGACCTGTGACGCCCGCGTGTTCTGGCATCAGCTTGTCGCGCTGTCGGGGGATCGGCCTGTCCTTGTGGCCCCGCCCGTGCGCGGCGCCACGGTCGAGGAGATGGCCGCCGATATCCTTCCCAGCCTGCCCGCGCGCTGTGCGCTGGCCGGGCAGGGGCTTGGCGGGAACGTGGCGCTTGATCTTCTGCGCCGCGCGCCCGAGCGGATTTCCCGGATCGCGCTCATCGCGCTCTCGGTCCAGTCCGAGACGCCGCAATCCGCCGCCGCGCGCGAAGAGCGGATCATCGGCGCGCAGGTCGGCAAGCTGGCCGAGATGGTCGCGCAGGACTGGCCCGACACCGTGCTGGCCGCGACCGCGCCACGGGCCGAGATCCAGCAGCTCATGCAGGACATGGCGCTGAGCCTGGGCGAGGGGGTCTATATCCGCCAGAGCCGGGCCATGCAGCGCCGCCCCGATCAGCAGAAGGCGCTGCGCAAGGCGATGCTGCCCGCGGCGGTGATCTGCGGGGCCGAAGATCCGCTGACGCCGCCCCGCCGGCACGAATTCGTGGCCGACATGCTGCCCTATGGCCAGTTGCAGGTCATCGACGGCGCGGGGCACCTGCCCAGTCTCGAACAGCCCGCAGCGACGACGCGGGCGCTTCGGGCCTGGCTCGAGGCGCCGCTAGTTCTTCGCTGAGACCAGCGTGACCGGCGCGACCTTCTTCGGCCCGCCGCCATTGGCGTCGATGAAATCGAGGATCAGCGGCCGGATGTTCTGCCGCCACGACTTGCCGGCAAAGATGCCGTAATGGCCCGCGCCGGGTTCCAGATGCTGGGCCTTCTTCGCCTCCGGCAGGCCGGTGCAGAGCCGCAGCGCCGCCACGCATTGACCGGGGGCCGAGATGTCGTCATTCGCGCCCTCGACCGTGTGCACGGCCACATCGGTGATCTTGCCGATGTCGATCTGCTTGCCCGCGACGGTAAAGGCGTTCTTCGCGATCTCGCCGTTCTTGAAGATGCGTTCGACGGTCGAAAGGTAGAACTCCGCCGTCATGTCCATCACCGCGAGGTATTCGTCATAAAAGCGGTTATGGGCGTCGCGCTCGGAATCCTCGCCCTTCGCCGCCGCCACGATCTTGTCGTAGAAAGCCTGCGCATGGCGGTCGGCGTTCATCGAGATGAACGAGGCAAGTTGCAGCAGCCCCGGATAGACCAGCCGGCCGCAGCCCGCGTATTTGAAGCCGACGCGCTGGATCGCAAGATGCTCAAGCTGGCCCATCGTGATCCGGCGGCCGAAGTCGGTCACGTCCGTCGCCGCCGCATCCGGGTCGATCGGACCGCCGATCAGCGTCAGCGTGCGCGGCTGTGCGGCGGGCTCTTCCTCGGCCAGATAGGCGGTGGCGGCCAGCGTCAGCGGCGCGGGCTGACAGATCGCGATCACGTTGGTGTCCGGGCCAAGCGCGCGCATGAACTCGACGAGGTAGAGCGTGTAATCCTCGATGTCGAATTTGCCGGCCGAGACGGGAATGTCGCGCGCATTGTGCCAGTCGGTCACGTAAACTTCGCAATCGGGCAATAGGCTGATGACGGTCGAGCGGACCAGCGTGGCGTAATGGCCCGACATCGGCGCGACCAGCAGGATGCGGCGGGGCTTCGGCTTGCGGCCGTGAACGTTGAAGTGGATCAGGTCGCCGAAATCCTTGGACACGACCGTCTCGACACTGACCAGCGCGTCGCGCCCATCTTCGCCGGTGACGGCAGTGATGCCCCAGTCGGGTTTGATCACCATCCGCGCGAAGCTGCGTTCGGTCACGCGGCCCCAGGCGGACAGGACCTTGAAGAACGGATGGGGGACCATCCCCCAGGCGGGGTATGATGCGAAAGCACGCGCCGTGGCGCCCAGCCACTCGTTGGTGTTGCGCGTGGCCTCCATCAGGTCATACGTCGCCATGTTCTTCATGCTCGTCTCCTTTTCCCGAGGCGAAAGCCCGCGAAATCGTCGCTTTTCCCCTGGATCGGGCGACGTTATGCTGCGAAGCGGCAATGTAGGGGGGAAAGAGTCTCATGACAACCGAGCATGAGGTCGTAGAGGCAAAGCTCGACCGTCTCAATGCCAATCTGGCGAAGATCGAGGAATTGTCCAAGCGCATGGTGGCTGCCATGGCCCAGAAGCGCGCGATCGACCCCAGCCTTCAGGGACCGGGGCAGGATCTCTTCATGAAGGCCGCGACCGCCTACATGGCCGAGGTGATGAACAATCCCGCCAAGATCCTTGAACATCAGGTGTCCTATTGGGGCAAGGCGCTCAAGCATTACATGGAGGCCCAGCAGCTTCTGGCGAAGGGCAAGCTGGAGGCGCCCGAGGACCGATCCCCCAAGGACCGCCGCTTCTCGCATCCGCTGTGGGAGACGCATCCCTACTTCAACTTCATCAAGCAGCAGTATCTTTTCAGCGTCGAGGCGATGGAGGCCGCGATTTCCGGGCTAGACCATCTCGATGCGCGCGAGAAGAAGCGGCTGGACTACTTCGCGCGCCAGATCGTGGACATGATGGCGCCGACGAATTTCCTTGGCACCAATCCCGACGCGCTGGAACGCGCGGTCGAGACGGACGGCGCCTCGCTCGTGCAGGGGTTGGAGAACCTCGTGCGCGATCTCGAGGCCAACCGGGGCGACCTGCTGGTGACGCTTGCCGACAAGGACGCCTTCAAGGTGGGCCACAACATCGGCACCACGCCCGGATCGGTGATCTACCGCAACCGGATGATGGAGCTGATCCAGTATGCGCCCACGACCGACAAGGTGCACAAGACCCCGCTCATCATCTTCCCGCCGTGGATCAACAAGTTCTACATCCTTGACCTCAAGCCGCAGAACAGCCTCATCAAGTGGATCGTGGATCAGGGCTTCACGCTGTTCGTGGTGAGCTGGGTCAATCCCGATGCCAGCTATCGCGACACCGGGATGGACGACTACATCCGCGAGGGCTACCTGACCGCGATCGACGAGGTGAAGAAGATCTGCGACGTGCCCAAGGTCAACGTCGTGGGCTACTGCATCGCCGGCACCACGCTGTCGCTGACGCTGAGCTACATGAAGCAGACGGGCGACAAGTCGGTGAACGCGGCCACCTTCTTCACCACGCTGACCGACTTCTCGGATCAGGGAGAGGTTGGGGTCTTCCTCGACGACGACTTCGTGGACGGCATCGAACGCGAGGTGAATGCGACGGGGCTGCTGTCGTCCTTCTTCATGAGCCGGACGTTTTCCTTCCTGCGCTCGAACGACCTCATCTACCAGCCCGCGATCAAGAGCTACATGATGGGCGAGGCGCCGCCCGCCTTCGATCTGCTGTACTGGAACGGCGACGGCACCAACCTGCCCGCGAAGATGAGCGTGCAATACCTGCGGGGGCTCTGCCAGCGCGACGAACTTGCCAAGGGCACGTTCCAGGTGATGGGGCGGACGGTCTCGCTCAAGGACATCACGATCCCCGTCTGCGCGATTGCCTGCGAGACCGATCACATCGCCGCCTGGCGGTCGAGCTTCAATGGCTTGAGGCAGTTCGGCGCGAAGGACAAGACCTTCATCCTGTCGGAATCCGGCCATATCGCCGGGATCGTCAACCCGCCGTCCAAGATGAAATACGGCCATTACATGAACGACGGCCCGCTGGAGGACCCCGACAGCTGGCGCGCGGGCGCGACCGAGTTCAAGGGCTCGTGGTGGCCGCATTGGGGCGAATGGCTGGCCAAGCGGTCGGGGGCGAAGGTGCCGGCGCGTATGCCGGGCGATTCGACTCACCCCGTGCTTGCGGCGGCGCCGGGAACCTATGTCGTGGCCGTCCCAAGCGACTGATTTCCCATTCCAATTTCCATGTCGCACCGGAATTGCTGCGGCGCAGCAATTTACCTTGAAATGCTGCGCTGCGGCGTCTATATAATCCTTCAGAAGCGGGACCCGGTGGCCCTGCAGGCATGGAGATGATGATCATGGCGAAGACCCAAGATTACACGAAGATGGTGCAGGACATGATGGGCGCTTTCCCGATGGACGTGACCGCGTTCCAGGGCGCGTTCAAGACCTCGGCCGCGCTGGGCGAGAAGATGGCCAAGGTGGCGCTGGAAGCCGCCGAGAAGTCGACCGAGATCTCGTCCAAGTGGACGAAGGACACGATCGCCAAGGTTGGCGTTCTGGCCTCCGCGAAGGAAGAGCCGACCGACTACACCAAGGCGATGACCGATTTCGCCTCGTCCGCCGCTGAAATGGCCGCCGAAAACCTCGCCGCCTTCGCCGAAGTTGCGAAGAAGGTTCAGATGGAAACGGTCGAGCTGATGCTGGCCGCCGGCAAGGACATGTCGGAAGACGCGACCGCCGCCGTGAAGAAGGCCACCGCCGAAGTCACGACCGCCGCGAAGAAAGCCGCTGCGGCTGCGAAGTAATCCGGCGCGCCGACGACCTCCTCCCCGTCGGACACGCCATGGGCGGGCCTTGTGCCCGCCCTTTCTTTTTCTGCGCTGCCGTCCTAAGCTTCTCTGCAATGCGACATAACGACAGGACAGGGGGACGCACCGATGGCGGAAACTCAATCGCCGCTCTTGATCAAGCGCTATGCAAGCCGTCGGCTTTATAACACCGAAACAAGCGATTACGTGACGCTGGAAGACATCGCGCGGTTCATCCGGGCGGGGCGCGAGGTGCAGATTGTCGATCTGAAAAGCGGCGACGACCTGACCCGGCAATACCTTCTGCAAATCATCGCCGAGCACGAAAGCAAGGGCGAGAGCGTCCTGCCGATCAACGTCCTGACCGACCTCGTGCGCAGCTACACCACGCAGGCGCAAAGCGTGGTGCCGCAGTTCCTTGCCATGTCCTTCGAAATGCTGCGCGACGGCCAGTCGAAGATGATGGAGAACTTCGCGGGCATCCCCAATCCGATGGCGGCGATGCCCGGGTTCGAGGCGATGCAGCGCCAGCAGCAGGCCTTCATGAAATCGATGATGGCCGGATGGCCGTCGGCGGCGTCCGGTCCGCAGGCCGAGGAAAAGGACGACAAGTCCGACGAGCTCGATCAGATCAAGAAGCAACTGGCCGATCTGCAATCGAAGCTGTCGAAGCTCTGACAGGGCACACGACGCCGCCCCGAGAGGATGAAGCGCCCGCCGTCAGGTCGGGCGCTTCGCGTTTTCAGATCAGGCGACTTCGGCGAAGACTTTCTTCAGCGCCGCCTCCAGCTTGTCGAACATCTCGTCCATCTGCGCGTCGGTCATGATGAACGGCGGGCAGAGCACGATGGCCTGACCCAGCGGGCGGCAGATCAGCCCGTGATCGGTGCAGGTGTTGGCGATCCGCTCGCTGACCGACAGCGAACTGTCGAACGGCGTCTTGGTCGCCTTGTCCTTCACCGCTTCCAGCGCGCCCATCAGGCCCTTGCCGCGCCATTCGCCGATGTTGGGGTTCTCGGCCAGCCGGGCAAGGCCGGCCTCGAACTTGGGCGTCAGGGCGCGCACGTTCTCGGCCAGCCCTTCGTTCATCACCACGTCGATCGCCTTCAGCGCGATGGCGCAGCCGACCGGATGGCCCGAGGCGGTGAAGCCGTGGGGGAATTCCTCCACCGCTTCGCTCGCGGCCTGCACCCGCGCGGCAAGCTCCGGCCCGAGGATCACGGCGCCCATCGGGAAGAAACCCGCCGTGATGTTCTTCGAGCTGATGATGGCGTCGGGCATGAAGTCGTAGGTCTCGCAGCCCCAGGTGTTGCCGGTGCGCCCGAAGCCGCAGATCACCTCGTCCGAGATCAGCGGGATGCCGTATTTCCGCAGGATCGGCTGGACCGCCTGGAAATAGCCCTTGGACGGCGGGATCACCCCGCCTGCGCCCATCACGGGTTCGGCGAAGAAACCGGCGATGGTCTCCGGGCCTTCCTTGATGATCGTCGCCTCAAGCTCGCGGGCAAGGCGTTGGGTGAACTGCTCTTCCGTCTCGCCCGGCTTGCCGAAGCGCCAGTAATGCGGGCAGCCCACATGGATGAAGCCCGGCAGAGGCAGCCCGAAAAGGCTGTTGTAGGGCTTGGCCGTCATCGAGGCAGAGACCGCCGTCACGCCGTGGTAGGCGTTGATCCGGGTGATGATCTTGCGCCGCTGGGGATTGCCCTCGGCCTGGTTCATGAACCACAGGATCTTCACCATCGTGTCGTTCGCTTCCGACCCGGAGTTGGTGTAGAACACCCGCCCGCTGTCGAAGGGCGAAACCTCGATCAGCTTCTGGCTCAGCATCACCGTCTGGTCGGACATCCGGCCAAAGAACGCGTGATAGCCCGGAAAGCGGTCGTATTGGGCCTTGGCGGCGGCGATCAGGCCGGGGTGATCGAAGCCCGCGACCATGTTCCACAGGCCCGAGTTCGCATCGAGATAGCGCCGCCCATGCGTGTCGAAGATATAGGGCCCTTCGCCATGCGTCACGACGACCGCGCCCCGTTCATGGACCGAGGGCAGATCGGTGAAGCCGTAAAGCGAATAGGTATCGGCCCGGGATTCCCAGCTGTTCGGGGAAGCGTCGCGCATGATGTGGTCCTTTCTTCAGATCCCCGACAGGCTAGCCGGGCGCCAGAGCCAGTTCAACCGGGCAACGCCGGGACCGCGGCACTCTGCCGGACCGCACCGGCAATCCGCCTGCCGGGCGCCGGTCGCGCGGGCGGATTGCCCGGCCCATTGATTGCGCCGCGTCCCCCGGTTAGCGTGCCCTGCGAACGGGGGGAGGGCCGCATGGCCGAGACGCATGGCCGCATGACGCTGTGGGGCGTGGAAGTCTTCCTTGCCACGGCCGAGGAACGGTCGGTTTCGGCCGCCGCGCGGCGATTGGGGGCGAGCGTTTCGGGCGTGAGCCAGCAATTGTCGGCCCTCGAACTGACGCTTGGAGTGGAACTGCTCGACCGCTCCGCCCGGCCCATGCGGCTCACGCCGGCGGGCGAGATGTTCCGCCGCCGCGCGCAGGCCATCGCGAACGAGGCGGCGCAGGCGCGGGCGGAACTGGGGTCGGGCGATTTCGCCGGGCTCCCGCTCTTTCGTCTGGGGATGATCGAGGATCTGGACAGCGACGTGACGCCCCGGCTCCTGACCGCCATGGCCGCGGACCTTGCGCAATGCCAGTTCCTGCTGGAGACGGGGCCAAGCCATCGGCTGCTCGACCAGCTTGACGGTCGCGCGCTGGACATGGTCGTGTCGGCCGATATGGGCGCACCCGCCGACTGGATGGAGGTGCATCCGCTCTTTACCGAGCCCTTCATCGTCGCGGCGCCGAGGGGGGCCGTGAACCCGGATGCGGACCTCTTGTCCCAACTTCGCGCGATCCCGCTGATCCAGTACACGCAGCGCCATCACATGGGCCGCCAGATCGCCGCCCATCTCGCCCGGCAGGACCTGCGGCTGGCCTATCGGTTCGAGCTCGACAGCTACCACGCGATCATGGCGATGGTGGCGGCCGGCGAGGGCTGGACGATCCTGACGCCGCTGGGCTTTCTGTCGGCACAGCGGTTCCGCGACCGGGCCGACGCCTTCCCGCTGCCCTTCGCGGCCCTGAGCCGGACGATCTCGCTCAATGCCCGGCGCGGCGTTCTGAGCGGGATGCCGGGACGGGTGACGGCGAAGCTCAAGCCGCTGCTGGAGGAGCTGTTCGTCGCCCCCGCGACGGCGCGCATGCCGTGGATCGCGGGGGATTTGCGCGTGCTTTGACGCGCGTCGGGCGATTTTTCGTCGAAAAATCGCATCGGATGTTCGACGAAAATCCGGCGTCAGGTGCCATAGACCGGGGTGCGGCCCTTCACGTCCTCTGCCGCGGCCAGCAGGGCTTCGGCGATGAAATCAAGCTCTGCCCGTGTCAGCCGCGTGGGCAGGCGCACGTCGCAGGCGCGCATCAGCATCGCGCGGGTCCGCGGCAGATCGGGCGCATCGCCCAGGAACTGCCAGTTCCAGAAGGCGCGTGCGTTGTCCTGGCTCAGGCCGAAGACCTGAACGGAGACGCCGCGCGCCTTGGCGGCGGACTGGAAGGCGCGGGCCTCGTCGTCGCTTTCAAGACCCACGAGGTTGAACTGGATCGAATCCGGCGCGCGGTCTTCGGGCGGCAGGGCGGGCGGCACCGCGAGCCAGTCCGAGGTGTTGAGCCGCGCCGCGACGTAATCGTGGTTCGCGCGGCCCTTTTCCACGCGCTCGGCCACCAGCGGAAGCTGCGGGCGGATCACGGCGGCCGACAGGTTCTGAAGCCGCATGTTGTAAAGCGGCAGCCGGTTCTGCCAGTTGACGAAGCTGTTCTGGAGGCCCGCGTGCTTCTTCCAGTTATGTTCGTAGGCGCCCGACATGATCGTGGCGCGGGCGGCCAGTTCGGGGTCGTCGGTGATGAGAATGCCGCCTTCGCCCGCGTTCACCAGCTTGTAGGACTGGAACGAGAAACAGCCGATCTTGCCGATCGTGCCGATCTTGCGTCCATGCCAGAGCGTGCCCAGCGAATGGGCGGCGTCTTCGACGACCGGAATGCCGCGCGCGTCGCAGGCGGCCATGATCGCATTCATGTCCGAGGTGTGGCCGCGCATGTGGCTGATGATGACGCAGGCGATGTCGTCGTCGATCTTGGCGGCGAAATCGTCCAGGTCGATGCGGTAGTTCTCGCCCACCTCGCACAGAACCGGCACGCAATCGGCATGGACCACGGCCGAGGGCACGGCGGCGAAGGTGAAGGCCGGGATCAGCACGCGCGCCCCGCGCGGAAGGTCCAGCGCCTTGAGCGACAGGAACAGCGCCGCCGAGCAGGACGAGACCGCCAGCGCGTAGCGGCTGCCCATCAGGGCCGCGAACTCGGATTCGAGCCGTTGCACGGGCGAGCCTTCGCTGGTGTAGCGGAACAGGTCGCCCGAGGTCAGCAGCCGCTCGATCTCGGCGCGGGCGGCCTCGGGGATCGGCTCGGCGTCATAGACATTCGGGGCGAGGGTGGCGAGGGTCATGCTTCACCTTTCCTGAAGGTATGTTTCAGGAAACGTGTAAGTGAAGGAGCCCCGCTTGGCTACCCACATGCCCGTGATAAATGCCAGGCCCGGCGGTCAGATGCCGATCTTGTCGCGCAGGCTGAACCACGTCATCGCCAGCACGAGAAGCGGCGTGCGCAGCGCCGGCCCGCCGGGAAAGCGCGGCATTGGCAGTTTCGCCAGCAGGTCGAACCGCCCCGCCTGACCCGCGATCGCCTCGGCCAGCACGCGCCCCGCGAGCGTCGCCATGGCAACGCCATGGCCGGAATAGCCGGAGGCCGACAGGATCGTGCCCTTGGCGAAGAAACAGGGCATCCGGTTCATGGTGATGGCCAGCGTGCCGCCCCAGGCATAGTCGATCTTCACGTCGCGCAGTTGGGGATAGACCTCGGACAGCGGCTTGCGCACCAGCGCGGCGATGTCGGCGGGGAAGCGGTAGCCGTAGGTCTCGCCGCCCCCGAACAGCAGGCGGCCGTCCTCGGACTTGCGCCAGTAGTTCACGACGAATTTCGTATCGGCCACGGCCGAATTGCTGGGGAGGATGGATTTCCCCGTTGGGCCAAGGGGTTCCGTGGCGATGATGAAGTTGTTGATCGGCATGACGCGGGCTGCGACCTCGGGAAAGAGGTGCCCGAGATAGCCGTTGCAGGCCAGCACGACGTGATCGGCCATGACCATGCCCGCCTCGGTCTTCACCAGATGCGGGGCGCTTTCGGTCAGGGCCGTCACTTCCGAGCGTTCGAAGATGCGCACGCCCGCATCCGCCGCCGCCCGCGCCAGCCCAAGCGCGAAGTTCAGCGGATGGACATGGCCCGCGCCCCGGTCGAGATCGCCGCCGGCGAAGACCTCGGTGCCGGTCAGCTCGGCCATTTGCGTCCGGTCGAGCGTCTGGACGCGGTCGTAACCGTAGTCGCGGGCAAGCTTCTCGGCATAGGCATGGGCATGACCCACCTCGCCGATCCGCCAGCAGGCATGGGCCACGCCCACGTGGAAGGTGACGGGCATGGCGTGGCGCGCGATCAGGTCGCGGATCAGCGCCTTCGCCTCTTCGCCCATGTCCCAGAGCTTGCGGGCGTCGTCCCGGCCCAGCGTCTTTTCCAGCGTGTCCTGTTCCAGCCGCTGGCCCGATCCGACCTGCCCCCCATTGCGCCCCGAGGCGCCAAAGCCCACGCGGTGCGCCTCGAGCAGGATGACCGACAGCCCCGCTTCGGCCAGATGCAGCGCGGCCGAAAGGCCGGTGAAGCCGCCGCCGATCACGCAGACATCCGCGCGCTCGGCCCCTTCGAGCCGGGCGAAGGCCCCAAGCGGCGTCGCCGTCGCGGCATACCAACTGGCGGGATACTGGCCGGGGCGGTCGTTCGCGGTCAGCAGGTTCATACGTTCAACAGCAGGTGCTCGCGCTCCCACGGGCTGATGACTTGCAGGAATTCCTTGTATTCGTTGCGCTTGACGGAGTTATAGACCGAACAGAACTCCGGCCCCAGCACGTCGCGCACGGGCGCGCTGGCGATGAACAGGTCCAGCGCATCGCCAAGGTTGGTGGGCAGCTCGTCCGCCGACATGTAGGCGTCGCCCTTGCATTCCGCGCGCGGCATCTTGCCGTCCATCAGCCCCAGATAGCCACAGGCGAGCGAGGCGGCAAAGCCGAGGTAGGGGTTGCAGTCCATCCCCGCCAGCCGGTTTTCCAACCGCCGCGCCTCGGGGCCAGAGATCGGCACCCGCAGGCCCGTGGTGCGGTTGTCGCGGCCCCATTCAAGGTTGATGGGCGCGGCGAAATCCGGGACGTAGCGACGGTAGCTGTTCACATAGGGCGCCAGAAGCGCGATCACCGCGGGCAGGTAGGTCTGCATCCCGGCGACGAAATGCATGAAGGCGTCCGTCTCTGCCCCGTCGGTGGCCGAGAAGATGTTCTGCCCGGTCTTCGCCTCGACCACCGAGTGGTGGATATGCATGGCAGACCCCGGCTCGCCCTCGATCGGCTTGGCCATGAAGGTGGCGAAGCAGTCATGGCGCAGCGCCGCCTCGCGGATCAGGCGCTTGAAGAAAAAGATCTCGTCGGCCAGCCGGACCGGATCGCCGTGGTTGAGGTTGATCTCGACCTGACCGGCGCCGCCTTCCTGAAGGATGCCGTCGATCTCGAAGCCCTGAAGCTCGGCGAAGTCGTAGATGTCGTCGATCACCTTGCCGTATTCGTCCACTGCCGACATGGAATAAGCCTGCTTGGCGGCCGCGCGCCGCCCCGTGCGGCCCATCGGCGGGATCACCGGCTGGTTGGGGTCGGTGTTGCGGGCGACAAGGAAGAACTCCATCTCGGGGGCGACGATCGGGGTCCAGCCCTGCGCCTCGTAAAGCCCGATCACGCGCTTGAGCACGTTGCGGGGCGAAAACGGGATCGGGTTGCCCTGCTGGTCCTTTGCGTCATGGATGATCTGCAAGGTCACGTCCGCCGTCCAGGGCGCGGCCGTCGCGGTCGAGAAATCCGGCGTCAGGATCATGTCGGGCTCGGTGAAGGCGCCCACGGGGCTGTCGGCCCATTCCCCGGTGATCGTCTGAAGGAAGATCGAGTTCGGCAGGAAGAAGCTGGGTTGCTTGGCGAATTTCGAGGCGGGCATCGCCTTGCCGCGGGCCACGCCCGCGATGTCGCCGATGATGCATTCCACCTCGTCAAGCCGGCGCCCGGCGATGTAGTCGCGCGCGGCTTGGGGCAGTTGTTCGGTCCAGTCGGCCATGGGGCACCTTTCGGGATCAGCCCTTGGGCTGCTTGCGGGGTTGCTTGAAGAAGTCGGCGATCTGATCGGCCATCGCAGACGAGGCGAGCGGCCGGCCCAGCCGGTCCTGCGCCTCCGACAGAAGCGGCTCGGGCACGACGCCCCGGCCGCGGGTCCGGATCAGCCCGTCCACGAAGGTATCGTCGAATTCCGGATGGGCCTGCACGGTCAGGGCGCGGGTGTCGTAGACCAGCGCGGCATTCTCGCAGAAGGCGGAACGGCCGATCACGGTCGCCGCCTCGGGCTTGCGCGTCACCTGGTCCTGGTGCCAGGCGTTCATCGTCACGGTTTCGCCCTGGAAATCGTAGTCCTGCGGCCCGACGCTCCAGCCGCCCGCGAATTTCTCGACCTTGCCGCCAAGCGCCTGCGCGATGATCTGGTGGCCAAAGCAGATGCCGACCAGGGGAACATGGGCGGCGTAGGCGTCGCGGATGAAGGCCTCGAGCGGGGCGATGAAGGGCAGGTCTTCATAGGCGCCGTGGCGCGAGCCGGTGATGAGCCAGCCATCCGCCTGATGCACGTCCTCGGGAAAGTCGAGGTCCACTACGCGCCAGGTGCGGAAGGTGAAGCCGTGGCCGGACAGGAGGCGGACGAACATGTCCGGGTAATCGCCCGATTGCGGTCGAAGCGCCTCGGGCGCCTCGCCGGTCTGAAGGATGCCGA
>JAGWVA010000107.1 GCA_028875855.1 Paracoccaceae bacterium
CCCGTCTCGGGCAGAACAGGCTGCGCGCGGGGGTAAAGGGGCGCCGCGCGGTCGTCCAGCACGGGGGCCTGCCAGCCGGTCGTGGTGTCGAAGAACGCCGCCGCACCGTCTGGGCCGAAATGGTCGAGAAAGCCCTGCACCACCACGTCGAGATAGCTGAGCAGAATCGGGTGATCCTCCAGCGCGGGGCCGCCGCCGGGCGGGATCGCGTAAATCGCCACGCGGCCATCGATGCCGGGGGTCAGGCTTTCTGGCGGCAGGGAAACGCGGTCATAGGCCGCCTCGCGCCGGTCGAGCGCGGGCCAACAGGCCTCATCGACCCGGGCCGTCAGGCCGGCGATGGTGCAGTCCGCATCGGGCGTCACGGACAGAAAGGCCAGTCGCCTGAGCGTCGTGGCCCGCCATGCGCGCCGCCAGCCGGTCACCTGCACGGGCCGGGCATCGGCATGCGCATGGGTGCGCAGGTTCACCAGCGAACCATAGCCGAAGACATGCGTGAAGGCGGGAGCGCGGGGGGAAGAGGGGGTCTGCATGTCGCCAAGCCATGACCGATGGTCGCTTCCCGATCAAGCCTCTTGCCAGCGCGAGGCGTTCGCGCTACGCCAGCCGTGTCAGGATCGGGAGAATCCGGCGGGGCAATCGCCCGGAGCCGGTGCCGAAGGAGCAACCGCCCCGGTAAACTCTCAGGCGCAAGAACCGTTCTGACAACAGACTCTGGAGAGACCCCGCCACGGGGCGCCGAAGGGATAACGATCTCAGGCGAAAGGACAGAGGGGGCATCGCGGGCGCAGGGGCAACCCTGCCGGAACGATGCCGGGCCATATCAGCACCGGCGTGACAGGGAGGGCGGCATGGCCGGTCTTGAACGGTTGCAGCTTCACGCGCTGCACGTGGAGCTTGGTGGCAAGCTGGTGCCCTTCGCGGGCTACGAGATGCCGGTGCAATATGCGCCGGGCGTGATGAAGGAACACCTGCACACCCGCGAGGCGGCGGGGCTCTTCGACGTCAGCCACATGGGGCAGGTCATCATCGCCGCCAAAAGCGGCCGGCAAGAGGACGCCGCCGCCGCGCTGGAACGGCTCATCCCGGTCGATGTGCTGGGGCTGGCCGAGGGACGGCAGCGGTATGGCTTCCTGACCAATGACGTGGGCGGGATCATCGACGACCTGATGATCGCCAACCGCGGGGATCATTTCTTCCTTGTCGTGAACGCCTCGCGGAAGGCGGTGGACATCGAGGTGCTGCGCCGCGGCCTGCCCGATTGCGATGTGGGCCCCGTCGAGAACCGCGCCCTGATCGCCCTTCAGGGGCCGGAGGCCGAGCGGGTTCTGGCGGCGCTGGTGCCGGATGCGGCCGATTTCGCCTTCATGGACGTTGGCATCCGCCCCTGGCAGGGCGTGGACCTCTGGATTTCGCGCTCGGGCTACACGGGCGAGGACGGGTTCGAGATTTCGGTGCCCGCCGTCGCCGCCGAAGGCTTTGCGCGCAAGCTCCTTGCCGACGAGGCGGTCTGGCCCATCGGCCTTGGCGCGCGGGACTCGCTGCGGCTCGAGGCGGGGCTGTGCCTTTACGGACATGACATGGACGAAGACGTCTCGCCGGTCGAGGCGGGGCTGACATGGGCGATCCAGAAGGTCCGCCGCACGGGCGGTGCGCGGGCGGGCGGTTTCCCCGGCGCGGATCGCATCCTGCGCGAACTGACCGACGGACCCGCCCGCAAACGCGTCGGCCTGCGCCCTGAAGGCCGCGCCCCCATGCGCGAGGGCGTGGAGATCCATGCCGCCGCCGAGGGCGGTGCGCCCGTGGGCCGCGTGACCTCGGGCGGCTTCGGGCCGAGCCTCGATGCCCCGATCGCCATGGCCATGCTTCCGGCGGCGCTTTGCGCACGGGGCACCACGGTATACGGTGATGTGCGCGGCCGCCGACTTCCGGCGGTCGTTTGCGACCTTCCCTTCCGACCCTCCACCTACAAACGCTGAAGAGGATCCAGATGAAATACACCAAGGAACACGAGTGGCTGCGGGTCGATGGCGACCTTGTGGTGGTGGGCATCACCGAACACGCCGCGACCCAGCTGGGCGACGTGGTTTTCGTGGAACTGCCCGAGGTCGAGACGCAGGTGGCCGAAGGCGACGAGGTCGTGGTGATCGAAAGCGTCAAGGCGGCGTCCGACATCCTTGCCCCCGTCAGCGGCGAGATCGTCGAGGTGAACGAGAAGCTGTCGGACAACCCCGGCCTCGTGAACGAGGACCCGACCGGCGACGCGTGGTTCTTCAAGATGAAGATCGACGACCTGTCCGTGCTCGACGACTTCATGAACGAAGACGAATACAACGAACTGATAGGCTGAGGCTGCCATGACTTTCACCCCCACTTCCTACAACGCATATGATTTCGCCAACCGCCGTCACATCGGCCCCTCTCCGGGAGAGATGGCGGAGATGTTGCAGGCGGTGGGGGTCAAGAGCCTCGACGAACTGATCGCGCAGACCGTGCCCGCCTCGATCCGGCAGAAGGACGCGCTGAGCTGGGCGCCGCTGGCGGAACACGAGCTGCTGGCGCGGATGCGCGAGGTCGCGGCCAAGAACACCGTGATGACCAGCCTGATCGGGCAGGGCTATCACGGCACCGTCACGCCCCCCGCGATCCAGCGCAACATCCTTGAGAACCCCGCGTGGTACACTGCCTACACGCCCTACCAGCCCGAGATCGCGCAGGGGCGGCTCGAAGCTTTGCTGAACTTCCAGACGATGGTGGCGGATCTGACCGGGTTGCCGGTGTCGAATGCCTCGCTGCTGGACGAGGCGACGGCCGCGGCCGAGGCGATGACCATGGCCCATCGCGTGACCAAGTCGAAGGCCGGGGCCTTCTTCGTGGATCGCAACTGCCATCCCCAGACCATCGCCGTGATCGAGACCCGCGCCGCGCCGCTGGGGATCGAGGTGATCGTGGGCTCGCCCGACGAGATGGACGCCACCGCCGTCTTCGGCGCGATCTTCCAGTATCCGGGCACCTATGGCCATGTGACCGACTTCACCGCCCCGATCGCGGCCCTGCACGCGGCCAAGGCCGTCGCAGTCGTGGCGACTGACCTTCTGGCCCTGTGCCTTCTGAAGGCGCCGGGCGCGATGGGGGCGGATATCGCCATCGGGTCCGCGCAGCGCTTCGGCGTGCCGATGGGCTATGGCGGGCCGCATGCGGCCTTCATGTCGTGCAAGGACGATTACAAGCGCCAGATGCCGGGGCGGATCGTCGGCGTGTCGGTCGATGCGCGGGGCAACAAGGCCTATCGGCTCAGCCTGCAAACGCGCGAACAGCACATCCGGCGGGAAAAGGCCACGTCGAACGTCTGCACGGCGCAGGCGCTTCTGGCGGTGATGGCCAGCTTCTACGCGGTCTTCCACGGGCCGCAGGGGCTGCGCGCGATTGCCGAGCGGGTGCATTTCCTGACCAACCGTCTGTCCCGGGCGCTGAAGGCGGCGGGGGCGAAGGTCGGCCCCAAGGCCTTCTTCGACACGATCACGGTCGAGGTCGGCGTGGGGCAGGCGGGCATCCTTGCCGCCGCGCGCCACGAGGGGCTGAACTTCCGCAAGATCGGCACCGACCGCGTCGGCATCAGCCTTGACGAGACGACGGACGAAAAGGTGCTGCTGCGCGTGCTGCGCGCCTTCGGGATCGACGGCGTGCCGCCCCATCGCGCCCAGCTTGGCTTCCCCGAGGCGATGCTGCGCGAGGTGGATTATCTCACGCATCCCGTCTTCCACATGAACCGCGCGGAATCCGAGATGATGCGCTACATGCGGCGCCTGTCGGACCGCGATCTTGCGCTGGACCGCGCGATGATCCCGCTGGGCTCGTGCACGATGAAGCTGAACGCCGCGGCCGAGATGATGCCGATCACCTGGCCCGAATTCTCGGCGCTGCATCCGTTTGCCCCGCGCGATCAGGCGCAGGGCTATGCCGACGTGATCGCGGACCTGTCGGCCAAGCTGTGCGAGATCACGGGCTACGATGCCTTCTCGATGCAGCCCAATTCGGGCGCGCAGGGGGAATATGCGGGGCTGATGACCATCCGCGCCTGGCACAAGGCGCGTGGCGAAGGGCATCGCGACATCTGCCTGATCCCGGTTTCGGCGCATGGCACCAACCCGGCCTCTGCCGTCATGGCGGGGATGGAGGTCGTCGTGGTGAAAAGCCGCGAGAACGGCGACATCGACCTTGACGATTTCCTGCAAAAGGCGGTGGCGGCGGGCGACCGGCTGGCGGCCTGCATGATCACCTATCCCTCGACCCATGGCGTGTTCGAGGAGACCGTGCGCGAGGTCTGCCAGATCACCCATGACCACGGCGGGCAGGTCTATATCGACGGCGCGAACATGAACGCGATGGTGGGCCTGTCGCGTCCCGGGGAACTGGGCGGCGACGTGAGCCACCTGAACCTGCACAAGACCTTTGCCATTCCGCATGGCGGCGGCGGCCCCGGCATGGGCCCGATCGGCGTGAAGGCGCATCTGGCGCCGCATCTTCCGACCGACCCCGGCACCGGCGCGGAAGGCGCGGTGAGCGCGGCCCCCTTTGGCTCGGCCTCGATCCTGCTGATCTCCTGGGCCTATTGCCTGATGATGGGCGGGGCGGGCCTGACGCAGGCGACGAAGGTTGCGATCCTGAACGCCAACTACATCGCCGCCCGGCTGCACGGCGCCTTCGAGGTGCTGTTCAAGGGCGGGCAGGGGCGCGTCGCGCATGAATGCATCCTTGACACCCGGCCCTATGCCGAAAGCGCGCATGTCACCGTGGACGACATCGCCAAGCGGCTGATCGACAACGGCTTCCACGCGCCCACGATGAGCTGGCCCGTGGCCGGCACGCTGATGGTGGAACCCACCGAAAGCGAGACGAAGGCCGAGCTGGACCGCTTCATCACCGCCATGCTGTCGATCCGGGACGAGATCGCGGCGGTGGAACGCGGCGAGATGGATGCCGAGAACAACCCCCTGAAGAACGCCCCCCACACGGTCGAGGATCTGGTGGCGGAGTGGAACCGCCCCTATCCGCGCGAACAGGGCTGCTTCCCGCCGGCGAGCTTCCGGGTGGACAAGTACTGGCCGCCGGTCGGCCGCGTGGACAACGTCTATGGCGACCGCAACCTGATCTGCATCTGCCCGCCGGTCGAAAGCTACGCGGAAGCGGCGGAGTAACGATTTTTCGCCGAAAAATCGGGGCCCGGCGGCTTGAACCGGGCCCTGATCTCTCCGATATATTCTGTCAGATGAATGTATGGAGGCATCCATGGCCGATGCAGTGAAGTTGACCTGCACCCAATGCGGACAGGCAAACCGGGTGCCCACCGACCGGCTCTTGGCCGGTCCCAAGTGTGGCGTCTGCGGTGCGAAGCTGGCCGACGGGACGGTCGGCACGCTGGACATGCCGACGCTGACCAAGGCGGTCAAGGGCGACGACCTGCCGATCATCATCGACTTCTGGGCGCCCTGGTGCGGCCCGTGCCGGATGATGGCCCCGGAATTCGCCAAGGCGGCCAAAGGGTTGGCCGGTCATGTCCGCTTTGCCAAGATCGACACCGAGGAACATCCCCGTGCCTCCAGCCAGTTCGGAATCCGCGGTATCCCGCTCTTGATCCTGTTCCACCGCGGCCGCGAAGTGGCCCGCCTGCCCGGCGCCCGGCCGGCCGCCGAGATCGAGCGTTTCGTGCGCGAACACGTCGCCATTTCGGCCTGACGATTCCGCAAAGCGTCGCTTGACAAGGCCCGCGCCTTGCGCCAAACAGCGCGCCTGTGGGGCCTTAGCTCAGCTGGGAGAGCGCGTCGTTCGCAATGACGAGGTCAGGGGTTCGATCCCCCTAGGCTCCACCAATTTCATTAAAAAATATTTGAAAGCAGCGATGTAGACCGTTTGGTCTGTTGGCTGTGTCCAGAGCCATTGTGCAAGGTGATGAGGCAGCAATGCCCGTTGGTGGTTTGTGCGATTGGCGGACCCCATTGACGCACCAAGCATGTGCGCTCATCGTCCCAAGGGCACAACCTTGAGGGCGAGTCATGGAACTGAAAGAGTTCATTGAGGAGACTATCTCCGCCATCGCCGACGCGACCATGGATTTGCAGGCCAAGTATGCCGAAGACGGCGTGGTCGTTAATCCACCGACGGATGGCCGAGGCAACGAGGCTTTCGAGGAGGGTGGCGCAAGCTACACCTATCGCCGAGTGCAGAATGTCGCGTTCGATGTCGCTCTTACCGTCAGTTCCGAGAAGAAGGGTCAGGCAGGAGGCCGCATTAAGATATTGGCGGCAGAAGTCGGAGCGAATGGCTCCGCCAATGCTAGCTCAGAACAGGTCAGCCGGGTGCAGTTCTCGGTGCCAGTATCGCTGACCCCATCATCGCTTGAGGCTACCCACAAAGAGAAGGCGCAGCAGACCGCAGAACGCCAAAAGAAGAAGCTGGGGATGTCGTCAGGACGAACAGCCCATGGAGGGCAGAACTCGTGGATGGGAAGTTAGGATAAGCCGTTCGCCTTCTTCACGAAATCGGTGAGGTGGGGCACGTAATCCTCCGGCCCGCTGCCGCCGGCGTTCACGGCTGCCGCGTAGCTGTTCTTCACCGTGCTCGCCATCTGGGTGACGACGCCCGCGGCATTGGCCATCGTCTCGAGGTAGCGCAGGTCCTTG
>JAGWVA010000052.1 GCA_028875855.1 Paracoccaceae bacterium
TCGCGGGCTTCACATGGTCCCAGGACAGATCGTCCGATTTCGTCACCGTCACGAAGTCGCGCCCGAGGAACACGCCGCGCACGGAGCCCGTGGCGAAGATGCGACGGGCCAGCGGCGAGGTCGCCGCCGCCTCGACCGAGGCGAAATCCGCCGTGCCGTCTTCCAGCACGGTCTGGCCGGGCAGGAACATCAGCGTTGCCGGGTTCGGCGTGGATTCGGTCTGGATGAACATGGTGCAGCCTCCGGGCGCAATCTCCGACTGTTATGGTCGGATATGCGCCCTGCGCGGGGCGGAGTCAAGGAAGGCGCGGTTCAGGTGATCGCTTCCAGCCGTTCCTTCGACATCTCGCCCGGCACGATGGTGATCGGGATCGGCAGCGTGCCGGAAGTCTTGGAAAGCTGCGTCACGAGCTTGCCCGGCCCGCTCTTTTCGGTGCCCGCGCCAAGGACCAGAACGCCGATCTCGGGGTCGGCCCGGATCTGGTCGAGGATCTCGGACACCGGCTCGCCTTCGCGGATCACCAGTTCGGGGTCCACCCCGTGCCCCGATCGCATCCATTTGGCGAAGACCTCGAAATGCGCCTGAATGCGTTCGCGCGCCTCGGCCCGCATGATGTCCACGACGCCGGTCCAGTATTTGAATTCTTCGGGCGGGATGACGGACAGGATCTGGACCCCGCCCTTGGTCTTGGCCGCCCGGAACGCGGCAAAGCGCATCGCGTTCAGGCATTCTCGACTGTCGTCCAGCACGACAAGGAACTTGCGCATCACGCCCTCCTCAAACCCGCGGATCATCACCGAAACATGCCGGATTCGGCAACCCCTCGCAGCGGCGGGGCGGGAACGGGCGCGTCACCGCGGGTCCGAAAGCGCCCAATCCCAATACATTTCGCGGATGCGCTTGGTCATCGGGCCCACCTGGTAATGCGTGCCGTCGAACTCGGAGACGGGCGTGACCTTGGACATGTTGCCCGACAGGAACACCTCGTCGGCGGCGCGAACGTCGTCGAAGCTCAGGACGCATTCGTGGACCGCGACGCCATCGGCCTGCAGGTTGGCGATGTGGCGCGCGCGTGTGATTCCCGACAGGAAGGTGCCGTTGGCGATCGGGGTGAAGACCTCGCCGTCCTTCACGATGAAGACGTTGGCGCTGGCGCTTTCGGCGACATTGCCGACGGCATCGGCCACAAGGGCGTTGGCATAGCCCTTGGCCCGCGCCTCGGCGATCATGCGGGCGTTGTTGGGGTAAAGACAGCCGGCCTTCGCATTCACCACGTTGTCGGCCAGAACGGGGCGGCGGAAGCGAGTCGTGGTCAGCGTGGTCGCGCGGTCCGGCGCGGCCATCGGGATTTCCTCGAGGCAGATCGCAAAGCCCGTGGAGTCGGGACGCGGCACGATGCCCGTCTCGTCCCCGTCGATCGCCCAATACATCGGCCGGATATAGACGGCGGCGCCCCTGGGATAGCGCGACAGACCCTCCTGCACGATCTCTGCCATCGCATCGGCCGCAACGGTGGGTGTGATCATCAGCGCCTCGGCCGAGCGGTTGATGCGGGCGCAGTGCCGGTCGAGGTCGGGCGTCACCCCCTCGAACTGGCGCGCGCCGTCGAAGACGGTGGTGCCAAGCCAGCTGCCGTGATCGGCCGCGCGCAGGATCGCCACGTCGCCGTCGTGCCATGCCCCTTCGAACCAGGTGCGGATGTTCTTGCCGGTTGCCATGCTGCCCTCCCTGAAATCGGAGAGACTAAATCATCCGGGGCCGTCGCGGTCCAGACAAAGGAAGACGCCCCCGGCGGGGCCGGGGGCGGGCGCGGCCGCAAAGAAGGCGGACCGCCGCGACCGTGCGGCGCGGCTGGGGGAAGGGCGCGCAGCTCGGGGAAGGGGCAGGTCGGTCGCAGGGCGAACCGGGTCCGCGGCTTTGCCCGTCGCAGGATGCGCCCGGCAGGAGTCGCCTCTGTGTCAGTTTTCCCGCAGTTGCGTGACAATACGCGCGGAAAGCTGCCCTGGGCCGGATAGCACGTCGTCGTGAGTTGCCCTTGGCCCGCAGGAATGCGAAATGGACGTGCGAAATATACCTGAAGGGGTATGGGACAGTGACAGACCAGATCGGACGGCGCCAGCTTCTGCGGGGCGGCGCGGCCTTGGCGGCGGGGCTCGCGGTGCCCGCGCTTGCCCGTGCAGAGACGGCGCCCGTGCGCCACAACATCTCCAGCTTCCGCGAGCTTGACTGGCGGGACTATTTCGACAACCGCAAGAATGGCGTGATCCTTGCCGACACGCAGTCACGCGCGGTCCATTTCTGGTCCGAGGACGGGTCGATCTACAAGCTTTACCCAAGCTCGGTTCCCACCAGCCCGGAACTGACGCGCACCGGCATGACGCGGGTCGTGGAAAAGGTCGTTGGCCCGACCTGGCACCCGACTCCCTCGATGCGGGTCCGGATGCCGTGGCTGCCGCCCGTCGTGGGCCCGGGCCCGGACAATCCGCTGGGGCCCTATGCGCTTTACCTCAGCTGGCAATATTACCGCATCCACGGCACGCAGGACACGCGCAAGATCGGGCGGCGGTCGTCGGACGGCTGCATCGGTCTTTACAACGAGGACATCACCCAGCTGTTCAAGCTGGCCAAGGTGGGCACGCAGGTCCACATCATCTGACGCGCGGTCCCGCGCCCTTGCGCGCCGCCCGGCGGAGACCCCGCAGGGCGGCGTGTTGCATTGCATGGGCCAGCATCAGGCCCAGCGACGCGATCAGCCCCACAAGCGAGGCGACGGCGCTGAGCGCCACGCGGCTGAACCGCGTCGTGAGGCTCAGGAGCCGCGATTTTCCCAGCATCTCCAACCGCCCCGTGACCTTCGGGCCGAGCGCCTCCGACGCCTCGGCCAGGCGGCGCGCGTCGGCCGCGTCGTCGATGTAGCGCACCAGATGAAGCGCCGCGACCGGCCCCGTGGCGCTTTCGATCCGGCCGACATCCGTCATCACCTCGGCCACCGGACGAAAGGCGGCGGGGCGGATCAGGCGACGAAGCGCGGCGGGGTCGGCGGCATCGGCCAGTTTCAGCAGCCGGACGCCCGCCCAATCCACCCCGTCGCGCCCGGCACGCAGCAGCATCCCGGCCAGCGGACGGGTCATCAGGCCCATCCGATGCGCCAGCCGGGCGACATTCGCGCCAAGGCCCAGCAGCGCGCTGCCCCCCTCGGTGGGCAGCGCCAGCAGAACGCTGCCCAGCCCCACGACCGACAGCGCGAGGTTGACCCGGTCCACCGGCGCGCCCGAGGCGCCGTGCCACATCTCGAGCCCGATCCCGGCCACATCGCCTGCGGGCGTCAGAACCATCGGGGCCTGACAGATCAGCACCGGCGACAGCGGGCAATCGCCTGCGTCGATGGCGCAGGCGGCGCAGGATTGCGCCGTGGCGAGCGGGCTTTCATCCGCCGCGCGGGCCGTCGCGATGGCTGCGGTCAGATCGGGGGGAAGCGGCACCTGCCGCTCGGCCGCCACATCGCGAACAGCGTCGATGGCGAGCCAGTTGCGCGGCGTTTCGGCAAGAAGCGCCCGTAGCCTTGCCGCGATCCGGTCGGGCGTGGCGGCATCGGCCATGGCCCGGTCCACGGCCGCGCGGATACCTTCCGCGCTCAGCGTCACGACCGGCGCGATCAGCGGGTTGCGCAGGATGTGGCGCACCGAAAGGAACGTGCCGGCGAGCGAGGCCACCAGCAGGACGGTCAGGGCGGCCCGTGAGAGCGCCCTGACCACGCTCACCGCCGCGAGCGGATCATGCCGACGATGTCGAGCGTCCGGGCAAGGATCGGCTGGGCGATCGCATCGGCGCGGTCGGCCCCGTCGCCAAGGATGCGGTCGATCTCGGCCGGGTCGGCCATCAGGCGCTGCATCTCGGAGGTGATCGGCGACATCACGGCCACCGCGAGATCCGCCAGCGCCGGCTTGAAGGCGCCAAAGCCCTGACCGGCGAATTCCGCCAGCACCTCTTCCACCGACTTGCCCGACAGGGCCGCGTAGATATTCACGAGGTTCTTCGCCTCGGGGCGGTCCTTCAGCCCTTCGGGCAGGTCGGGCAGCACCTCGGCATCGGTCCGGGCCTTGCGGATCTTGGCCGCGATGGTGTCGGCATCGTCGGTCAGGTTGATCCGGCTCTGGTCCGACGGGTCGGATTTCGACATCTTCTTCGACCCGTCGCGCAGGCTCATGACCCGGGTGGCCGCGCCTTCGATGACGGGAAGGGTCATCGGGAAGAAATCGACCTTGTAGTCATGGTTGAACTTCGCCGCGATGTCGCGGGTAAGTTCCACGTGCTGCTTCTGGTCCTCGCCCACGGGGACGTGGGTCGCGTGATACAGCAGGATGTCCGCCGCCATCAGGCTGGGATAGGCATAAAGGCCCAGCGAGGCGTTTTCGGCGTTCTTGCCGGCGGTCTTGTCCTTGAACTGGGTCATCCGGTTCATCCAGCCCAGCCTGGTGACGCAGTTGAACACCCAGGCCAGTTCGGCATGGGCCGAGACCTGGCTCTGGTTGAACAGGATCGAGCGCTTGGGATCGACGCCCGCGGCGATGAAGGCCGCGGCGGCCTCGCGGGTCTGCTGGCGCAGGCGCTCGGGGTCTTGCCAGGTGGTGATCGCGTGCAGGTCGACGATGCAGTAGATCGCCTCCATCCCCTGATCCTGCATCTCCACGAAACGCTTCAGCGCGCCGAGGTAGTTGCCAAGCGTCAGCCCGCCCGAGGGCTGGATGCCCGAAAAGACGCGGGGGGCGAACTTCGTTTGGCCGACGTGAGGCGTTTGGACCGCATCCGTCATCTGTCACTCCGTCTGGAAATTGCTGCCCTGACCGCTTATCGCTGGCACCAGATGCCGTCAACCGAAGGCCCGCCCATGGATCTCGATCACAATGCCTCGCCCGTTCATCCGCTGCCCTGGGTCGTCTGGGTGCTGGCGCTTCCGATCGCGCTGATCGAGATCGGCCTCAGCCTTGGCGGCTACGGCCTGATCGGCGGACCGCAGGCGGTGGGCTGGCGGCTGCAGGCCTATCAGGACTTCGCCTTCTCGCCGCAGATCCTGCAGGCGATGATCGCGCAGAACTACTTCCCCGCCAGCCAGATGATCCGCTTCGTCAGCTATATCTTCGTCCATGGCGGACCGACGCATGCGGTCTTCGTCGTGGTCTTCATCCTTGCCATGGGGAAATACGTGAGCGAGGTCTTCCGGCCCTGGGCGGTGCTGGTGATGTTCTTCGGCTCGGGGATCGTGGGCGCGCTGGTCTATGGGCTTTTCGCGCAGACGCAGATGGCGCTGATCGGGGGCTATCCGCCGGTCTATGGCCTGATCGGCGGCTTCACCTTCATCCTGTGGGTCAGGCTGGGCGAGGGCGGCGGCAACCGGATGGGAGCCTTCAGCCTGATCGCCTTCTTCCTGGGCTTCCAGCTTCTGTTCGGCCTGCTGTTCGGCGGTCAGGGGCGGGAATGGGTGGCCGATCTCGGCGGGTTCGCGGCCGGGTTCGGGCTGTCGTTCCTCGTCTGTCCGGGCGGGCCGCAACGAGCGCTGGCGCTGATCCGGAAGCGGTAGCGCTTCGGTCGGGTGCGGGAGCCTCCGCCGGGGATATTTGGGCCAAGATGAAAGACGCGGCGCGGTTCAGGCCCCGCGGCGGAACGAGGATTTCAGGTCCGCGATCCGCATTCCCCCAAGCGCGATGACGGCGCCGAAATAGACCACCCCCCCGACGAGGACGAGGATGGCGAGCGCCCCGTAGCGCACGCCGGGCGTGGCAAGTTGCGGCGCAAGGGCATGGGCCAGCGCCCAGAGGGCGGCGCCCATCACGGCGGAGGCCAGCGCGATGCGCGGCACGCGGGCCTTGAGCCGGTCGTCGAGCAGCGCGGCCTCGCCCATATGGGCCTTGCCCAGCCAGAGCTGCACGACCATCGACCAGCCGGCGAGCGTCGTGCCGAGGGCTGCCGCGATGAAGCCGATGAAGGGGGCAAGCGCCACCGCGGCGCCCGCGTTCACCACCATCGAGTAAAGCGCGTAGCGGAACGGGCGGCGGGTGTCCTCGCGCGCGAAGTAAAGCGGTTGCAGAACCTTTTGCAGCACGAAGGCCGGAAGACCCGCGCCATAGACGGCCAGCGTGAGCGCTGTGTTCATCGTGTCGGTCTGCGAAAAGGCCCCGCGCTGGAACAGGACCGAGATCAGCGGCACCGGGATCACCAGCAGCGCGACCGCCGCCGGAAGGGTCAGCAGCAGGCTGAACTCGGCCGCGCGGTTGTAGGCGTGGCGCCCGCCCGCGGTGTCATTCGCCTTGAGCCGGCGCGAGATGTCCGGCAGCAGGACCACGGAAATCGCGATGCCCACCACGCCCAGCGGCAATTGGTAAAGCCGGTCGGCGTAGCTGAGCCAGGCGATCGCGCCGTCGAAGAACGATCCGACCTGCCGGCCGACCAGCAGGTTCAACTGCACCACGCCCGCCGCCATCACCGAGGGGAAGGCCACCGTCAGCAGGCGCCGCAGGTCGGGCGTCATGCGCGGCCATTTCAGCCGCAGCGGAAAGCCCATGCGCGCCGCCGCGATCCACACGAGCCCCATCTGCGCCGCCCCGGTGATCGGCGTCGTCCAGGCCAGCGTCAGGCCCATGCGCCAGTGCAGGTGATGCGCGATCAGCATGGCGGCGATGAAGAAGACGTTCAGCAGAACCGGGGCGGCTGCCGCGGCGATGAAGCGCCCGCCCGCGTTCAGGATGCCCGAAAAGAGCGCGGCCCCCGACATGAAGAGGATGTAGGGGAAGGTGATGCGGCCGAACTGCACCGCCAGCGTGAAGCGTTCGTCCCCTGCAAAGCCCGAGGCCATGGCATAGACCAGCGCCGGCATGGCGAGGATCGACAGGATCGACACCAGCAGGACCGTCGCACCGAGGCCTGCCAGCGCATCCTCGGCGAATTCCCGGGGGTTCTCGTCCGCCTCGAGCTTTTTCGAGAAGATCGGCACGAAGGCGGTGTTGAACGCGCCCTCGGCAAAGAAGCGGCGGAAGGTGTTGGGCAGCGAAAAGGCGATGAGGAAGGCCTGCGCGACCGGGCCGGAACCGAGGTAGGCCGCGATCAGCACGTCGCGGGTGAAGCCCACCACGCGCGACAGCAGCGTCCAGGCTCCGACCGTCAGGAACCCGCGCACCAGACGGATCGGTTTCATCGTTGCCCCGTGCCCTCAGCTTTCCGCCCGCTGCGCGCCGTCCGCGATCGCCTGGCGGAGCTTCTTTTCCAAGGCCTCCTGCTTCGATCTGGCGTGGAGTTTCAAGCCGAACATGTCCTTTACGTAGAAGCTGTCCACCACCTGTGCCCCGAAGGTCGCGATCACGGCCGAGGCGATGTAGATGTTGTTGACCGCCAGCGTCCGGGTCAGGTCGTAGAGCAGGCCGGGCCGGTCGCGGGTGTCCACCTCGATGATCGTGTAGATGTCCGAGCCCTCGTTGTCGAAGGTGATCGAGGTAGGGAAGGCGAACTTCCGCTCGCGCTTCTTGATCTTGTCGCGGTCCTTCAGCGCCTCGCGCGCGACGACCTCGCCCTTGAGCGTCTTTTCGATCATCTGCTTCAGCCGCGGCAGGCGCGCGGCCTCGTAGGGGTGGCGCCCCTCGGCATCCTGCACCCAGAAGACCGCGGTGGCATAGCCGTCCTTCGACGTGTAGGTCCGCGCGTCCACCACGTTCGCGCCGACAAGCGCCAGCGCCCCGGCAAGGCGCGAGAAGATGCCCGGGTGATCGGCCAGCGCAAAGCAGGCGCGCGTTGCGTCGTGATCGGGGTCGGGATGCAGGTCGATGCGGATCTCGTCGTCCTGAAGCCCGCGCAGAAGATGGGCAAAGACGACATGGGTCGCGGTCGAGAGGCCCTGCCAGTAGGGGCCGTAATGGCGGGCCGTCTCGGCCCGGACCTCGGCCTTGTCCCAGTCGGTCAGCGCGTCGCGCAACTGCCGCTTGGCCTCGGTCTCGCGCCGCTCGCGGTTGATGTCCTCAAGCCCGGTTTCCAGCGCCGTCGCGGTGTCGCGGTGCAACTGGCGCAGCAGCATGGCCTTCCAGTTGTTCCACGTCGCCGGGCCCACGCCCCGGATGTCGCAGACCGTCAGCACGGTCAGCAGGTCCAGCCGCTTCTTGGTCTTCACCAACTTGGCGAAATCGCGCACCGTGCGCGGGTCCGAGATGTCGCGCTTCTGCGCCATGTCCGACATCAGGAGGTGATAGCGGACCAGCCATTCCACCGTCTCGGACTCTTCTGCGTTCAGGCCGAAACGTGGGCAGAGCCGCCGCGCGATCTGCGCGCCGATGATCGAATGATCCTCGGGACGGCCCTTGCCGATGTCATGCAGCAGCAGCGCCACATAGACCACGCGCCGGTTCACCCCCTCCTCGAGGATCGACGACGAGATCGGCAGTTCCTCGGTCAGCTCGCCGCGCTCGATCTGGGCGAGGGTCGAGATGCATTGGATCGTGTGTTCGTCCACCGTGTAGTGGTGATAGACGTTGAACTGCATCATCGCGACGATGCGGCCGAACTCGGGGATGAAGGCGCCCAGCACGCCCAGTTCGTTCATCAGCCGCAGCGCGCGTTCCGGGTTGCCGTGCTTCAGCAGCAGGTCGAGGAAGATGCGGTTCGCCTCGGGGCTGTTGCGCAATTCGTCGTCGATCAGGGCAAGGTTCGCCGCCAGCAGCCGCATCGCGTCCGGGTGAAAACGGGTGCCGCTGCGCAGGCCTTCCTCGAAGATGCGCAGGATGTTCAGCTTGTCGGCAAGGAAGGCCTTGGGATTGGCGACCGTCAGGCGGTTCTGCACCACGGCCATGCCGTCGTGCAGTTTCTTGCGCCGCCGGAGAAGGCCGATCAGCACGGGTTCCTTCTTGACGTGCTGCGCCTCGAGGGCCGTCAGGAAGATGCGGGTCAGCTCGCCCACGGTGGTCGCGTGGCGGAAGTAATCCTGCATGAAACGTTCCACGCCACGCCGCCCGCCGCCGTCCTGATAGCCCATGCGGGCGGCCACCTCGACCTGCATGTCGAAGGTCAGCTGATCCATCGCGCGGCCGGTGATGTAGTGCAGATGGCAGCGCGCGGCCCAAAGGAACGTCTCGGCCGCGCGGAAGTTTTCGTATTCCTCGCGCCGGAACACGCCGAGGCCGACAAGTTCCTCGGCCTTCTCGACGTGGTGGATGTATTTTGCGATCCAGTAGAGCGTCTGAAGATCGCGCAGCCCGCCCTTGGCCTCCTTGACGTTGGGCTCCAGCACGTAGCGCTGTCCCCCCTGCCGCTTGTGGCGTTCCGCGCGTTCGTGAAGCTTGGCCTCGATGAACTCGGCCTCGGTGCCGCGGAAGAGGTCGGACCAGAGCTTGTCCTTCAGCTCGCCCGCCAGCGCCGCGTCCCCGGCGATGTAGCGATGTTCCAGAAGTGCCGTGCGGATGGTGATATCCTCGCGCCCGAGCCGGATGCAGTCCTTCACGGTCCGCGTCGCATGGCCGACCTTGAGCTTGAGATCCCACAGCATGTAGAGCATCGACTCGACGACGCTTTCGGCCCAGGGCGTAGTCTTCCAGGGCGTCAGGAACAGCAGGTCGATGTCGGAATGCGGGGCCATCTCGGCCCGCCCGTAACCTCCGACCGCCAGCAGCGCGATGCGCTCGCTGTCCGTGGGCACGGCGGCGGGGTGCAGGAAGTTCAGCGCGACGGCAAAGGTCGTCTGGACCAGCCCGTCGGTCAGGAAGGCCTGGCTTGTCACCAGTTCGCGCGCATCGAGCGGCGCCGCCTCGAAGGCCGCCTGCAGGGCCGCATTGCCGCGCCGGCGCGCCTCCGCGAGGATCGAGACGGCAACGGCGCGGCGTTCCCGGTCATCCGACGTGTCCGCCATCGCGGCGGTCATTTCCCCCATGACGCGGGGGGCATCGAAAATCGCGTCGGCCGGGCAGATCAGTCCGGTCCGGCGGCCTGCGGGGATGGGCTCCGGTTCAGAAACCAGCGCCGCCGAAGCTTCTGGGAGCGGGGTCAATCACGCTTACCTGGTTGTTGTTGATCTGGGCGATGGCAAGACCGCGCTGCACCGTGTGATCGGACCGGAAGCGGAAGATCCCGTTCACGCCCACGAATCCCTGCGGCTGGGTGAGTGCGGCGGCGCCAAGCGCATTGACGCCCCCCTGTTTCACGAGCGCGCCGATCGCCGCGATGCCGTCATAGGCAAGCCCCGCGATCGCCACCGGGGCGCTGCCGTAGGCGGCCTGATACCGGGCCGAGAACTGGCTGGTCAGCGTCGGATCGGGCAGGGCGAACCAGCCGTGCTGGACGCCAGGCAGCGCAAGCGTTGTGGGCGGGATGTCCCAGCGGGTCAGGCCAATGAACTGCGTGACGGCCGGATCGACACCGTTTTCCGACAGCAGTTGCGTGACCAGCGGCAGCGCCCCGGCCGTGGTCGCCGTGAAGAACACCGCCTGCGCGCCCGAAGCCTTCACCTGAGCGGCCACGTCCGGGATCGTCTTGACGACGCCCTGCTGCGAGAAGGGATAGCCGGCAACGAGGGCCACCGAAGCCCCGCCGGACTGGATCGCCGTGTTGATCGCGGCCTCGCCGATGCGGCCGGCGGGCGTCTCGTCATGCAGGATGGCGATGCTCGACTTGCCCTGCGCCACGGCATATTGCACCAGCCTGCTGGCCGTGTCGGCGAAGGTCTGGCCAAGGACGAAGACGTTGTTGCCCGCCACCGCCGCATTGTTGGAGAAGCTCAGCACATTGATGCCGCGCCCGGAGACGGCCTTGCCCGCGGCATCGGCATCGGCGGCATAGACCGGCCCGAGGATGATCCTTGCGCCCTCGTTCGCCGCCTGCTGTGCCGCTGCCGCGGCGCTGTCGGGCGCGCCCTTCGTGGGATAGACGGCAAGCTCCACCTTGACCCCGTCAAGGTCCGAAATCGCAAGCTTGGCCGCATTCTCGAGGTTCGTCGCAAGCAGTTCGTCGCTGGGCTGCCCCGACCCCGAAGGCACGAGAAGCGCGACCTTCACCGTTTGCGACGGGCCCGCCGTCGGGGCGGGCATCTGCCCGCAGGCTGCAAGAGCAAGGGCGCTGAGGCCGGCGAGGCCCCGCAGAAGACCGCGCCGGGAAAGCTTCGGGTCGAAAGGCATCAAATAATCCTCGCTACGGGCAAGCCATGCGTGTAGGCGGAGCCTATGCGTTTGAATGTCCAATGGCAACTTGGCTTGCATCCGGAGGCGCAATGAGCGGAAATTCCTCACCTCTCGCGCCCGGGCTCTATTTCCTGGCCACGCCGATCGGTGCCGCACGGGATATAACCCTGCGCGCGCTCGACATCCTGCGGTCGGCGGATGTGCTGGCGGCCGAAGACACGCGGACGCTCCGGCACCTGATGGAGATCCACGGCATCCCGCTGAACGGCCGGCCGCTTGTCGCCTATCACGACCACAACGGCGCCGCCGCGCGCCCGCGGCTGCTGCGCGATCTGGGCGAGGGGCGGTCGGTCGCCTATGCCTCGGAGGCCGGCACGCCGCTGGTCGCCGATCCCGGGTACCAGTTGTCACGGGCCGCCATCGCCCAAGGGTATCCGGTCTTCGCCGCGCCGGGGCCTTCGGCCGTGCTGGCGGCGCTGACCGTCTCTGGCCTGCCGACGGACCGTTTTCTGTTTGCAGGCTTTCCGCCAGCAACCGCAGGGGCGCGGAAGCGCTTCTTCGAGAGTTTCGCTGCGGCGCAGGCGACGCTTGTTTTTTATGAGTCGCCCAAGCGCGTTAGCCGAACGTTAGGGGAAATGTGCGATTCCCTTGGACAGGAACGGCAGGCTGCTGTCTGCCGGGAGCTGACAAAGCGGTTTGAAGAGGTCAGCCGCGGAACGCTTGGCGATCTTGCAACGCAGTTTGCCGACCGTGACGTGAAGGGCGAGATCGTCGTGGTCGTGGACCGTCCCGCAGAGGTTGCGGCCGGTGCCGACGATCTTGAGGCGGCGCTGCGACTGGCCTTGGCCGACCAGTCGATGAAGGATGCGGTGGCCAGCGTGTCGGAGGCGCTCGGCCTGCCGCGGCGGGATGTGTATCAGGCGGCCCTTCGTCTGAAGGGGTCCGTGTAACGGTTGGAGGTGCGACGGATGGTAAGATCGGACGGGGACGCGGCCCGGGTGATGCGTGGCGCTGTTGCCTATCGCACCGGACTTGCAGCGGAAGAAACGACCCTGCGCGCCTATGAGGCCCGTGGCAGCCAGATCGCCGCACGGCGCTGGCGCGGGCGCAGCGGCGAGATCGATCTGATCGCGCGACAGGGCGACAGCATCGTCTTCATCGAAGTCAAGCAGGCACGGGATTTCGAAACCGCGGCGCATCGGCTGGGCGAGCGGCAAACCCGCCGGCTCTTCTCGGCGGCGGCCGAATATCTGGCGGGGCAGCCCGACGGCCTTGATACGCTGAGCCGGTTCGACGTCGCGCTTGTCGATGGGTCGGGCCAGCTCATGATTGTGGAAAACGCGCTGGCCGCTTGACGATCGGGCAATTGCATCCACCTGCGCACTGGGCCATCAAGGGGCCCTGGCATGGAGGATCGCATGGGCCTGAATGTGGCGTTGCAGATGGACCCGATCGGGGCCGTGAACATCGATGCGGACAGCACGTTCCGCATCGGGATCGAGGCGCAGGCCCGGGGACACGCGTTGTTCTTTTACACGCCCGATCGGCTCTTTTTCCGCGAAGGCCGGGTGTTGGCCCGCGGCTGCCGGATCGAACTGCGCCGGGTGAAGGGCGATCACGTCACCTACGGGCCCGAGGAAGAGATCGATCTGGCCGACATGGACGTGGTCTGGCTGCGTCAGGATCCGCCTTTCGACATGGGCTACATCACGACGACCCACCTGCTGCAGCGGGTCCATCCGCAGACGCTGGTGGTCAACGACCCGTTCTGGGTGCGCAATTACCCCGAAAAGCTGCTGGTTCTCGATTTTCCCGACCTGACGCCGCCCACGCTGATCGCGCGGGATCTGGCGACGATCCGGGCGTTCAAGGCGGCGCATGGCGACATCATCCTCAAACCGCTTTACGGCAACGGGGGGGCGGGCGTGTTCCGGCTTGATCCCAACGACCGCAACCTGTCGTCGCTGCACGAGCTTTTCGTGTCATTGAGCAGCGAGCCCCTGATCGCGCAGAAATTCCTGCCGGAGGTGGCAAAGGGCGACAAGCGCATCATCCTCGTTGACGGAGAGCCGGTGGGGGCGATCAACCGTGTGCCCCAGGCCGGGGAAACGCGGTCAAACATGCATGTCGGCGGGCGGCCCGAGCAGATCGGACTGACCGACCGCGACCGCGAGATCTGTGCCCGGATCGGTCCTGTCCTGCGCGAGAAGGGTCAGATCTTCGTCGGGATCGACGTGATCGGGGACTACTTGACCGAGATCAACGTCACCTCGCCCACGGGCATTCAGGAATTGGAGCGGTTCGACGGGATCAATGCGGCCGAGCGGATATGGCAGGTGATCGAAGCGAAACGGCAGGCGGCGCAAGCCTGAGGCTTTCCGCCCTCAACCTCGCGCTGCGGCTGCTGGCAAAGCCCCGGCTGTCGCGGGTTCCCACGCCTGCGCTTGCCCGCCGAGATTTCGCGCGGGCGGCGGCGTTGATGTTCCGCGCCCCGCCCCATGCGCTTTACCTGCCGGGGGTGATCCCGTCGCCCGCGGGCGACCTGGCGGTTTTGCACGTCTCGGCCGGGCAGGTGGACCGGCGGCGCGTCATTCTTTACCTGCACGGCGGTGCCTTTGTCGCGGGGTCGCCCGCCACGCATCAAGGACTTGCCGCGCGTCTGTCCCGGCTTGCCGGCGTGCCGGTCCTGATGCCCGACTACCGTCTGGCGCCCGAACATCCGTTTCCCGCCGCGCTGGAGGATGCCGAGACGGCCTGGCGCCACCTTTACGACGTCGGCTATGACCCCGACCGGATCGCGCTTGGCGGGGACAGTGCGGGCGGCGGCATCGCCTTTGCGCTGCTCTCGCGTCTCTGCCGGGCGGGGGCGCCGCCGGCTGCGGCCTTCGGCTTTTCGCCCTGGGTCGATCTGGCGGGGCGCGGGGCATCGGTGGTGCAGAACGCGCGCGCCGATCCGCTGCTGCCCGCATCGCGGATGGCCGAAGTCGTCGAGATGTATCTGGGGCAGACCTCTGCCCTTGATCCCGAGGCCTCGCCGCTGGAGGCGGAGTATCCCGGCGCCCCGCCGGTTCTGATCCAGCATTCGCAGACAGAGATCCTGCGCGACGACAGCCTCCGTCTTGCCGCCCGGCTGCGCGGCTTCGGGGCCGAGGTCACGCTGCAAAGCTGGCCCACGCCGCCGCATGTCTGGCAGATCTTCGACGGCTGGCTGCCCGAAGCGCGCGAGGCGCTGGAGATGGCCGGGGCGTTCCTGCGGGCCGCGCTCAAACCTGAGGGCTTGCCGCAAGGCGATAGCTGACCGCCTCGGCGACATGGGATGCCCGCACGGCGTCCGAGCCATCGAGATCGGCAATGGTGCGGGCGACGCGAATCACGCGATGGTAGCCGCGCGCAGACAGGCCGAACCGCTCGGCCACGCGGGTCAGCAGGGTGCGCCCCTCGGTGTCCGGCGTCGCGACCTGTTCCAGCATCGCCCCTTCGGCATCCGCATTCACGCGGATGTGCGGAGCATCGGCATAGCGCCGGCGCTGCACCTCGCGTGCGGCGGCGACGCGGGCGGCGATGGCCGCCGAACTGTCCCCGCTGGCGGGCAGTTCAAGATCGGTGAAGGCCACGGGCGGCACCTCGAGCCGCAGGTCGAAGCGGTCCATCAGGGGGCCGGAGATGCGCCCGATGTAGTCTTCCCCGCAATTGGGCGCGCGCGAACAGGCGCGGGCCGGGTCGGTGAGGTATCCGCAGCGGCAGGGGTTCGCGGCCGCGACCAGCAGGAAGCGGCAGGGATAGCGGACATGGGCATTGGCGCGGGCGACGACGACCTCGCCCGTCTCGATCGGCTGGCGCAGGGTTTCCAGCACTGGACGCGAGAATTCCGGGAATTCGTCAAGGAACAGGACGCCGTTATGGGCAAGGCTGATCTCGCCCGGCTTCGCGCCTTTTCCGCCACCGACGATCGCGGCCATCGAGGCGGTGTGGTGGGGTTCCCGAAACGGCCGGGTGCGGCTGATGCCGCCGTCCGCCAGAAGCCCGGCAAGCGACTGGATCATCGAAGTCTCCAGCGCTTCCGCTGCCGAGAGGGGGGGCAGGATGCCGGGAAGGCGGGCGGCGAGCATGGATTTCCCCGAACCGGGCGGACCCGTCATCAAGAGGTGATGACGCCCCGCGGCGGCGATTTCCATCGCGCGCTTGGCCCGCTCCTGCCCCTTTACTTCGCGCAGGTCGCGCGGATGCGTATCGGTCTGGACCTCTCCCGCCTCGGCGGGTGTGAGGGCGGCCTGTCCGGTATAGTGGCGCACGACCGCCGCGAGAGAGGGCGCCCCCAGCACTTGCGTGGCGCCGACCCAGGCGGCCTCGGGACCGCAGGCGTCGGGGCAAAGGAGCGTGCGATCCTCTTCTGCGGCGGCCATGGCGGCGGGCAGCGCCCCCAGCACGGGGACCAGCGTGCCGTCCAGCGACAGCTCGCCAAGCGCCACGGTTTCGGCCACTTCGTCACGCGGCACGATCTCGATCTCGGCCAGAACCGCAAGCGCGATCGGCAGGTCGAAATGCGACCCCTCCTTGGGCAGATCGGCGGGCGACAGGTTCACGGTGATCCGCTTGGCCGGCAGGGCGATCGACATGGCGCTGAGCGCCGCCCGAACGCGTTCGCGCGCCTCGCTCACGGCCTTGTCGGGAAGGCCCACGATGGTGAAGGCCGGAAGCCCCGGCGTCGCTGCACATTGCACCTCGACCAGGCGCGCCTCGATGCCCTCGAAGGCAACCGTATAGGCCCTTGCCGACATTCCCGCCCCCAGTTGCTTGGCACAGGATGCGGCGGGGATGGTTTACGGCGGGTTAACGCCAATCATCGCGTCGTGAAGCGGTCGTGCGCTCCTGCGTCATAAGAGACGTTGCTTTTGCACCGCCGCCCTGTATGAGGCTCCCATTCTTCCTTCTGGAGCCTTGCGATGAACTGGAAAGGTCATCTCCTTGCCGCCTGCCTTGCCGCGGCCCCGCTTGCCACGATGGCAGCCGGCTGGCAAAGCGACCTGCTGCCGGTGGATCGCGTTCTCGTGCCCGATGGCGCGGCAAAGGGCGTGGCGGTGATCCTGTCCGATGCCCAAGGCTGGGCCGCACGCGATCAGGCGGTGGCAGAGACGCTGAAGGCGCAGGGCATCGCCTCGGTCGGGGTGGACCTGCCGGGACTTCTGAAGAAGATCAACGCGATGAAGGGGGCGGGCGACTGCGCCTATCTCGTGTCCGACATCGAAAGCCTCAGCCAGCAGATCCAGCGCGCATCGGGGTCGGTCGATTACGTGGCGCCGGTCGTGGCGGGCGTGGGGCTTGGCGGCGGGCTTGCGCTCGACATCGTGGACCAGACCCCGGATGTGACGGTGGGGGCCACGGTGGCGGCCGATCCGGCCTCGGCCGTGCCGCTGACGACGGACCTGTGCACGCCCGCGGGCTACATGCTGCAACTCGGCGGCGAGGTCTATGCGCTGCCCAAGGGCCATCTCGCGGACCCTGTGACGGTGCTTCTCAGCCCGAAGGCGACGCCGGACATCGTGAACCGCGTCACGGCCTTCAAGGCCCAGTCGCCTGACGTGACGGTCGCTCAGGCCGAACCGACGGCGGAGGTGATGGCAAAGGCGATCTCGGACCAGATCGAGACGGCCCGCGCGGCGATGGCGGCCCTTCCGGTGAAGGTGCTGAAGGCCACGCCCAAGCATGACGTGATGGCGATCATCCTGTCTGGGGATGGCGGGTGGCGAGATCTCGACCAGTCGATCGGCGAGATCATGCAAAAGCGCGGAATCCCGGTGATCGGCCTCGATTCCCTGCGGTATTTCTGGTCGAAGCGCAGCCCCGAGGAGACCGGCAAGGCCATCGCCAGCCTGATCCAGCGCTATCAGCCGGCCTTCGGCGTGAAGCATGTGATCCTTGTCGGCTATTCCTTCGGCGCAGACGTGATCCCCGCCAGTTTCGTGCAGATGCCCAAGGCCGCGCAGGACAAGGTGGCGCTGGTCAGCCTTCTGGGCCTATCGACCGCGGCGGACTGGACGATCACGGTCAGCGGCTGGCTTGGCTCGCATGGCAGCCACGCGACGCCCACCCTGCCCGCGGTGAAGGCGATGCCGCTCGACAAGGTGCAGTGCATCTATGGCGCGGACGAGGACGACACCGGCTGCCCCGCCTTGGGTCAGGCGGGCGGCGAGGCCCTGAAGGTGCAGGGCGGGCATCATTTCGACGGCAATTACGCCAATATCGAAAAGGCGATCATGGCCGCCTACAAGCACCGCGTGGGCGCGCAGTTCTGACCGCTCAGCCCAGAAGCGGCGCAACTTCGGGCCAGGCCGCCGGGTCGGCGGCCGTCTTGTCGCGGCAGAAGGCATTGCAGAAGCCGATCGTCCTGTCCCCGATGCGCAGGAAATGCGTGACCGGCTTGCCCGAAAAGGGGCAGGCGGCGTTCACGGACGGCCCCTGCGCGACGGCCACGGCCGCAATCGGTGCGGGGCCGGGCCAGGCGCGGCGGGGCAGATCGGTCGTATAGTTCGGCAGGTCCGGACCATCCGCCATCCCCATCGCCCGCCAGCGCCGAAACGAGGGATGCGCCAGATGCGCTGCGACATAATCCGCGGCGGCCCCGCTCACTTTCAGCCCATAGGTGGCGATGCGGGCGGCGACGGGGGCGTAGAAGGCATCCGCCGCCGAATATGCGCCAAAGAGCCACGGCCCATCGTCCGAGGCAAAGCTGCGGGCCCAGGTCCAGAGCCGCTCGATCCGGGCGATGTCGGCCTGCACGGCCTCGGAGGGGGCAAAGCCCGCGTAGGCGGCCCGCAGGTTCATCGGGCAGGCGCCGCGCAGCGCGGTAAAGCCTGCATGCATCTCGGCGGCCATCATCCGCGCCGCGGCACGGGCGGGGGCAGCGGCGGGCCAGAGTCCGGCCTCGGGGTGGCGGCTGTGCAGTTCCTCGGCGATGGCAAGGCTCTCGGCCACCACGGTCCCATCGGCCGCGCGCATGGCCGGCACCGTCCGGGCGGGGGCGAAGTCGCGCAGGAGGCCGGGAAGCTCATCGGTGAACAGCCGCGCGAAATGGCAGCGGACGGGCAGACCGAAGGCGTCGAACAGCAGCCAGCCGCGCAGGGACCAGCTGGAATAGGCGCGGTCGGCAATGGCAAGGTCGTAGGTCATGGTCCGGCGTCTCCTGTCTCGGCCGCGTCGTCATAACGCGCCGAGCGGGCGTGCGGAAATGATGTTTCGAGGGCCAGCCCATCACGCGCACAGATGGAAGCGGCGAAACTTCACATCGACGTGATACCTTTTCTGGCAACGGTTTTGATCCGGTGCGGCATTACCCACGTAATACAGTCAACAATAAAGTCCATTCATTGATGCCACGGAGGTTGCCATGCCGCTTGACGGAACCGTCGATACTGCAATGTCTCGGCGCGCTATGAAGGCCGAACTCCTTGATGCGGAAACGGAATTGAAGCTTGCCTACGCCTGGCGGGATCACCGTGACGAGGCCGCGCTGCACCGTCTCATCAACGCCTACATGCGGCTTGCGATCTCGGTTGCCGCGCGGTTCCGCCGCTATGGCGCGCCGATGAACGATCTGATCCAGGAGGCCGGTCTTGGCCTGATGAAGGCCGCCGACAAGTTCGATCCCGATCGCGGCGTGCGGTTTTCGACCTATGCCGTGTGGTGGATCCGCGCCAGCGTGCAGGACTACGTGATGCGCAACTGGTCGATGGTGCGCACTGGCTCGACCTCCAGCCAGAAGGCGCTGTTCTTCAACATGAAGCGCGTTCAGGCCAAGCTGGAGCGGCAGGCCCGCGCACGCGGCGAGACGCTGGACGGCCATCAACTGCGCGCCCTGATCGCGCAAGAGGTCGGCGTGCCGCTGGCCGATGTCGAGATGATGGAGGGGCGGCTGTCGGGCAACGACTTCTCGCTCAACGCCACGCAATCCTCCGAGGATGAAAGCCGCGAATGGATCGACGCGCTCGAGGACGAGGGCGCGCAGGCGGCCGAACTGGTCGCGGACGCGCATGATTCCGCCCAGCTGCGCACATGGCTTGCCGAAGCCCTTCAGGCTCTTCCCGAGCGGGAACGCTACATCGTGCGGGAACGCAAGCTGCGGGACGACCCGCGCACCCTTGAAAGCCTCGGCGAAGAGCTTGGCCTGTCGAAAGAGCGTATCCGGCAGCTTGAAGCCTCGGCCTTCGCCAAGATGCGCAAGATGCTCGAGGCGCGCGGGCGCGAGGTCTACGCCCTGCTGGACTGAGCTTTCCATTGTGCGCCCCGCGTCGCCGCCCTAGAACCGGGAAAGGCAGCGCGGGGGCGGATCATGTTGGACGGCAAGCGCATTCTTCTGATCATCGGCGGCGGGATCGCGGCCTACAAGGCGCTGGACCTGATCCGGCGCCTGCGCGATCGCGGCGCGTCGGTCACGCCGGTGCTGACCCGCGCGGCCGAGGAATTCGTGACGCCGCTCACGGTCGGCGCGCTCGCAGGGCAAAAGGTCTATCGCGCGCTCTTCGACCTGACGGACGAGGCCGAGATGGGGCATATCCAGCTCAGCCGCTCCGCCGATCTGGTGGTGGTCGTGCCCGCGACGGCGGATCTGATGGCCAAGATGGCCGGGGGGCACGCGGACGATCTGGCCTCGACCCTTCTGATGGCGACGGACAAGCCGGTGCTGATCGCGCCTGCGATGAACGTTCGGATGTGGCTGCACCCGGCCACGCAGCGCAACCTTGCCCTTTTGCAGGCGGACGGCATCCGCGTGGTCGGCCCGGATGATGGCGCCATGGCCTGTGGGGAATTCGGTCCGGGCCGGATGGCCGAGCCCATGGACATCCTTGCCGCCATCGACCATGCCTTCGCCCCCGGGCCGCTTTCCGGCAAGCATATCCTTGTCACCTCTGGCCCGACGCATGAGCCCATCGACCCCGTGCGCTACATCGCCAACCGTTCTTCCGGGGCGCAGGGCACGGCGATTGCCGCGGCGCTGGTGGCGCTTGGCGCTGGCGTGACCTTCATCACCGGCCCCGCCAGCGTGCCGCCGCCTGCGGGCGTCCATCTTGTCCGGGTGGAAACGGCGGCCGAGATGCTGGCCGCGGTCGAGGCTGCGTTGCCAGCCGATGCGGCGATCTTTGCCGCGGCCGTCGCCGACTGGCGCGTGGCAAATGCAAGCGACACGAAGCTGAAGAAGGACGGATCGGGCCGCGCCCCCGCGCTCGATTTCGCGCAGAACCCCGACATCCTTGCCACGGTGTCCGCGATGGCCGAGGGGCGGCCGCGGCTTGTCGTCGGATTTGCCGCCGAGACGAACGACGTGCTGGCCAATGCAACGGCCAAGCGGGCGCGCAAGGGCTGCGACTGGATCGTGGCCAATGACGTGCGCCCCGCGACCGGGATCATGGGCGGGGCCGAGAACGAGGTGACGCTGATCACCGAAGAGGGGTCCGAGCACTGGCCGCGGCTGTCCAAGGACGCGGTGGCAGAACGCCTTGCCGCCCGGATCGTGGAGGCGCTGGCATGACGGCGGTGAAGTTCAAACGGGTCGAGGGCAACCTTGACCTGCCATTGCCCGCCTATGCCACGCACGGTGCCGCGGGCATGGACCTGCGCGCCTTTCTGCCCGACGGCCCGGTGACCTTCACCCACGGCCAGCTCGCGATGATCTCGACCGGGTTCCACGTCGAACTGCCCCCGGGGACCGAGATGCAGGTGCGCCCCCGGTCCGGTCTTGCGCTGAAGCATGGGTTCCTCATCCCGAACGCGCCGGGCACGGTGGACGAGGATTACCGGGGCGTGGTGATGATCGGGCTTTATTACCTCGGGACAGAGCCCTTCACGATCCGGCACGGCGACCGCATCGCGCAGGCGGTGATCGCCGATGTGCGGCGCTATCCGACCGTCGAAGTGGCGGAACTGTCCGACACCGAGCGCGGCGCTGGCGGCTTCGGCTCGACCGGCCTCAAGTAGCGGCGGTCAGACGCTCTTTCCCCAAAGGTCGTATTCCCCAGCCTCGTCCACCTCGACGGTGACGATATCGCCGGGGGTCAGGTCCTCGAACCCTTCGTCGATGAAAAGGTTGCCGTCGATCTCGGGCGCGTCGGCCTTGGTGCGGCAGGTGGCGCCTTCGGCGTCCACCTCGTCCACGATCACCTCGATCCGCTGGCCGATCTTGGCGGCCAGCTTCGCCTCGGAAATCGCCTGCGCCTTTTCCATGAAGCGGGCGTAGCGGTCCTGTTTCACCTCTTCGGGCACGTGGTCGGGCAGGTCGTTCGACCGGGCGCCCGCGACGTTTTCGTAGGTGAAGCAGCCGACGCGATCGAGCTGCGCCTCGTTCAGCCAGTCTAGCAGGGTCTGGAACTCGGCTTCGGTCTCGCCGGGATAGCCTACGATGAAGGTCGATCGCAGCGTGATATCCGGGCAGACCCGGCGCCAGGCGGCGATCTCGTCCAGCGTCCTGGCCGCCGCCGCCGGGCGGGCCATGCGTTTGAGCGTATCGGGGTGGGCGTGCTGGAACGGGATGTCGAGGTAGGGCAGCACCAGCCCATCCGCCATAAGCGGGATCAGGTCGCGCACATGGGGATAGGGATAGACATAGTGCAGCCGGACCCAGGCGCCCAAGCTCCCAAGGTCGCGGGCAAGGTCGGTGATATGGGCGCGGTGGCCCTTCGCCTCGGCGTGCTTGATGTCCACCCCATAGGCCGAGGTGTCCTGGCTGATGACCAGCAGTTCCCTGACGCCGGCCTCCACCAGCTTTTCCGCCTCGCGCAGAACGGCATGGGCTGGGCGGCTGACCAGCCGACCGCGCATGTCGGGGATGATGCAGAACTTGCACTTGTGGTTACAGCCCTCGGAAATCTTGAGGTAGCTGTAGTGCCGGGGCGTCAGCTTGACCCCGGTCGCGGGCATCAGGTCGATGAAGGGATCGGGCGCGGGCGGCACGGCGGCATGCACCGCATCCAGCACCTGTTCGTATTGCTGCGGCCCGGTCACGGCCAGCACCTTGGGATGCGCGCCGGTGATGTAATCGGGTTCCGCCCCCAGGCAGCCGGTCACGATCACCCGGCCATTCTCGGCCAGCGCCTCGCCGATCGCCTCGAGGCTTTCGGCCTTGGCGCTGTCAAGAAAGCCGCAGGTGTTCACGATCACCGCATCCGCCCCCGCGTAGTCCGGCGAGATCGCGTAGCCCTCGGCCCGAAGCCGGGTCAGGATGCGTTCGCTGTCCACCAGCGCCTTGGGGCAGCCAAGCGAGACCATGCCGAGGGTCGGCTGGCCGGGTCTGCGCTCGTCAGGGACGATGGCGCGGGCGAGGTCGGGGCGAAGATCGGGCGGGTTCTGCGGCATGGCGCCTTCTAGCGCGTTGCGCGGCGACCGGGAAGTCCGTCCGGTCGCGCTGAAACGAAGTTCGTGCGAAAAAGCATTACATATGTTGCATGTTTCATGCAAAACTCGGCCGAGGCGAGGGGATGCGGCCCTCGTGTCCAGACGCCCCCGGGAGGAACAAGGGGCGGCGGACGTAACAGGGAGAAGCGCATGAAGAGATCTGCAAGACTTCGGGGGACGGTCGTCCTGGCGGCGGCGGCGATGACGATGGCCTGTCCCGCACTGGCGACAGAGGGCTATTTCGCCCTGGGCTATGGCCCGGTGCAGCGGTCGCAGGGCGGTGCGGGGGTGGCCAACGGGACCGACGCAATGGCCACCGCGATGAACCCGGCAGGGGTTGCCACGGTGGGCAACGAATTCTCGCTGGGTTTGCAGGTCTTCTCGCCCTCGCGGGAATACACCGGCACGGGCACCGGCTTCATCGCGCCGGGAACGGTGAAAAGCGACTGGCCCAACTTCCTCGTGCCGAACCTTGCCTGGAACAAGGTTCTGGCCAACGGCGCGCGGCTCAACATCGCGGCCTATGGCAACGGGGGCATGAACACGAGCTATCCGGCCATCACCAACACCGGCCCGGGCTGCCCGGGCGCGACGGGGATCTTCTGCGGCGGCAAGGCCGGCGTGAACCTGAGCCAGCTCTTCCTGTCGGTCACCTATGCCCAGAAGATCGGCAACATCTCCTTCGGGATTGCGCCGACCTTCGCGCTGCAAGGCTTTTCGGCCAACGGTCTTGCGGCTTTCGGGAAATATTCGAGCGACGCCACGCGGCTCAGCGATACCGGCACGGACTGGTCGCACGGCTTCGGGCTTCGGGCGGGCATGGTCGCGGATATAGCCCCCGGCCTGCGCTGGGGTCTGAGCGGCCAGACCAAGTTCTCGATGTCGCGGTTCGGCAAGTATTCGGGCCTTTTCGCCGATGGCGGCAAGTTCGACATCCCGGCGGCGGTCACCACCGGCCTTGCCTGGGACGCGCGGCAGGATCTGACGCTGATGCTGGATTACGAACGCATTTTCTATTCCGGTGTGCCGGCGGTTTCGAACCCGTTCAACGGCCTGCCGCTGGGCGCCGCGGGCGGTCCGGGCTTCGGCTGGAAGGATGTCGATGTCATCAAGCTGGGCGCCGCGTGGAGGTCGAGCCCCGTGATGACATGGCGCGCGGGCTATGCCTATGCGACCAACCCCGTGCAGTCGAGCCAGGTGACGCTGAACATCCTTGCCCCCGGCGTCGTGCGCCATCACTTCACCTTTGGCGGCAGCTACCAGATGGATGCGCGCGACACGCTGGACTTCGCGGTCGAATACGTGCCGACCTCATCCGTCAGCGGCCCGGTTCCGTCGGCCTTTGGCGGCGGCACGGTGAAGCTGTCGATGCACCAGTTCGCCGCCTCCGTGGGTTGGACCCGCAAGTTCTGAGCGCCTGACCCCGCCGCGCGCCGGAACGCCTTCCGGCTCGCGGCGAATTTTCGCGGGGTGATCCGCCCTGCGGTTGAGACAGGCGGCGTTTCGGCGCAAACTCGGGGCAACGTGTCTCGTGAAAGGTTGCCCATGCGCTGGATCATCCGTCTGCTTGCCCTTGTGGTTCTCTTGGTCGCCGCGGCGGGAGCGGCGCTGTTCCTGATACCGGGAGACCGGATCGCCGGCGTCGTCGCATCCCAGTTCCAGTCGGCAACGGGGCGGCAGATGGTGATCTCGGGCGGGGTGCATCCGACGCTCTGGCCGGAACTTGGCGTGCGCATCGGCCATGTGGAGATCGCGAACGCGCCCTGGTCGAAGGCCGGGGCGATGGTGCGGGCTGACGGTCTTCGCGTGGGCGTGGACCCGGTCGCGCTGCTGTCCGGGGCGGTCAAGGTGTCCCGGGTCGAGCTTGACGCGCCGCAGATCCTGCTGGAACGCAACAAGGCCGGCCACGGCAACTGGGAGATGGCCAGCGCCGCTCCGGTCACGCAGGGGGCCGCCGCGCCCGCGGCCGGCGGGTCGGGCGGTGTGCCGCCGATCTCGATCGCCAAGGCCGTCATCAGGAATGGCGCGGTGACCTGGCTCGACGATGCCAGCGGCAGGAAGCAGACCGTGACGGGGATCGACTCGACCCTCACGATGCCCGACGCGACCGGGCCGGCGAAGATCGACCTGGCCGCCAAGGTGAACGGTCAGCCCGTGTCGGTCACGCTGGCCGTCGCCAAGGCTGCCGTCGCTCTGGCGGGGCAGGCAACCCCGGTGGACATGACGCTGACGGCAGGCGGGTCGAGCGTCGGCTACAAGGGAACGGTGGACCCCGCCAAGGGGCTGAGCGGGGCGCTGGACGCGAAGCTTGGTGACCTGAAGGCGCTTTTTGCCGCCGCGGCCATGGCGCCGCCCGCCCTGCCGCAGGGTCTGGGCGCGAAGAAGATCGAGGTGCGCGGCAACCTGACGGCGGGCCTGAATGGCGCGGTGACGCTGGATCAGGCGGTGATCGGGCTTGACGACAACGTGCTCAAGGGCCGCGTCGCGGTCAACACGGCAGGCGCGCGCCCGGCCGTCAACGCGATCCTGTCGTCGGGCAAGCTGGACCTGAAGGCGCTGGCCGCGTCGTCAGGCGGTGCGGTCGGCGGAGCGGGCGGCAGCGGCGCGCCGGCGCCGCAGGGATGGTCGAAGACGCCGATCGACGTCGCGCCGCTGAAGCTTGCCGATGCGAACGTGACGCTGAGTGCCGCGGGGATCGACCTTGGCAGCGCGGTCCTGGGTCAGACCGACGTGCAGGTGACGCTGAAGGATGGCCGCGCGGTGATCGGCATCAAACAGATCGCGGCCTATCAGGGCGTCATCTCCGGCCAAATCGTCGCCAATGCCGCGAACGGGCTTGCGGTCGATTCGGACCTGACGATCGACAAGGTCGCGCTGCAACCGCTGCTGACCGCCTTCGCAGGCTACAGCCGCCTGATCGGAACCGGGACGGCGAAGGTGCGGCTCGCGTCATCGGGCACGTCGATGGATGCGTTGATGCACGGGCTGAACGGCGCGGGTTCCATCTCGTTCGGGCAGGGGGAGTTGCAGGGCTTCGACCTGGCCGGGATGCTGACGCATATGAACGCCAACTACATGGGGGCCGGGGCAAAGACGATCTTCAACGCGATCACCGGCAGTTTCACGGTGGCCAGGGGCGTGCTGACGAACAAGGACCTGTCGTTCAAGTCGCCGCTTCTGGATGCCAGCGGGGCTGGCACGGTCGATATCGGGGGGCGGATGCTGGATTATACCGTGACGCCCGTCGCGCTGCAGGGGATCAGCGGGTCGAACGGGGTCAAGGTGCCGCTGAAGATCTCGGGAAGTTGGGCGCGGCCGCAGTTCGGTATGGACATGAATTCCGCCGTGGGCCAGCAGATCGACAAGCAGAAGAAGGCGCTGGAGGACAAGGCAAAGGCCGCAGCCGAGAAGGCGCTTGGCCTGCCCGCCGGAGGCACGTCCGGCACGGGAAGCAAAACGCTGGAGAATGCCGCCAAGCAGGGGCTGATGAAGCTGCTTGGCGGCAACTGATCGCGGCTCAGCCGCCGAGGAAATCGACCTTGCCAAGCTCCACGCCGTTGCTGCGCAGGATCGCGTAGGCGGTCGTCATGTGGAAATAGAAGTTCGGGACCGCGTAGCTGGACAGGTAGACCGGCGCGCGAAAGCTCAGCTCGCGCGGGCCGGCCTTCACCGTGATCGTGCGCTCGGCGGCGCCGGTGTAATCCTCGGCCTTGAACCCGCCCATGAAATCCAGCGTCTTGGCGATCCGGGCATGCAGATCGGCAAAGGTCACTTCGGTGTCCGGGAAGCTCGGCACCTCGGCGCCGGCAAGGCGGGCCGAGGCACCCTTGGCGTGATCGCAGGCAATCAGGATCTGCCGCGTGAAGGGCAGCATGTCCGGGAACAGCCGCATCGACAGCATGACGGCCGGGTCGATCTTGCGGGCGGTGCAATGCGCCTCGGCCTTGGTGAGGATGGCGTCGAGCGCCTTCAGCGAGCGCGTGAAGGGCGGAACGATATGGTCGTACATGGAAATCTCCCTGTCCTGGCGATGCGGAGCACGGTGCTGCCGCTGGCCCAGGCCCGCAGCAACATGGCGCATCCGCTGCCATGGGCAAGGGGGTAAACGCGGCCCCGCTGAGCCGCGTGACGCCCGCGCGCGATCAGACGCCGAGGCACCAGCGCATGACGGCCTTCTGCGCATGCAGCCGGTTCTCGGCCTCGTCGAAGACGACCGAATGCGGGCCGTCCATGACCGCGCTCGTCACCTCGTCATCGCGGTGGGCGGGCAGGCAGTGCATGAACAGCGCGTCGTCCTTGGCCTGCGCCATCAGCGCGTCGTTGACCTGATAGGGCCGAAGCTGGTTGTGCCGCCGCTCACGCGAGGATTGGCTGTCGTGCATCGAGACCCAGGTGTCGGCGATGACGACATCGGCACCCTGCACCGCGCGGGCCGGATCGCGCTCGATGGCGATGTTCACGCCCTTCTCACGGGCGAACCGGACGAAGTCATCCTCGGGGTCGAGTGTGGAGGGGCCCGAGAAGGTCATGTCGAAGCCGAACTGACCCGCCGCCTGAATCCATGAGGCGCAGACGTTGTTGCCGTCGCCGCACCAGACGGCCTTCTTGCCGGAGATCGGGCCGCGATGTTCTTCGTAGGTCATCACGTCGGCCATGATCTGGCAGGGATGGGTGCGGTTCGTCAGCCCGTTGATGACCGGCACGGTGGCATATTCCGCCATCTCCAGCAGGGTCTGTTCCTCGAAGGTGCGGATCATGATGAGATCGACATAGCGCGACAGCACCCGGGCGGTGTCGGCGATGGTCTCGCCATGGCCAAGCTGCATCTCCTTGCCCGACAGCACCATGGTCTGCCCGCCCATCTGGCGCACGCCCACGTCGAAGCTGACGCGGGTGCGGGTCGAGGGCTTCTCGAAGATCAGCGCGACCATGCGCCCGGCCAAGGGCTGCGTTGCGTCCGGGGCCCCCTTCGGCAGGCCGGCACGCGCGGTCTTCATCGTGCGCGCGAGGTCGATCATGGCGCGCAGTTCACCGGCGTCGGTCTTGTGAATGTCGAGGAAGTGCTTCATTCGGAATGCTTTCTTTGGCGGAGCGCGCCGGGGGCTGTCTGCCCCCGGACCCCCGAGGATATTTGGAGACAGAAAATGTCAGGCGCTTTCCAGCGCGGTCGCCGCGGCGTCGAGGCGGGTGACGGCCTCGGCGATCTCGGCATCGCTGATGGTGAGCGCGGGCAGGAGCCGCAGGACATTGTCGGCGGCGGGCACGGTCAGGACCTGCCGGGCGTAGCCCGCCTTGACGAAGTCGCCCACGGGGGGCTTGCATTTCAGGCCCAGCATCAGGCCCACGCCGCGCACGCCCTCGAAGACGTCGGGGTGCGAGGCCACGAGCCCTTCGAGCTTCTGGCGGAAGAGCGCGCCCTTGCGGTTGACCTCGGCGAGGAAGGCGTCGTCGGCCACGATCTCCATCACCCGGGCGCCGACCGCGCAGGCCAGCGGGTTGCCGCCATAGGTGGAGCCGTGGGTGCCCGCCGTCATGCCCGAGGCGGCCTTTTCGGTGGCCAGCACCGCGCCCAGCGGGAAGCCGCCGCCGATGCCCTTGGCGACCATCATGATGTCGGGCGTGATGCCGGCCCATTCATGGGCGAAAAGCTTGCCGGTGCGGCCCATGCCGCATTGCACCTCGTCGAGGATCAGCAGGACGCCGGTTTCGTCGCACAGATCGCGCAGCCCCTTGAGGCAGGCGTCGGGCAGCGGGCGGATGCCGCCCTCGCCCTGGATCGGTTCGACGAGAATTGCGGCGGTGTGGCTGTCGATCGCCTTGCGCATTGCCTCGTGATCGCCGAAGGGGATGTGGATGAAGCCCGGCATCAGCGGACCGAAGCCCTTCACCATCTTTTCCGACCCGGCCGCCGCGATCGCGCCCGTGGAGCGCCCGTGGAACGATCCTTCGAAGGTCAGGATGTTGATCCGCTCGTGATGGCCCTGCTCATACCAGTATTTGCGCGCCATCTTGATCGCGAGTTCGGCCGCCTCGGTGCCCGAGTTGGTGAAGAAGACCGTGTCGGCGAATGTGTGTTCGACCAGAAGGTCCGCAAGCCGCTGCTGGTTCGGGATCTCGTAGAGGTTCGACGTATGCCAGAGCTTCCCGGCCTGATCTGTCAGCGCCTTTACCAGTTCGGGATTGGCATGGCCGAGCGCGTTCACCGCGATCCCGGCGCCGAGGTCGAGGTATCGGGTGCCATCCTTGGCGATCAGCCAGCTTCCTTCACCCTTGTCGAAAGCGAGGGGCGCGCGGTTGTAGGTCG
>JAGWVA010000108.1 GCA_028875855.1 Paracoccaceae bacterium
GAGATGGCGCGCCCGCAGCCGGGTCTTGTGACCGGAACAGTGCAGGTCACCCTGATAAGCCGCCTTCCGCCCGACCCGACGCCCGCCGCCCTGTCGCATCCCTTTGCCCCCCCAAGCCTTGCCGCGCCGCCGCCGCAGACTGCCCCAGATGCGCCCGCGCCGGATCGGCCCCTGCTGTCGCCCCCGCAGGCCCTGCCCGCCGCGCCGCTGGCCCGGCTGAATGCGCCCGCCTCCGAGACGGCGCCGGAGCCCATGGACCTGCCGCCGCCGCCAACGAATGCGAAGGCTGCGCCACAGGCGCGGCCTCAGCCTCACCCGCAACCGCAGACGCCACCGCTGCCCGCTCGGACAACGCCAAAGGCGCCGTCGGTCGAGCAGCCCCCCCAGCCTCGCAAGGCAGCGCCCCAACCCGCTGCCCGCGCCGCCTCGGGCGGGGCGCCGTCCCGCGCCGGGCAGGCGGGCGCGCAGGGCCCGTCACAGGCGCAGATGTCGCTCATGGCGGGGTGGGCGCGCGCGCTTGTCGGTCGGATCGAACAGCACAAGCGCTATCCCGTCGCGGCCGGCGATGCCCGCGGGGTCGTGACCTTGCAGATCGCCCTCGACCCCGGTGGGCGGCTTCTTTCCGTCGAGGTGGCGCAAGGCTCCGGCTCTGCCGCACTCGACCTTGCCGCGCTTCAGGCGGTCCGGGCCGCGGCGCCCTTCAGCCGTGCCCCCGAGGGGCTTTCGGCGAACCGCTACGACTTCCGCCTTCAGGTCCGCTACGCCCCCACGTGGTAGGCGGCATGGGTGCCGTAACGTCACCTGTGTTCGCCGTGCCATCCAGCGCCGCCCTTTGCCCATCCGCGCCCGCGGAACGGCACCCCGGCGTTGCCACAGCCCCGCCACGCGGCGAGACTGGCCCGAGGTGAAAAGGCCGTCGGGGGGCGTCATGCGAGGATGGAAGCGGGCCGCGGGCCTTGGGGTTGGCCTTGTCGTCGCGGCGCTTGCCGGGGCCTATGTCTTTGCCATCTTCGTGCAGCCCACGCTGTTGCGGGTGGGCACGGGCTACAGCGCGAAGATCATCTGCTCGTCCGATTACCTCTCGCGGCGCGATCCGGCCCGCGTCCTTGACATCGACGTGCAGGCCCCGGGCAACCCGCTTCTGAAACTGGTGACCTTTCAGGCCGACCGTGCCGCGGGACGCGTGCGGTCCGAGTTCCTGCGCCTCATCGCGCCCCAGACCGCCGTGCGCCGCCCCGGGCTGGGCTGCGCCGTGGCCCCGGACGGCAATGTCGCCCGTGCGATGGACCAGTCCGCGCCCCCTGCCCCGGGTCCGTCCCGCAGCACCGCGCCTTGGCCTGCGGGCGAAGGGGTTGACCTCGCGGGCCATGCGGCGCTTGAGCGGATCGTGAACGACTCCAACCTTGCCGGGCCGGGAATGCGCGCGATCGTCGCGGTGAAGGACGGCCGCATCGTCGCCGAGCGTTACGCGCCGGGCTTCACCGCGCACACGCCGCTTCTGGGCTGGTCGATGACCAAAACCGTGACCGCCGCGCTTGTCGGAACGGTGATCGAGGCGGGCCGGCTGCGGCTCGATCAGGACCACCTGTTGCCGCAATGGGCGGGCGACGGGCGCGCGAAGATCACGCTGGCCGATCTCCTGTCGATGTCGAGCGGGCTGCGCTTCAACGAAGACTACGGCGATGTCTCGGACGTGACGCGGATGCTTTACCTCACGCCGGACATGGCGGCCTTTGCCGCTGGCCAGCCGCTGGCGCATCCGCCGGGCAGCACCTTCCACTATTCCACCGGAACCGCCGTGATCCTGTCGCGCATCTGGCAGAACGCGCTTGGCGACAGGGCGGCCGCGCTTGCCTGGCCGCGCAAGGCGCTTTTCGGGCCGCTGGGCATGGACAGCGCGGTGCTCGAGACGGACGAGGCGGGCACCTTCGTCGGCGGCTCTTACCTTTACGCCACGGCGCGCGACTGGGCGCGCTTCGGCCAGTTCCTGTTGCAGGACGGCCAGTGGAACGGACGCCAGATCCTGTCACCCGCCTTCGTGCGGATGATGCACAGCCCCTCTGCCGCCGATCCGGTCTATGGGCGGGGGATGGTGTGGCTGGCGGGGCCGAAACGGTCGCAGCACGCGGGCGACGATGCCGCCTTTGGCCTTCCGCCGGACACTTACTGGCTGGAGGGTCACGACGGCCAGACCGTCGCGGTCGTCCCCTCGGCGGGGCTCGTGGTGGTGCGGATGGGGCTGACGCCGGGGCGGCTGGGCTACAGGCCGCAGCGCCTGGTGGCGGCGATCCTCAAAACCCTCGGCCCATCCTGAGCGAAGGCCTGCCAGCGATTTCAAGGGGTTCCGATGGTACCGCCTCCCCGGCTCGAACGGGGGACCCCCAGATCCACAATTCGACGCCCGTCAATAATTTCAATGGGTTGCTTGCGAACTTCTGCCATTTGCGACCTCTTTTGCGACCGTGACTGCGCACATAGCCTTCCTCAGCCACATGATGATGCAGTCTCTGCTTTCAATGCAATTCTGGAATTCCGGGCTGGCTGCCTCAGGTGAGGCAGCCGTCCATGCTCAAGCGCCCCGGCACAAACGGTCCGAGACGAACTGCTGCGCCGAGAAGCGATCCAGCAGCTGCTGTCGTTGCGTTAGGACTGTCTCAACGGACTCCAACAGCCCTTGCAGTTCGAGGCCTCGATCCGTCAACACGACCCACTCCTCGACATCGCCGATGTCACCCTCTTCGGGATCATGAATGCCCACGAAGACCTGGACCCGGTCGAGGATCTCGTGATCTCGGTGCTGGCGTAATAAGCAGGTCAGCACCCGGAACATCTTCTCGATCCCGGGCTCAAGCGCCTGACCTTCGGCGAGGTCGTCAAGACCGTGGGAGATGACGGGAACATCGAGAGACAGCCGAGCAAGCCCCGCGTGCCTCAGCTGAGCCGCAAGCCGTCGTCCAGCTCCGATGACCAAAGCGGCCTGGCCTTCAAGCGTCGTGAAATCGTGCATCCGCCCCTCCCTCACGCAGCTTCGCTGTCGGCCCAGCGTGGGGCGTCAGCAGCCTGGTCCGGATCACCAGAACCGATTTCGACAAGGAGATCGTAGACAGCATCCGTCAGCTGGCAGATGTCGAAGACGACCGGGTCAGCCGGATCGATCGCGGCAAAAAACGCGGCCTCCGGCGCTTCCGGGTCGCTGACGTTTTCGAGCGACAGCAACTGGTGCAGCGCGACGAGTTCCGATCGCAGATGCCGGGTGAATGCCGGCGCCTCGCGGACATCGCAGATGAACTGCGCATAGCGCCGATCTGCGGGTTTGCCTCCGAGCAAAAAGGCCGCGTTACGAATGGCTTCCGCCTGCTCGGCCAGAAACCGTCGCACGGTGGCCAACGGACGTGTCTGCCCGGGGACCGGAACCGCCGGCAGTTTATCTTAGAAACGTGTGTGGTGCATTTCTTGCTCCCTACTTGCTGCACCCGATTGCGCAGCGTCATACGGCGCGACTTTCTCCTTTCGTTGGGCCGGGGTTGTCGGGTTTAGACGTTGGACGTGCTGGGGGGCCGTTATCCTAGTTCAGGGGCCTTGCGCGGTGTTTCGCGCGTCCGCACCGACAGGGACGCGCAAACACCACGCTGGCAGACCTCTCGTTCCTGCCGCGCTCGATCCCTTTGATCGCTCGGGTGGGTTCTCGGGCGCTGGTGCCATCGCCTCTGCAGCGCTTGAGCCGGGTCTGGATCGGCGCGAGGCGCGATATAAAGCATGCATCTTCAGCCGGCAGCAATGGACGACCGTATCGCGGCCCACGAGCGCGCAGCAGCGTCGCCCTCGCAGGCCGCCTGGTAACTCGCCGCCGCCTCAAGCGTTCCATGCCCAAGGTGCGTCCGGATGATCCCCGCCGCATGGTCCGGATCGTGCAGACGCAGGTAATCCGCAGCCAGCGTGCGCAGGTCATGCAAGGGAATGCCGAGGGCCGCATGGACCATCGCGCTCGGCCATTTGGACGCCATCACCTTGTCGGAGAGCGTCAGCCAGTTCACGCCGTTCAATTCGCGGTATCTCAAATGAATGAGCCGTTCTGGACGACCGCCGAGGATGAGGTCGTCGAGGATTTCGGATACCTCGGGCCAAAGCCTGCCGGCCTCGGTCTGGCGCTCAGTCTTTTCCTGCAGCCACTTCAGGCGCCAGGCTCCATCGACCTCGCGCAGCAAATCCGTACCGATTTGCCATCGCGACACATCGCCGGTGCGTCCGGGTTTGTTCATGCTCACTGCGCAGATCGCAGCAGTCTGAAGGGCCGAGATCTTCGCGGCAGTATGATCGGGAAGGGCCTCAGCCTCGGCGCGCAGCTCACCAATCCTGTACGCGATGTAGTCAAAGCCGCCCTTTTCCATGATCTCGGCAATCCGCGCGAATTTGAGCTTGTCGCTCACGTCAGCCCTGCCAAGCAGATGATCTCGCATGAAGCGGAGACCCGCCAGAGCCTCCGGATCGGCGCCCCCGTGTTTTCCGAGCGCCACCAGCCCCTCAATGTAGTTTGCCACCGTGCACGGTCTGAGCGCTTTGCGACCCGAGGTCTCCGGGGGGGCAGCTTGAAACGCTTCAGACAATTGGAAGGCGGTGAGGAAATTCAGCTCCTTCGTGCCGATCCCCTGCCCCACAAGCTGCGCACAGCGATGAATGGAGGCACGATACCGGCTCAAACTGCTCGGCTTGATACCCGCTTGGGCGAGCCCCTTGTCGTACTCTTGCCAAAGAGCCGGCCAGCTCCGCGGATCAATCTTGGCTGCCGCCGTTCCACCGGGATCTCCCGCATTTGTCTTAGGGGCCGGCTTCGGGCGTCGCGCGACCCATTCCGCCTTCACGGACAGAGCAGCGGCGGTCGACACCATTGGGGCATGCGCGTTGAGTGTTCTCAGGAGCATTCTGAACGCGGACTCGGAGGCAGCAGCGTCCCGAAAACTCTGCGCGCTCGGCGCCTCAATGGGCTCATGACGTGCCGCGACGGCCGAGAACAGTCGTCCGACGGCAGCGGCTGCACCGGCTTCAAGCCCGGCAGAGCCTTCGAGCATGCTGCGCCGGATCGGCATGGGGACCTCGGCCAAGTATTCGGCCAACGTTGGGCGTTTCATGCCAATTTCCTTTTCATTTTCTTGAAGATGTCAGGATGGCGCGCGAGAAGCGCGCTTCGTACGGCCATGGAGGCTTGTTCGCCACTGTCCCGACCGTAGTGCTTGCGCACCGTGTCCTCGGTATCTCCCAGCACCGCGGCGGCTTTCGCGAAGTTGCCGGGCTCGACGGCGAGAATGAGCGTGGCGATGGCATGCCGGCATCTGTGAGGCGATATGCCGAGCCCGATCTGCTCGGCCCCAAGCGCCCAGACCTCGACCATCGTTGCCGGGGCCATGCAGCCCTCAGGCAGGGTGATGGCATCCTTCACGAAGCGGGGCCGCGCGTTGCCCGGAAAGACGTAGGGGCTGTCGGGCAACCCTCGCAGGTCCACAAACCGCTTCCGATGGACGTCCAGCCACTCCCACAGGATTTTGGCATCGTCATCGACGACATGGACCGTGACGACACGATTATTCTTGATCTCCCCTTTCAGGAAGCGCAGTTCGGCATGCTGGCCCTTCTTGATCCACCTGATGTTACCCGCAATTTCCTTCGAGCCGCGGTAGCGAAGGGAGATGAGGTTTGATGTCCGTTGCGGTCGAGAAACCTGGATCGCGTGCTGCACGGCAGAAGCGAACAGCCGGAGGGCTTCATCTTCGGCCTCAACATTTCCAGCTGATCGTGCCTCGGCAATTGCCTCTCGCGCCTGGCAGGCGAGTTCACTTGGCGAGTTGACAAACCTTGCCGCGAGATCTGGCCGGGTCTGCAACATCAGACAGGTCTGCTCCGCCTCTTCGGTCATCTCCTTCGGCGTGACGATGTAGTCGTGGTAGGCGATCCTGAGGACATCGAGATGCGCAACGATATCCTGATCATGAAGACCGTTGCGCGCGATCGTGCGCAAACCGGTCAGCCGGCTCGCCAGTGTCTGACTTTTTGACGGATCTTTCAGCATCGGCGAGGCGACAGATCGAGCAATCTGGTCTTCGATTGCCGCCATGATCCGGTTGCGAGACATCAACTCCTGAAGGCGCGGCAAGGCATCGAGCGTCCCGACCTGTTGCTTGTGCGCACGCGCCAGCCAGGTGACCGCTGCCTTGTATCCGGCAATTGCCGAAGTCGAGTTCTTCGGGCGACGGCCACGCGTCCTTACCCGCTCCTCGACAGCGCGATTGACGTCGTGTGAGGACGTGCCGTTTGAACCGCTCCGGGTTTGCCGGAGGCTCCAACTCCTGAGTAGGATGGAGCATCATGAGCAAGACGACGAACAAGTTTTCCCCCGAAGTGCGCGAGCGTGCGGTGCGGCTGGTCCTCGACAATGAGGGTCA
>JAGWVA010000109.1 GCA_028875855.1 Paracoccaceae bacterium
TTCAGGCGGGCATCTGCGAAGGCTTCATCGGCAATCGCATCCTCAAACGCATGCGCGCGGCCGCCGAGGCGCTGGTGCGCGAGGGCGTCCCGATTGCAGAGGTGGATGCCGCGATGCGGGACTATGGCTTTGCCATGGGCCCCTTCGAGGCGCAGGACCTTGGCGGTCTCGACATCGCCTATCTTCAGCGCGAGGGCGCGCGGGCGGCGGGCCGGACAGTCCCGGAGACGCTGGGCGACATCCTTGTCCGCGCGGGCCGCAAGGGGCAGAAGACGGGCGGCGGCTGGTATGACTACGCGCCGGGCAGCCGGTCGCCGGTCGCCTCGGACACGGTGGCCGAACTGCTTGCCCCGCTCATCGCCGGAACGGCGGCGCTTGACCGCCCGGCGATCGCGGATCGCCTGATCGCCGAGATGGCGGCAGAGGGGCACGCGATCCTCGCCGAAGGCATAGCGGCCCAGCCCGCCGACATCGATCTTGTCGAGATCCACGGCTACGGCTTTCCGCGCTGGCGCGGCGGTCCGATGTTTGCCACGGGGCGGCGCGGGTAACGGGGCGCAGGCCCCGGGCGACAGTGCCCCCGTCCGGTCAGGCGCTGGCGGGGGCTGTCACAGCGTCGTCATCTGCTGGCGCACCCAGACCGTTTGCGGGTCGGCATCGTTGCGGCGGTGCCAGTAAACCGAGACGGGGAAGCCCCGCACGTTCACCGGCGGGTCGGCGGTCACAAGGCCGAAGCCCGCGGCGAAGGTCCGCGCCACGCGCGCGGGCAGGGTGACGACCGCTGTGGAAGCCGCCACCGCGGCGAGCGCGGGCAGAAACGCCGGCAGGCCCAGAACGACCCGACGGCTCTGTCCGATGGCTTCCAGAGGCTCGTCCACCACCCCGCGCAGATCGCCCCCGGGCGCAATCAGCACGTGATCCGCCGCGCAATAGCGGTCCAGCCCGATCCGGGGCGCATCGGGCAGCACCTCGGGGCGGCCGACGACGAGAAAGGTCTCGTCATAAAGCGTCTGGGACCGGATGGCGTCGGGCGCGTCCCAGATGTAGCCCACCGCAAGATCGGCCCGGCCCTCGGACAGCGCCTCCATGGCTGCCGCCCGACCGAGCGGCAGAACCGACAGCGTGATCCCCGGAGCCAGCGCCCGCAGACGGGCGGCGAGGGGCGGTATCAGGACCGCCTGTTCGGCATCGAGGGCCGCGATGCGCAGAACGCCGCTCGCCGTTCCCGGATCGAAGGCGCGGGCCGTGCCAAGCGCGCCGCGCAAGGCGTCCACCGCCGCTGCGACCGGCGCCTCGAGCGCCAGCGCGGTGGCCGTGGGCTCCATCCCGTGCGGACGGCGCAGGAACAGCTCGTCGCCGAAAATCTCGCGCAACCGTTTCAGCGCCTGGCTGATCGCGGACTGCGTCAACCCAAGCTCTTCGGCCACGTCGAGCCCCTTGCGGTGGCGCAGAAGCCCGAGGAACACCAGAAGCAGCGTGAGGTCGAGCCGCCGGAGTTCGGAATTTCGCAATTCAGTCATAAGGCGTATTCATTATCTTATCATTCCTCGTCGCGATATCTCTTGTTCATCGAATGAAGCAAGGAGAAATGCGAATGCGGATCGCGATTATCGGCACGGGCAACGTGGGAAGCGCCATTGCCCGCGGGCTGAAGGGCAAGGGCCACGCCGTCACGCTGGGCGCCCGGGAGCCTTCGGAGCCCGGCATATCCGCCCTTTCTGCCGAAACCGGCGCGACGGCCGCCCTTCCGCAGACGGCTGCGCAAGGGGCCGATGTCGTCATCCTCGCGCTGCCCTGGGCCGTGGCGGAAGAGGCGGTGGGCGCGCTTGGCGATCTGTCAGGCAAGACCGTGATCGACTGCATGAACCCGCTGGGAATGGTCGATGGCGCCTTGGGGCTGACCGTCGGCCACACCACCTCCGGGGCCGAGATCGTGGCGCGCTGGCTGCCCGGCGCGCATGTCGTCAAGACGCTGAACCAGGTCGGGGCCGAGATCATGGCGGACAACGCCGGTCTGCCGCATCGCCCGGTGATGTTCATGGCCGGGGACAGCGATGCGGCCAAGGCGCAGGTCACGACCATCCTCACCGATCTGGGGTTTGCGCCGCTGGATGCGGGGGGGCTTGCGAAGGCGCGGCTGCTCGAACCTTTCGGGATGGTCTGGATCAATCAGGCGCTCTTGCGCGGCAAGGGCCGGTCCTGGGCCTTCGCGGCGGTGGAGGGCTGAGCCATGACGCTTATGACGTCTCATGTCCTGATCGTGGGCGGCACCAAGGGTATCGGCCGGGCGAGCGTCGCCGCCGCCTTGGCCGCGGGCGCGCGCGTCACCGCGACGGGGCGCAGCGCGGAAAGCCTGCGCGCCCTGCCGGACGGCGCCGAGGGCGTCGCGCTCGACTTCACCGATCCGGTCTCCGTCACGGCGCTAGGGTCGCGTGTCGGGCCGGTCGATCATCTCGTCCTGTCGGCCTCCCATGCCCCGGCCTGGGGCGGTTTTGCGGAGGTGAGCGAGGAGGCCCTGCGCGCGGCCTTCGAGGCGAAGTTCTGGGGCTACTGGCGCGTCATCCGGGCCGTGGCGCCCAAGCTCTCCGCGACCGGCTCCGTCACGCTGGTGACGGGCGCCGCCGCGCGGGCCGCCCTGCCGGGCACGTCGGGTCTTGCGGCGGTGAACGGCGCACTCGAGGCGATGGCAAAGGTTCTGGCCGCAGAACTTGCGCCGCGCCGGTTCAACACCGTTTCCCCCGGCATGACGGCGACCGAGGCCTATGACGGCCTGCCCGACGCGGCCCGCGACGGCATGTTCGCGGCCGCAGCGGCGAAACTGCCCGCCGGTCGTATCGGCGCCGCCGACGACATCGCCGCGGCCATCGTGATGGCCATGGCCAATCCGTTCCTCACGGGCGCCACGCTCGATGTGGACGGCGGCGCGCATCTCGCGCGGTGACGGGCGCGGGGCGGTCGGGCCCCGGGCCCTTGCGTACCGCCTTCGCCCCCGCACACGCCCCTGTCTTCCATCCCTCGACCTTCATTTCTCTGAAAGGACTGACCATGTCTGCGTCCATCGATCTGCACGGCCGCAAGAAGATCCTTCTGATCGCGGCCAATCCCGCCACCTCGCCCACGACAGGCTGGCCGGTCGGCTTCTGGTGGGCCGAACTCACGCATCCCTACTGGACCTTCACCGAGGCGGGCTACGAGGTCGAGATCGTCTCGCCCGCCGGGGGCGATCTGGTGGCCGACGGCTTCTCGGACCCCGAGGACGCGTCGGGCTATTCGGCCCACGACCTGATCTCGCTCGGCTTCAAGACCTCGCCGAAACACGCGGCCCTTCTGAGGGCAACACGGTCCATCGCCGAGGTCGATCCGACCGCCTATGACGCGATCTTCCTTGCCGGGGGCCAGTCGCCGATGGTCACGATGATCGACGATGGCGCCCTTCATGGCTTCATCGCCCGGGCCTACGAGGCGGACAGGATCGTGGCCATCGTCTGCCACGCCACCTGCGTCCTTTTGAAGACGCGCCTGTCGAACGGCGATCTGCTGGTCAAGGGCAAGACCTGGACGGGCTTCGCCAACAGCGAGGAAGCCTATGCCGACGCCTTCGTCGGCCAGAAGATCCAGCCGTTCTGGATCGAGGACGAGGCGCGAAAACTGCCGGACACCACCTTTGTCGTCCATTCGATGTTCAAGGCCTTCGCCCTGCGCGACGGCAATCTCATCACCGGGCAGCAGCAGTTCTCGGGCGGTGCTGCGGCGGCACTGGTCGTCGAGGCGCTTGGCCGCTGAGGGCCGGGCGGGCCGGTCCGACCTTCATCGCCGGGCCCCGCGGTGGCGACCCGTCCGATCGCAAGGCCGAGGATGGCCTTGCCTTTCAGGACGTGCATAACTGGCGCCGTTACGGCCGCGAAGCGGCACGACGGCGACAGGGCGCAGCCGGGGGCCGGGCGCATGGAGGGATGGAGATGAACGGTAAGAGCGTTGTCGCGGAGCGGGACACGCCTGCCGGATCGCTGGCCGGGGTCAGGATCGCGGTGATCGGGCTGGGGTCGATGGGGTTCGGCATGGCGGCCAGCCTGATCCGGGGCGGGGCGGACGTCGTGGGCTATGACCCGGCCGAGGCGGCCCTTGCGCGGCTCGTGGCGCAGGGCGGCACGCGCGCGGCCTCCCCGGCCCAGGCGGCGCGCGGGGCCTCGATCGTCTTCTGCGTGGTGGTCAATGCCGATCAGACCGAGGCGGTGCTGTTTGGCCCGGAGGGCTGCGCCGAGGCGATGGCAGCGGGGGGCATTTTCGTCTCCTGCGCGACGATGGCGCCGGATCGGGCGCGGGCGCTGGCGGGCCGGCTGACCGCGCGGGGGCGGCGCTACCTCGACGCGCCGATCAGCGGGGGCAGCAAGCGCGCCGCCGAAGGCGCGCTGACGGTGCTGGCCTCTGGCCCGGCCGATGTCTTCGAGGACGCGGCCCCCGCGCTCGATGCGGTGTCCGCGACGCTTTACCGGCTGGGCGACCAGCCGGGGCAGGCGGCGGCCTTCAAGATGGTGAACCAGCTTCTGGCCGGGGTGCATATCGCCGCGGCTTCCGAGGCAATGGCCTTTGCCGCGCGCGAGGGGCTGGACCTGGCCCGGGTTTACGAGGTCATCACGAAGTCGGCCGGCAATTCCTGGATGTTCGAGAACCGGATGCCGCATGTGCTGGACGGCGACTACAGCCCGCACAGCGCGATCAGCATCTTCGTCAAGGACCTTGGCATCGTGATGGACATGGCCCGGGGCAGCAGCTTTCCCGTGCCGATGGCCGGGGCCGCTTTGCAGATGTTCCTGATGACGGCGGCGGCGGGGATGGGCGCGGACGACGACGCGTCGGTCGCGCGGCTCTATGCGCAGATGGCGGGGCTCAAGCTGCCGGGGATGGCAAACGGGGACGCGGATGCGGGCGGCACGTCGGGCGGAGCGCGGACATGAAGCTTGGGGCGATCTGCGACGACTTCACCGGAACCTCGGACCTCGGGCTGACGCTGGCCGAGGGCGGGATGCGGGTGATCCAGTTCGTGGGCATTCCCGATGGACCTGCGCCTGCGGGGGTCGATGGGGGGCTGATCTCGCTCAAGAGCCGCTCTGCGCCGGTCGATCGGGCGGTGGCGCAGTCGCTCGCGGCGTGGCGCTGGCTGCGTGATCAGGGCTGCGAGCAGATCCTGTTCAAATACTGCTCCACCTTCGATTCCACGCCCGAGGGCAACATCGGCCCGGTGATCGACGCGCTGATCGAGGCGACCGGGACGCGCGATCCGGTGATCGTCTGCCCGGCCTTCCCGGCGACGGGGCGCACGGTCTATCAGGGGCATCTGTTCGTGGGCGACCGGCTCTTGTCGGAAACCGGGATGCGCGATCATCCGATCACGCCGATGACCGATCCCGACCTGCGCCGCTGGCTGGGGCGGCAGACGCGGCGGCCGGTCGGCCACCTGCCGCTGGCCAGGCTTCGCGCGGGGCAGGCGCGCGAGGGCCTGCTGGCCGAGGCCGCGGCGGGTCGCCAGATCGTCGTCTGCGACGCGGTCGAGGATGAGGACCTGCGCATTCTGGGCCGCGCCGCGGCAGGCTTTGCGCTGATCACCGGCGGCTCGGGCATCGCGCTGGCCCTGCCCGAGCGGCTGACCGACCGCACCGGGCAGCGACCCGTCTGGGCGGGCCTTGCCGGTCCGGCGGCGGTGCTGTCGGGGTCGTGTTCCGAGGCGACGCGGCGCCAGATCGCGACGCATGTCGCGAGCGGCGGACCCGCGCGCAAGATCGCCATGGCGGACCTCATCTCCGGCCACGAGACGCCCGAGACGGCGCTGGCCTGGGTTCTGGCACAAACGGGGCTGCCGGTGGTCTACAGCTCGGACGATCCGGCGGCCGTGCGCGAGAACCAGCAGCGCTACGGGGTCGAAAAGGCCGCCGCGGTGATCGAGGATTTCTTCGGCCGCCTTGCGCGTCTTCTGGTCGGGGCGGGCGTCACCCGGCTGATCAGCGCGGGCGGCGAGACCTCGGGCGCGGTGATCGGCGCGCTGGAGGCGCGCGAGCTCGAGATCGGCCCGATGATCGCGCCGGGCGTGCCCGCGCTGCGGCTGCGCGGGCGCGATCTGGTGATTGCGCTGAAGTCGGGCAATTTCGGCGGGCCGGATTTCTTCGCCGAGGCGGCTGCGGTGCTGCAGGGCGCGGGCGTGCCGGCATGAGCGCGACGACCCGCCTGCGCGACGAGATCTGCCGGATCGCGCGGTCGCTTTTCGATCGCGGCCTGACCCATGGCGCCTCGGGCAACATCTCGGCCCGGCTGGAGGACGGGGGGCTTCTGGTGACGCCCACCGGCAGTTCCTTCGGCACGCTCGACCCCGCCCGGCTCAGCCATTTCGACGCCACCGGCCGGCTGGTCTCGGGCGACCGGCCGACGAAGG
>JAGWVA010000110.1 GCA_028875855.1 Paracoccaceae bacterium
TGCGTCGGGGATCAAATGCACGACTTGGTCCGCTGCATAGTCGCTGTCGCCGAACCGCCGCACCGTAAGAAGTCCATGGTTTTCCGTGCGAACATAGATGTTCGTCTCGACGCCCAAATGTTCCACGAAGCTGATTGTGCCCGAGATCTGGCCTGTTTCCCTGCTGATTGCGACATGCTCTGGCCGGATGCCAACGGTCTCGCAACGCAGCCCAAGGGCGCCGGCCTTCAAGAAATTCATCTGCGGAGACCCAATGAAACCAGCGACGAAAGTGTTTGCCGGGTCGTTGTAGAGATCCATCGGGCGGCCCACCTGCGCGACCTTGCCGGCGTTCAGCACGACGATCCGGTCGGCGAGCGTCATCGCTTCGACTTGATCATGAGTCACGTAGATCATCGTCGCGGCCAGCTCTCGATGGAGCCGCGCGATCTCGATCCGCGTCTGGACCCGAAGGGCCGCGTCAAGATTTGACAGCGGTTCGTCGAACAGAAACAACTTTGGCTTGCGCACGATGGCCCGGCCGATTGCAACACGCTGTCGCTGGCCGCCCGAAAGCTCTGCCGGGCGACGCTCCAACAGAGGTTCCAGCGACAGCATGCCAGCAGCCCGATCGACCGAGGTGGCGATTTGCGTCCGGCTTTCGCCCGCCTGTTTCAGCGCAAGACCCATGTTTTCGCGCACAGTCAGGTGTGGATAAAGCGCGTAGGATTGGAACACCATCGCGATCTCGCGCTTTGATGGCGGGGTCAGGTTGACCCGTAGCCCGTCGATCTTCACATCGCCCGAGGTCACATCCTCCAGCCCCGCGATCATGCGCAGAAGCGTGGATTTCCCGCAGCCCGACGGACCGACAAAAACGCAGAATTCGCCATCCTTCACGTCAAGATCGACGCCTTTTATGACATCGACGTTGCCGAAGGACTTGGTAACGGCGGAAAGGGTCAGGGCGCCCATGGGGCCTCCTTCAGGTTCACGGGGCGGCCCGAACGGACGCTGGCATCGGCGGCAAGGCAGATGGCAAGCGACTGGACGGCCTCCGACAGGTGACGGGAAAGGTCGAGGTCTTCGGTGATGGCGCGGGCGACAAAGGCGGCCTCGCGTTCGCAAAGCTGCTGGTGGCCGGGCTCATCGGCCATCGAGATATCCTGATCGGCGGCGCCGACCCGATGGACGCGCAAGAGCGAGGTCTTGGTGTGCGTCTCAATATCGTCGGACCGTGCGCTTTCAGGCATGCGGATCGACACTGCACCGTTGGGGCTGACGACATCCTTCACAAAAAAGGCAGTGTCGGACATCATCGGCCCCCAGCCCGCCTCATACCAGCCCAGCGAGCCGTCGGCGAAAAGCACCTGGAAATGGCCGTAATTGTACATGTCCGTGGCGATCTCGGACGATAGGCGCAGACCCATACCGCGCACCTCGACCGCCGGGGCCTCGGTAATCTGAAGCATCACGTCGACGTAATGTACGCCACAATCGACGATGGGGGGCGTGGTCTGCATCAGCGCCTTGTGAACGTCCCACGTCGGCCCCTTGGACTGCTGGTTCAGGTTGAGCCGGAAGACGTACGGCCCACCAAGGTCGCGCGCTTCGGCGATCAGGCGCTGCCAGCTTGGATGGTGGCGCAGAATGTAGCCCACGACCACCTTGCGTCCCGTGCGCGCGGCGCAATCGGCAACGCGGCGGGCGTCCGCCACGGTCGTTGCCAGCGGTTTCTCAACGAAGACATCGGCGCCCGCCTCCATCGCCGCGATGGCGAGGTCGGCATGGCTGTCGGAATAGGTGGCGATCGATACGAGGTCGGGTTTCAGCCGGGTCAACGCGTCGGCGAATTCGGCGGTGACCGGGTAGCCCGACAATGCCGGATCCAGCGTGTGGGCGGAGCGGTTCACCAGCCCCACGATCTGGAACGCGGGATCGCGGTGGTAGGCCAGCGCATGGCTGCGCCCCATGTTGCCAAGGCCGATGACGAGGGTACGGATCATTTTACGGCCCCCGCAGTAATGCCTCGGATTAGTTGGCGCGAGAAGACGAGGTACAGCACCAGCACCGGCAGGATCGCCAGCGACAGCGAGGCCAGCACCGCGTTCCAGTCGGTGACGAATTGCCCGATGAACATCTGCGCGCCAAGCGTGACGGTCTTTGTCGCCTCTGCCGGGGCGAGGATCAGCGGGAACCACAGGTCGTTCCAGATCGGGATCATGGTGAAGACGGCCACTGTCGCCATCGCCGGCCGGACGAGCGGCAGGACCAGCGTGAAGAAGATGCGATATTCCGACAACCCGTCGATGCGGCCCGCGTTCTTCAAATCGTCCGAGATCGACTTCATGAACTCAGACAGGATGAAGGTTGCCAGCGGCAGCCCCTGCGCCGTGTAAACGAGGATCAGCGCAAGAAGCGTATTCACCAGATGTGTCGCCGCCATCATCTGCAGGATCGCGACGGTGCCCAGCCGGATCGGGATCATGATGCCAAGCGCGAGGTAAAGGCCCATCAGCATGTTGCCTTTGAACCGGTATTCCGACAGGGCGAAGGCCGCCATCGCCCCGAAGAGCAGCACGAAGAACAGCGAGACAACCGTGACGATCAGGCTGTTCTGGAAATAAAGCAGGAAGTCGCCTTGCTGCAAAACCGTCCGGAACCCGATCAGATCGAAGGTTTTGGTCGAGGGAAGCGCCAGCGGATGGCCGAAGATCGCCCGGCGGGATTTCATCGAATTGATGACGATGACGAAGACCGGGAACAGCGCGATGACCGTGTAGGTCAGCAAGACCGCATGGGCGGCGACGCTGCGCGGAATGGAGGTGCGGGCCTGCGACATGACGGTCCCCCTAGAACTGGTAGCGACGCAGCCGCCGCTGGATGCCGAACAGGTAGATGCAGACACCCACCAGGATGATGCCGAACATCGCCGTCGCGATGGTCGCGCCCATGTTCGGATCGCCCAGTTGCAGCTGGAACCCGAAGAAGGTGCGGTAGAGGAAGGTGCCAAGAATGTCGGTCGAATAGTCCGGCCCGGCCAGCGCGCCCTGCGCGACGTAGATCAGGTCGAAGGCGTTGAAGTTCCCGACGAAGGTTAGGATCGAAATGATCCCGATCGAGGGCAGGATCAGCGGGAGCTTGATCTTCCAGAACTGGCTCATGCCGGTCACACCGTCCATCTCGGCGGCTTCGATCACCTCATCCGGGATCGACAGCAAGGCGGCGTAGATCAGCATCATCGGGATGCCCACGAACTGCCAGACCGAGATCAGCGCGACCGTGGTCAACGCGTAATGCGGATCGCCCAGCCAGGGCGCGAACCAGTGACGCAGGCCGACCATCTTCAGAAGGTCGGGCGCGATGCCCCAGAGCGGCGACAGGATCAGCTTCCAGACGAAGCCCACGATCACGAAGCTGAGGATCGTGGGGATGAAGATCGCCGTGCGGTAGAAGGTCTTCATCCGGAGCCGGGGCGAGGACAAAAGCGCGGCCAGCGCGATCCCGATCGGGTTCTGCACCGCCATGTTGACGATGAAAAACCAGAAGTTGTTACCAAGAGCGTTCCAGAAATGTCCCGACCAGTTCGGATCGCCAAAAAGCTTGCTGAAGTTCGCAATGCCCACGAAGTGCTGCGCCTTGTCCACGGTGCGGTAGAGCGCAAGGTCCAGCGTTCCGGCCAAGGGCAGGATCATCACCAGCGTGTAGACGATCACCGCGGGGGCAAGAAATACGGCGATGTGCCAGCGCACGGGTCTGCGCTCGGGTGTTGGCTCGGCCATGGCTGGGCCCTCTGGTCTGGCTGGAAATATCGGTGTGGGAGCGCCCCGGTCCGGGCATCTTCGTTACTGGCGTCCCGGGGTGAACGCCCGGCCCGTGGGCCGGGCGCCTATGCGGTCAGTGCTGCTGCGGCTTGTACCAAGCAGCAAGATCCTTTTGCAGCGATGCAGCGGCCGCCTCCGGAGTTTGGGTGCCGTTGATCACGTTGGCCGAGGCCGCCCACAGCGCATTTTCAAGGTTCGGCGTGCCGCGCGACAGGATCTGGTAGGTGTAGCGCATCGTCGACTTGCAGTCCTTGCGCCAGCCGAGCATCTCATTGGCGAGCGGGTCGTCGATCTTCACCGGCTTGTTGATCAGCGGGAAGAAGCCCGGCAGCGAGTTGCCGTAGATCTGCGCAAATTCCGTCGAGCCGACCCATTCCAGGAAGGTCATCGCCGCCTGCTTGTGCTTGGACGCCGCGTTCAGCCCCATAGCATGGTCCGGTTGGTCGGAAATGTAGCAGGTGTCACCCGCCTTCGGCACCGGCGCGGGGAAGGCGCCCATCTTGAAGTTGGCCTGTTTCTCGAAGCCCGAGATTTCCCAAGAACCGGCGGGATAGATCGCCGCGCGGCCGAGGGTGAACATGTTCTGGCTGTCGGGATAGGTCTGCGCCTTGAAGCCGTCACCCATGTAGGGCGCCCATTTCGCAAGCTGCTTGAAGGGCTCGACCCATTGCGGATCGGTCAGCTTCTGAGTTCCGGCGATGATCGCCTTGCGGCCTTCTTCGCCCTTCCAGTAGTCCGGCCCGATGTTCTCGTAGCCCATGGTCGCCGCTTCCCACTGGTCATGCGTGCCCATGGCAAGCGGGACGTAGGTGCCATCCTTCTTGATCTTGTCGAGGTCGGCGTAGAATTCGTCCACGGTCTTGGGCGGCGTGATGCCAAGCTTGGTGAACGCGTCCTTGTTGTAAATGAAGCCGTGGATCACGCTCGCCATGGGAACGCAGAACGTGTGCTTGCCATCGTCGGTCTGCCATGCGGCCTTGGCCACGTCGGAGAAGTTCGCCATCTCTTTCATTGAGCTCAGATCCGCAAGCTGACCCTTCTGGAACAGCGCGAGAGAGGCATCGAACGGCCGGCAGGTGATCAGGTCGCCCGCGGTTCCGGCCTCGAGCTTGGAGTTCAGGGCGGCGTTGTATTCGGTCGGGGCCGACGGCGCGAAGACGACCTTGATATCCGGATGGCTCTTTTCGAAGGCCGGGATAATCTTCTGTTGCCAGACGGTCAGGTCGTCGTTGCGCCAGCTTTCGATCGTGATCGTGGTGGTCGCTGCCATTGCGGCCGTGCCGCCAAGCAGGCTTCCGGCGAGCAAGAGGCCGGTGAGTGTGCGGTATTTCATTGCGTCTTCCTCCTGATGGTTGAGTTCATTATCGTTGGTGTGCCTGTGCCGGTTCTGTCGGCATCAGACGGTCGAGCGCGGGGCCAAGGTGGCCCCCGGTCTTGGCAAGCAACGACTGCGCCACGGCAGGGCTCGCGCCGAAGGCGACGAGGACTGCCGGCTTAACCTCGCCACCGGTCGCGGCAAGGGCGTAGCGTGCATCAGCGTCGCTGCACTGCGCGATGCCGGAAACGATGCGTGCCGAACGGTCGCGCAACTTGGCGTTATCGGCTCGGACATTGACCATGTAGCCGTCATAGACATGGCCGAGCTCCAGCCCGATCAGCGTCGAGATCATGTTCAGCGCGATCTTCTGCGCCGTGCCTGCGCCCATGCGGGTTGAGCCGGTGACAACCTCTGGCCCGGTGTCGAGTAGGATCGGAATATCCGCCCCCGTCAGGAGGGGACTGTCTGCAACATTTGCGATCGCAATCACCTGCACCCCTGCAGCGCGCGCGAGCCGGGCGACTTCAACTGTATAGGGCGTGCCCCCGGAGGCCGAGACGCAGATCACCGCGTCGCCCCTACACAGACCCACGGTGGCGAAATCGGTCGCGGCTGTTGCGGGGTCGTCCTCAGCCATGCCTGTGAGGTGTAGCAGCGCCTGCGTGCCGCCAGCAAAAAGCATTGGCGTGCGCTCAGGCGGGATACCGAAAGTTCCCGCAAGCTCCAGGCAGTCGGCCAGCGCCATCAGGCCCGCGCTGCCCGCCCCGGCATAAGCGAGCCGCCCACCGTCACGCAGCACGGCGGCGGCGCGCAGGGCAGCGTCTGACATCACAGGAACAGCCGCGCGCAGCGATCCAGTAGCCGCGACCTGTGCTGCTAGCAACTGGACCAGCGCGTCCTGCGGGTCCTGTGCGTGCAGATTGGCCGATGCGGGATGCCTGTCTTCTGTCGATGTCACGCGAATCCTCCCTGATAGCCTCAATGATGCCAAACAAATACCAATTGTCCAGAAGAAATCTCTTGCACCCAAGAATGCGGGGAAATTTGGTTCTGTCTTGCTGATTGGTATCTATGTGGTATTGTTTAATCAAACGAGGAGTTGCCATGCAGCTATTCTTGGGAATCGATGGGGGCGGAACGGGCTGTCGCGCGGCGGTGGCCGACGCCCGCGGGCGTATCCTTGGGCGCGGGAAGGCAGGGCCGGCAAATATCGTCACCGATCCGGATGGTGCGCGGGCGAACATCCTTGCCGCCACAGTGGCGGCACTTGGCTCCCATGGTTCACCG
>JAGWVA010000111.1 GCA_028875855.1 Paracoccaceae bacterium
CGCATGGTTGACGCCCGGGCGATCCGTGGTGCTGGCGCGGTTGACGGGGCTCGAACCCGCGACCCCCGGCGTGACAGGCCGGTACTCTAACCAACTGAGCTACAACCGCAGCGCACCCGGATCGCTCGGGCGTGGGGCGTGTCTTACGCATCCCCAGAGCCGCCGTCAAGCGACGATCCGGCGAAGACGGCGGCATTTTCTGCGACCCACTGAGAGCGCCCGCCCCGCCGCTGCGCGCGTTGGGCCCGGACCCTTCACGACAGGCGGCGCGCGCGTCAGCCGATGACGCCGATCTGGCGAACGAAAAGCCCATCCGCCGTCGCCTCGACCCGTGCGTTCAGCCCGAAGACCCGTGCCAGATTCGCCTCGGTCAGAACGACATGGGGCGGGCCGTCCGCCACAAGCTGGCCCCGTGCCATCAGCAAGAGCCGCGAGCAATGCCGCGCGGCCAGACCAAGATCGTGCAGCGCGGTCACGACCGCGTGGCCTTCGCGCGCGAGCCGGGCGAAGACCTCCATGGTGCGGATCTGCGCGGCGGGATCGAGGCCGGCGATGGGCTCGTCCGCGATCAGAAGCGGGGTCTCCTGCGCCAGCGCCCGAGCGATCAGCACCCGCGCCTGCTCGCCCCCCGAAAGGGCGGTCGCGTCGCGGTGGCGGAAGGCCTCAAGCCCCATGCGCTCCAGCGCCGCCTCGACCGCTGCGCGGTCGGCGGACGACGGGCCCCGCGCGCCTCGATGCGGCGTGCGCCCAAGCGCCACCAGCGTCTCGACCGTCACGGGCCAGGCCACCTCGCGCGCCTGCGGCAGCCACGCCGCCGCCCGCGCCCGGGCGTTAGGCGCCAGATCGACCAGCGAGGAACGCCCCTCGATCGGCAGCAGGCCAAGCGCGCCGCGCAGAAGCGTGGACTTGCCCGCCCCGTTCGGCCCGATCAGCCCCACGCATTCGCCCGCGGCGATGGCAAGGCTCACCCCGTCCACCACCGGACAGGTCTCGCGCCGCACCGTCATCCGTTCCAGCGTCAGAAGCGTCATGCCTCCCCCCGCCGCGTCTTCCAGATCAGATGCAGGAACAGCGGCGCCCCCACCAGCGCGGTCAGAACCCCCAGTTGCAGATCGCGCTGCGGCGCGACGATCCGCACGGCGATGTCGGCGGCAAGCACCATCGACGCCCCGCCGAGCGCCGAGGCCGGCAAAAGCGCGGACGGCCGGCTGCCCACCGCGCGCCGCAACATGTGCGGCACGACAAGGCCCACGAAGGTGATCGCCCCCGCCACCGCCGTCGAAGCCCCGACCGCCGCCGCCGTGCCAAGGATCAGCGCAAGCCGCAGCCGGCCCACGCGGATGCCCATCGCCTCGGCCGCATCCTCGCCCAGCGTCAGCGCATCAAGGCCCCGCCCAAGGCTCAGGAGAACGCCCGCACCCAGCACGATGAGCGGCGCGGCAAGCCAGACGTGCAGCATCGACTGATCGGCCAGCGAGCCCATGAGCCAGAACATCATCTCGGTCGCGGCGAAGGGATTGGGCGAGAGGTTCAGCACCAGCGCCGTCAGTGCCCCGGCCAGGGCCGACACCGCGATCCCCGCAAGGATCAGCGTCTGCGACGTGCCCCGCGGCCCCGCCAGCAGCAGGATCAACCCGACCGCCACCACCGCGCCCGCCATCGCCGACAGCGGCAGCGCCAGCGCGAAAGCCCCGGCAAGCCCGGTTTGCAGCGACAGCACCGCCCCGAGCGCCGAGGCCCCCGAGATGCCGATCAGCCCCGGCTCGGCCAGCGGGTTGCGCAGATAGCCCTGCACCGCCGCCCCCGACAGGCCCAGCGTCCCGCCGACCAGCAGGCCGAGGATCGCGCGCGGCAGGCGGATGTCCTGCATGACAAGGATCGCCGCGCGCCGCTCTCCGGCCGCGCCGAACAGCGCCCGCAGGCTTTCGCCCAGACCCAGATGCGCCGGCCCGATCAAGAGCGAGCCCGCGAACAGCGCGAGCGTCAGCAGGCCAAGCGCCGCCATGAGCCACCCCTGCCTCATTCGCCCGCATCCCCGCCGGGCAGATGCGCCGCCTGCAAACGGGCGATGGCATCCAGCAGTTTCGGCGTGCCGCAATCCCACCCTGCCCCGCGCAGCCTGCGCTGGCCCAGCCGCAAGTCCATCGCCCGGATCGCCGGATGGTGCATGATCGCCTCGGGGCGGGACTGGCCGGGATAGGTCGGCGCCGAGATCACCAGATCGGGGGCCGCCATCACCAGACGCTCCAGCGGCAGGCGGGCTTAGCCCTTCAGGCCAAGCTCGGCCGCCACGTTGCGAAAGCCCCCGGCGGCAAGGATGCGGTCGTCCATCGAACCGGCGCCCGAGGTGAAGCCGTTCGGATCGAAAAGCACCGCCCGGTCGGACGGCAGCCGCCTTGCCCTGAGCCCGGCCAGCGTTTCGGTGAACCGCGCGGCCATCGCCCCGGCCTTCGCCTCTTGCCCAAGGGCCGCGCCGACCGAGCGGATCAGGCCCGGCACATCGTCGAGCCGCTCGGGCTGCGGCACGATCTCGACCTTGACCCCCAGCCGACGCAGCAGGCCGACCGTCGCGCGCGAGGAATAGGGGCCCGCCAGCACGAGGTCGGGATGCAAAAGAAAGATCGCCTCGGCCTGCCCGTCGTTCTTGGGATAGGCCGCGGCCTCTGCCGCCATGGCCGACACATGCGGATCGGCGGCAAGATAAGAGATCGACACCAGTTGGCCGGGTGCGGCCAGCAGCATCGCCAGTTCGTCCGTGCACAGGTTCATCGACACGACCCGCGCAGGCGCGGCCGCGCCCGGGATTGCCCCGAGCGCGACCGCCACCGCAACCGCGGCGGCGCAGGCCTTAGAACGCAGCGCGCAGCCCCACATAGATCGACCGTCTGGGCATCTGGTAGTCCTTCACCAACTGGTAGCGGGCATCGAAGAGGTTATCCACCCGCAGGTCGGCCGACACCCGGTCGGTCACAGCGTAGCTCAGCCCGAGGCCCGCGACGGCGTAGTTCGCAAGGCCGCCCGACCGGCCGAACCCTGCCCGGGCCGAAGCATCGACGGTCACCTTCTTCGACACCGGCGCGCTCGCGCGCAGCGACACCACGTCGCGCGGAACCGACGCCCAGCTGGACGAGGCATTCACCGAGCTGTCGGTGTAGGTATAGGTCGCAGTCACCAGCGCCGCACCCAGCCGCGTCTGCCCCTCGACCTCGATCCCCGACCGGCGGGACGTGCCCGGCACCTGGATGTAGCTGTAGGACGCGTTCGAGTAGTCGATCAGGTTGTCGGCCGAAAGCCAGAAGGCGGTGGCCTTCAGATAGGCGTCCTTGCCGAACCTCCGCTCGACCCCAAGATCGAAGCTGCGGCTTTTCTCGGGCGTCAGTTTCGGGTTGCCGGCGCCGTAGGGCGCGTAAAGCTCGTAGGGCGAGGGCGCGCGGAACCCGGTTCCGGCCGAGGCGCGGACCGTCCAGTCGGACGTCGGGCGCCAGGCGGCCGACAGGCGGCCCGTCAGGTTGTCGCCAAAGCCCGACTGATGGTCATTGCGCAGCGAGGCGGTCAGGTCCACCTGCCCCGTCGGGCTGTAGCTCAGTTCGGAGAAGACGCCGTTGATATGGCGCTGGAACGACGAGCCGAAGCTGTCCACGTAGCTTTCGCGCGTGGTGTCCGCCCCGAAGACCAGCCGCGCTTTCGCCCCGAGGCTCACCGCGCCCTGATACGACAGCTTCTGCCGCTCGCCGGTGAAGGACGAGGCGCCGTAGTCCGTCGCGTTGTAATTGCGCAGGATGCGGAAGGTGCTTGCCGACACCGTGTTCGTCACCGCGCCCGTCTTGAACTCCGCATAGACCCGCAGCCCGCCGGTGTCGGATTTCTGCGAGGCAAAGACCGTCGCGCCGCGCGCCGGGTCGTAGGGGCCGTGGTTTTCCTCGACAAAGCCCGCGAACCCGAGCTTCACGCCATTGGCAAGCGTGTGGCTGCCGTTCACCGACAGACGATTCGCCCAGTAGCCCGCCTTGACGCCATCCGCCTTGGCCCCGGTGAAGACGGCATAGCCGTCGCTTCCCACATGGCTGACAGTCGCCGCCAGATCGGTCGTGTCCGTCTTCGTCGTGACCGACAGGCTCGCATCGGCCGTGTTGCGGCTGCCGTAGCGGGCCGAGGTATAGACATGCGTGCCCGGCTCGGTCGCGTGGCGGCTCTGGATGTCGATCACCCCGCCGATCGCAGAGGACCCGTAAAGCGCCGATTGCGCCCCCTTGAGCACCTCGATCGACCCGATCCCGGCGGTCGTGAGATGCCCGAAGTCATAGGCGACCTGCGGCCCCGAAGGGTCGGAGACGTCGATGCCGTCGATCAGGACGGGGACGTAGTTCTGGTTGGCCCCGCGCAGCTGGAAGCCCGCGCGTTGACCCAAGCCGCCGTTGGCCGTCAGCGTGAAGCCCGGCACGAAGGTCAGCGCCTGCGCGACGTTGCCCTGCGGCGCAGTCTGCAAGGCATCGGTGCCGACCACGTCCACCGTGGCGCCCACCTTGTTCAGCGCCGTCGGCTCGAGGTTGGGCGAGACGACGATTTCACCAAGATCGAAGCCCTGCGCCTGTGCGCCGACAGGCGCCAGAACGAGGGCGAGAGGAAGAAGATATTTCATGGCCATGGCCATCCAATTCGGCGGGGAGATCCCCGCAACAGGCTTCGTTCTGTCCTTGGAAGGCATGGCCTGCCGCAGACGGTGACTGTCACCTCTGCGGACAACCGCTCCCGAGACGCGCCCCGCGCCCGGAATGGGTGATCGCCTCGGCAGGTCTCCTGGCTCGCGGGTCTCCGCTCGGGCTGGCCTTCCCGGGACAGGTCCCAGTGGCATCGTCAGCCTTCGCTCGCCGCTTACAGTTGCGGGGGCAGCCGCAGATTGGGCCGGTGATGGCCGCACTGCGTTCCCTTTTGCACCCGGGCTCTCACCCGGGACCGAAGCCAGACCGGCATACTCTTCGCTAACCATAAGTCAAGGGGCAGCCCCGGAACATTTCCGTCGGCGGTTTCACCGGCACGCGGCGGCGCAAGCTTTTCCTTGTCATCACGCCTTTCATGGTCGATTGCGCAATCAGGAGGTCGCCTTTGGCGAAGCGGATCACGGGAAGTCGGGGCCAGATGCGGGCGTCAGGAACGGGGGGGAACATGGCAGGACTGGCGGCGATCGCGCCCAGCCCGACGCCCGGCGTTGCCCTCGGGGCGGCCGAGGTCCGGCGCAGGCTTGTCGCCGAACGCCCTCTTGTGCCCGCAAGGAAGGCAGGGCGCGGTTGGGCGGCGCTGCTCATCTCGGGGCTGCTGCACGGGGCCGCCCTTGCCGCGGTCGTGACCGAGATGGCGCGCCCGCAGCCGGGTCTTGTGACCGGAACAGTGCAGGTCACCCTGATAAGCCGCCTTCCGCCCGACCCGACGCCCGCCGCCCTGTCGCATCCCTTTGCCCCCCCAAGCCTTGCCGCGCCGCCGCAGCAGCTTGCCCCAGATGCGCCGACGCCGGATCGGCCCCGGCTGTCACCCCCGCAGGCCCTGCCCGCCGCGCCGCTGGCCCGGCTGACCGCGCCCGCCTCCGAGACGGCGCCGGAGCCCATGGACCTGCCGCCGCCAGCGCCGCCACCTGCAACGAAGGCCGCGCCTGAGGCACAGCGTCAGCCTCTGGCGAAACCGCAGATAGAACCGCAGACGCAACCGATGCCCGCTCGGACCGCGCCAAAGGCGCCGCCGGTCGAGCATCTCTCCCGGCCTCGCAAGGCTGCGCCGCCCCCTGCTGCCCGTGCCGCCTCGGGCGGGGCGCCGTCCCGCGCCGGGCAGGCGGGCACGGAGGGCCCGTCACAGGCGCAGATGTCGCTCATGGCCGGGTGGGCGCGCGCGCTTGTCGGCCGGATCGAACAGCACAAGCGCTATCCCGTCGCCGCAGGCGATGCGCGCGGGGTCGTGACCTTGCAGATCGCGGTCGATGCCGGCGGGCGGCTTCTCTCGGTCGCGGTAGCGAAGGGCTCGGGCTCTGCCGCGCTCGACCTTGCCGCGCTTCAGGCGGTAAGGGCCGCGGCGCCCTTCAGCCATGCCCCCGCGGGGCTTTCCGCGAACCGCTACGACTTCCGCCTTCAGGTCCGCTACGCCCCCACGTGGTAGGCGGCATGGGTGCCGTAACGTCACCTGTGTTCGCCGTGCCATCCTGCGCCGCCCTTTGCCCATCTGCACCCGCAGAACGGCACCCCGGCGTTGCCACGGCCCCGCCACGCGGCGAGACTGGCCCGAGGTGAAAAGGCCGTCGGGGGGCGTCATGCGAGGATGGAAGCGGGCCGCGGGCCTTGGGGTTGGCCTTGTCGTCGCGGCGCTTGCCGG
>JAGWVA010000005.1 GCA_028875855.1 Paracoccaceae bacterium
GCGATGATGAAGCTGTTCTTCAGCGCCCTGGTCCAGGCCGGATCGGTGAAGAAATGCGCATACCACTGTGTCGAATAGCCCTTGGGCTCCAGCATCAGCATTTCGCGCGTGAAGGTGAAGTAGGGCGTCGCGTTGAACGACAGCGGCACGATCACCACGAGCGGCACGACAAGGAAGAACAGCACCACGAGGCCGTAGAAGCGGAAGACATAGAACCATCCGCGTTCGGCCGGGCTGAGATAGCCGGGAAGCTTCCGGGGTTTCATGTGATCGAAACCTTTCTGTTGCCCGTGATGTAGCCGTAAAGCAGGAACAGGATCAGCGTCACCGCGGTCAGGATCGTCCCAAGGGCCGCGGCAAGACCCCAGTTGAGCGACTGCTGCACGTTGTAGGCGATCCGGTTCGAGATGAACTGGCCGTTCTGTCCGCCGACAAGCTCGGGCGTGATGTAGTAGCCGATCGACAGGATGAAGACGAGCAGCACCCCCGCCCCCACGCCGGACGCGGTCAGCGGCGCAAAGACCCGCCAGAAGGCGCGCCAGGGATGCGCCCCCATCGAGATCGCCGCGCGCACGTAGGAATCCGGGATCGACTTCATCACCGAATAGAGCGGCAGCACCATGAAGGGCAGCAACACCTGCGTCATCACGATGACCGTGCCGAGCGAGTTGTTGATGAGCTGCGGGCGCGCGGTATCCGCGACCGCCCCCGACCCCACGAGGATCGAGTTGATGACGCCATGCGATTGCAGCAGAACGATCCACGCGGTGATCCGCACCAGAAGCGAGGTCCAGAACGGCAGCAGCACCGCGATCATCATCAGGTTCGCCTTCGCCTCGGGCAGCCGCGAGATCCAGTAGGCGAGCGGATAGCCCAGCAGCAGCGTCAGGAAGGTGATCAGCGCCGACATCCAGGCCGTCCGGATGAACAGCGGGATATAGATGCGCGCATAGGCCGGCACGCGTTCAAGCTTGCCCTCGGGCGAATACTGCATGTCGATCGCCGCGACATAGAAATCCGAGGTGATGACCGAGCTTTCGCGCTTGAGCAGCGTCCAGATCGGTTTTTCGCCCCAGGTCTTGTCGATCTTGACGAATTCGTCCTTCCACGAGGCCGGCGGCGTGCGCAGGCGGGCGGTGCGGAAGGTCGTCTTGTTGATCAGCCCGAAGGCGCCGGGGGATTCCTCGTTCAGCCGCTTCGCGACGCGGCCGAAGGTATGGTTCTTGAAGGCGACCTTGAGGTCGCTGGCCACGGCGGCATAGGCCGCTTCGGGGGGCAGGTCCTTGCCGTCCCACGTCGAAAGCTCCTTCACCGTCTGCGGCATGTAAGACGTCATGGTGGTGTTGGCCACGCTCAACCAGAACATGCCCAGAAGCGGGATCAGGAACATCACCGTGATGAAAAGAAGAAGCGGGAGCGTCAGCAGGAATGCTCCGCGGCGCTTCTTGCGCTCTGCCCTGCGAAGGCTTGCCTTCAGGGCGGGGGTGCCGGCGGATGCCGGCCCCCCCTTTGCTGATGTGGCCTCAGCACTCATGGCGTGCCGGTCAGCTGGCCAGCCAGGCCGAGAAGCGCTGGCTGAGTTGCGGGCCGTAGTTCGTCCAGAACGCCGCCGACTTCGCGATCGAATGCTTGAGGTGCTCGGGCGAGGTCGGCATGTAGTCCATCATCTTGATCTTCGGGTTGGACGCGAAGGTCAGATCGGCCATCTGCGCGAAGGACGACTTGCGCGCGGGCGAATAGGCGATGTAGCGCGCCTGTTCGATCAGGCTCTTGGTCGAGGTCGAGAAGCGCAGGAAGTCCATCGCGCGCTTCAGACGGTCGGCCGGAAGCCCGGCGGGAACGACCCAGCCGTCCCATTCGTAAAGACCGCCATCCCAGATGAAGTCGAAGGGCTGGTTGTCGGCGGCGATCGCGTTGAAGATCCGGCCGTTGTAGGCCGACGAGATCGTCACATCGCCCTGCGCGAGCATCTGCGGCGGCTGTGCGCCCTGGCTCCACCAGACGACGTGGGGCTTGAGCTGGTCGAGCTTCTTGAACGCCCGGTCAACGCCCGCCGGGGTGGACAGCACGTCGTAGATCTTGTCCTTGGCCACGCCGTCGGCATAAAGCGCCCATTCGAGGTTGCCGGCCGGGATCTTTTCGCAGCCGCGCTTGCCGGGGAACTTGGCGACGTCATAGACGTCCTTGATCGACTGCGGGCCGCCGTTCGGGAAGGCCTTCTTGTTGTAGCCGAACATGGTGTTGTAGGAGATCGTCGAGACGAAGCCGCCCGACTTGTCGTCGCCGCCGCTGAGCGATCCGGCCGTGAAGTCGTCCCATGCGGGGGTCCCGTCCGGCGCCGGGTCGAGGTCCTTGTTCCAGACGATTTCCTGCACCATGCCCTGCTCGTAAAGCCGGTTGGCGTCGGCTTGCAGCAGGTCCACAATGTCCCAGCTGATGTTGCCCGACTGTTCTTGCGCGGTCAGCAGGGCCGGCCCGTTACCGGACTTCTCGATGTTGTTGAACTCGATGCCCGTCTTCTTGGTGTAGGGCTTTTCATAGGCGTTGATCTGGCTCGCCTGATAGGCCCCGCCCCAGGAGGTGAGGTTCATCGTCGTGCCGGCCGCCATCGCGCGGCGCGCGCCCACGAGCGAGCCCAGGGCCGAAAGCGACACGAGGCCCGCGGTCGATGCCCCAAGCGCCAGCAGGTCGCGGCGGGTTACCGGCAGAGCGCCGTTTTCATCATCTTTCTTCATTGCGGTTCTTGACCTCCTTGTTTGGGCGCATGGCCCTGTTGATTATCGTGCGCCGCACCGGCGGGAACGCGTTACAGGGGATCGAGCGCCCGCGCGTCCTGCGGGGCCCAACCGATACGGATCTTCTCGCCGGGCTTGAGGCGACGCTGATCGAGCGTATTGCGGTTCTTGATCACGAAATCGTCGGAGCCGGCGACGCGCAGACGGGTGCGGAAGATGTCGCCCATGTAGATGAACTCGAGCACCTCGGCCTCGACCGTATGGGCCCCCTCGGGCAGCATCTCGGCGCGATACTCGACCCGTTCGGGACGGATCGAGATCAGGGTCTTCTGCCCCTTGCCGGACACGTTGACCGGCGTCGCCGCGATCACCTCGCCGGTTGCCAGACGCACCACGGCGCGACCGTCGGCGATGTCCTCGACCGTGCCGGGCAGCTTGTTGTTCTCACCGATGAACTGGGCGACGAAGCTGTTCTGCGGCGCCTCGTAGAGCACGTCCGGCGCGGCCAGTTGCTGGATGCGGCCATCGTTGAACACGGCGATGCGGTCCGACATGGTCAGCGCCTCGCCCTGATCGTGGGTCACATAGACCACGGTGATGCCCAGCGTCTCGTGCAGGTGCTTGATCTCGAACTGCATGTGTTCGCGCAGCTGCTTGTCAAGCGCGCCGAGCGGTTCGTCCATCAGCACCAGCGAGGGCTCGAACACCAGCGCACGGGCAAGCGCGATTCGCTGCTGCTGACCGCCCGAAAGCTGCGAGGGCCGGCGATTGCCGAAGGCACCCATCTGCACCATGTCGAGGGCGCGCTTGATCTTGCCCTCGCGTTCGGACTTGCCGATGCCGCGCACTTCCAGCGGGAAGTACAGGTTCTCGTTCACCGTCATGTGCGGGAACAGCGCGTAGTTCTGGAACACCATGCCGATGCCGCGCTTGTGCGGCGGGACGGCGTTGATCGGCTTGCCGTCCAGAAGAATGTCCCCTTGCGTCGCGGTCTCGAAGCCGGCCAGCATCATCAGGCAGGTCGTCTTGCCCGACCCCGAGGGCCCGAGCATCGTCAGGAACTCCCCCTTGCCGATCGACAGGTTGAGTTCCTTCACCACGAGCGTCTCGCCATCGTAGCTTTTCTGAACGCGATCGAACTGCACGAATGCATCGGTCTTGGTCGGAGTGTTCACCGCCATCTCCCTGTATTCTCTGTCGGCAGTCGGGCTGCTCGTTGCGCCCATGATAAAACGAAACCGTCCCGGCAATGCAACCGACTTGTCCGATGCCCGAGCCTGCATTGGAGAATGCGGGAGATTTGGTCACGAGACGCCGGTTATGCAGTTCAAAACGACATCATCCGGGGCGGTCGCAGGAAAATGGCCCGCAGCCGATACGGCGGCATTCGGCCGCGACATCGGTGATGTTTCGCAGGAAGCGGCCCGACGGAACGCATGGCGCGACGGCGGGCGACGCGCGCCTGCCGCCCGTTCCGGGCAGACTGTCCATCTCGATTTCAGGGAAGTGGTGCGGATGAAAGGACTCGAACCTTCACGGGAGTTACCCCACAGCGACCTCAACGCTGCGCGTCTACCAATTCCGCCACATCCGCATGTCTTGGTTTGGTGCGCGGTGTTTAGCGAAGTGGATGGAGGAAGGGAAGCGGATTTTTCATCTTTCCGAACACCGAATTGGGCCCGCTGAATTCCGCGCGGGGAAGGCGTCTTCGCGGCTTTCCACGGGCTTGTTTGCAAGGCCGCGGCCTCTTTCGCCGGCACAGTGAAACGCGGCATGGCGGCGGACCGGTTCATCGGCGGCTCGGGCCGGCCGGCTGCGGCTTGGGCCGCCGTGCGAATCAACATCGGGCGTTCGAGCTGGGCGTGACGATGGCGTGACCGCCCCCCTGCACGGTTGCGGGGCACGATTGTATTTGCGCGCGCAGGCTATCATAGTCGCGCCGATCGAACGAATAGGACGGGGCGCGCGGAGGCTGGCCGGATGGCGGACTCCGGCGAAGGGCAATGATGGAATGGCGTGTCTGGGATGGGCTGGTTGCGTATGAAACCGCCCTTGCCGCGATGGAAGAGCGCGCGGCGCAGATCGCCGCCGGAACGGCCGACGAGGCCGTCTGGCTTCTCGAGCATCCGCCGATCTACACGGCCGGCACCTCGGCCCGGCCCGAGGATCTGACCGATCCCGGGCGTTTCCCGGTCCATGTCGCCGGCCGGGGCGGGCAATACACCTATCACGGCCCCGGCCAACGCATCGCCTATGTCATGCTCGACGTGGGGGCCCGCGGGCGCGACGTGCGCCGTTTCGTCGCCTCGCTCGAGGACTGGGTGATCGCCACGCTGGCAGAATTCGGCGTCCGGGGCGAACGCCGGCAGGGCCGCGTGGGCGTCTGGGTGACCCGTCCGGACAAACCCGCCTATGCCGACGGGACAATGCGCGAGGACAAGATCGCCGCCATCGGCGTCAAGCTGCGCCGCTGGGTCAGCTTCCACGGCCTGTCGATCAACGTGGACCCCGACCTGAGCCATTTCGATGGCATCGTGCCCTGCGGCATCCGCGAGCATGGCGTGACAAGCCTCGTCGATCTCGGCCTGCCGGTGACGATGGCGGATGTCGATGTCGCGCTGCGCCGCACGTTCGAAACGACGATCGGAACCGTTCCGCCTGCGGCATTAGGGTCCTTGTAACGGAAAGGTGATACGGACGAGAGTATCGCCTGCTTCCCGAACAGACAGGAAAGGACGGAACGCATGAAGACCCCGATACTGGCCGCTTTCGCGCTGACGATCGCCGCTGGCCCTGCCCTTGCCGCGGGCGACGCCGCGAAGGGCGCGCAGGATTTCATGAAATGCAAGGCCTGCCATTCGATCATCAAGGACGATGGCACCGCCATCGTGAAGGGCGGCATCCTTGGGCCCAACCTTTACGGCGTGATCGGCCGGCCCGCGGCCAGCGGCAAGCGCGCCAACAACGGCCAGCCCTTCACCTATGGGCCGGGCTTGAAGGAACTGGGCCAGAAAGGCGTGGTCTGGACCGAAGACCTCGTGGCGGAATACGTCAAGAACCCCACGGCCTTCGTCAAGTCGCACACGGGTGACGCGGCCGCCCGGTCGAACATGGCCTTCATGCTGTCCCAGGGCGGCGAAGATGTGGCGGCCTATCTCGCATCGGTCGGTCCTGCGGCCAAATGACGCTGATTCTGCCCCGGGTCAGGCTGCCATCGCCGCACGTTTTTTTGATATAGATCAAAGAGTGCGATTGCCCCGGGGCAAGTCACGCCATAGAAGTTACCGGCAAGGATGCGCTTAGCCAGGCATCCAGTGGGAATCGAGAAAAGGGGAGGCAAGACATGGCTGACGCAGCCATTCACGGCCACGCAGGGCACGACAGCCGCGGGTTCTTCACCCGCTGGTTCATGTCGACCAACCATAAGGACATCGGCATTCTGTACCTGTTCACCGCAGGCGCGGTCGGGCTGGTGTCGGTCATCTTCACCGTCTACATGCGGATGGAGCTGATGTATCCGGGTGTCCAGTACATGTGCCAGGAAGGGATGCGGCTCTGGCCGTCGTCCGCGCCCTGCACGCCCGACGGGCACCTGTGGAACGTGATCATCACGGCCCACGGCATCCTGATGATGTTCTTCGTGGTGATCCCCGCGCTGTTCGGCGGCTTCGGCAACTATTTCATGCCGTTGCACATCGGCGCTCCGGACATGGCCTTCCCCCGGATGAACAACCTGTCGTTCTGGCTCTATGTCGCGGGCACCTCGCTCGCGGTCTGCTCGGTCTTCGCGCCGGGCGGCGACAACCAGGCCGGCTCGGGGATCGGCTGGGTGCTTTACCCGCCGCTGTCCACGCATGAAGGCGGCTTCTCCACCGACCTCGCGCTGTTCGCCGTGCACCTGTCGGGCGCCTCGTCGATCCTTGGCGCGATCAACATGATCACGACCTTCCTGAACATGCGTGCGCCGGGCATGACGCTGCACAAGGTGCCGCTGTTCCCCTGGGCGATCTTCGTGACCGCCTGGCTGATCTTGCTGTCGCTGCCGGTTCTGGCCGGTGCGATCACCATGCTGATCACCGACCGCAACTTCGGGACGACCTTCTTCGACCCCGCGGGCGGCGGCGACCCTGTGCTTTACCAACACATCCTGTGGTTCTTCGGCCACCCCGAGGTCTACATCATCATCGTGCCGGGCTTCGGGATCATCAGCCACGTGCTGTCCGCCTTCTCGAAGAAGCCGATCTTCGGCTACCTGCCGATGGTCTATGCGATGGTTGCCATCGGCGTTCTGGGCTTCGTCGTCTGGGCGCACCACATGTACACCACCGGCATGTCGCTGACCCAGCAGAGCTACTTCATGCTGGCGACGATGGTCATCGCGGTTCCCACGGGCGTGAAGGTGTTCAGCTGGATCGCGACGATGTGGGGCGGGTCGATCGACTTCAAGACGCCGATGCTGTTCGCCACGGGCTTCCTGTTCCTCTTCACCCTCGGCGGCGTGACCGGCGTGGTGCTGAGCCAGGCCGCCGTGGACCGTGCCTACCAGGACACCTACTACGTCGTGGCGCACTTCCACTACGTGATGTCGCTGGGCGCGGTCTATGCGATCTTCGCCGGCGTTTACTTCTGGATCGGCAAGATGTCGGGCCGGCAATACCCGGAATGGGCCGGCAAGGTCCACTTCACCCTGATGTTCATCGGCTCGAACCTGACGTTCTTCCCGATGCACTTCCTGGGCCGTCAGGGCATGCCGCGCCGCTACATCGACTATCCGGCCGCCTTCGCGCACTGGAACTATGTCGCCTCGATCGGTGCGTTCATCGCCTTCGCCTCGTTCGTGTGGTTCCTCGGCGTCGTGTTCTACACGCTGTTCAAGGGCCAGCGCGTGACCGAGCCGAACTACTGGCATGAGGAATACGCCGATACGCTGGAATGGACCCTGTCCAACCCGCCGCCGGAGCACACGTTCGAAGTGCTTCCCAAGCCCGCGGATTGGGATCAGGCGCTCAAGCACGGCCTGCATCACTGATGCCCTACGAATGGGTCCGACAGATCGAAGAGGCCCCGGAGAAATCCGGGGCCTTTTCACAGGGGCCGGGCAATCCTGCGCCAAGGCCCTGGACCGACGGCGACCTGCCGGTGGCCGAGCTGCATCTTTGGCCCAACCGCTCGCTGCCGCGCGGCGGCTTCGTGCTGATCATCGCGGCGACGGCGGCGCTGTTTCTGGTGCCCCTGCTCGCGCTGGTCGGATCGCCCGAGCTTTGGGGCGTGCTGCCCTTCGCGGTGCTGACCGGCGGCGGGCTGTGGCTTGCCTTCCGCTCGAACTACCGAAGCGGGAAGCTGATCGAGCGGTTGCGGCTCTGGCCCAACCGGATCGAGATCAACCGCCACGAACCCGACGGCCGCCAGCTCGACTGGACGGCGAATCCGCACTGGATCCGCATCGCGCTGCATGCCGAGGGCGGCCCGGTCGAGCAATACCTGACGCTGAAGGGCAGCGGCCGCGAGGTCGAGCTGGGCGCCTTCCTCAGCCCCGAAGAACGCGTGGCGCTGAAGGACCAGATCGAACGCGCGATCGCGCGCCTCTGACGGTCAGCCGAGCTTGCCCTTCACCATCGCGCCCACGGCGCCGAAATCCATCTGCCCGGTGTAGCGCGCCTTCAGCTCGCCCATCACCTTGCCCATGTCCTTGATCGAACTGGCGCCAACGGCGGCGATCGCCGCCCCGATGGCGGCATCCACCTCGGCGGACGAGAGCTGACGCGGCAGGAACTCCTCGATCACCGCGATCTCGGCGCGCTCCTTCTCGGCCAGATCGGCCCGCCCGCCGTCTTCATAGGCGCGCAGGGACTCCTGACGCTGCTTCACCATCTTGCTGAGCACCGCGACGATGTCGGCATCCGACATCTCGGCCCCGCCCTCGCCGCGCCGCGCGATGTCGGCATCCTTCAGCGCCGCGTTGACCATGCGCAGCGTCGAAACCCGAGCCGCCGCCTTGGCCTTCATCGCCTCTTTCACCGCATCCGAAATCCGCTCTCGCAAGCCCATGGCCGCCTCCTGAAACTGATCGGTTGTCAGAATACTGCGCCGCGGCAGAGGGGGCAACCGGGGCCTTAAAAGCCAAGCCCTTGAAATCGCGCGAAAACCCTTGCGATTGTTGGCCTTGACCGCGCCCGCCCCGGCACATAGTTTGCCCGGCGATCCAAGCGCAGGAGTCGCCCCATGGCCGCTACGCCCAAACCCACCGCCTGCCTGGCACTGGCAGACGGGACGATCTTCACAGGCCACGGCTTCGGCGCCACCGGCGAAACGGTGGCAGAGCTCTGCTTCAACACCGCGATGACCGGCTATCAGGAGATCATGACCGATCCGTCCTACGCCGGGCAGATCGTGACCTTCACCTTCCCCCATGTCGGCAATGTCGGCGTGAACGCCGAGGATGACGAGACGGCCGAGCCGGTCGCCTCGGGCCTTGTCGTGAAATGGGACCCGACGGAGCCGTCGAACTGGCGCGCCTCCTCTGACCTCGTGAGTTGGCTCAAGGCCAAGGGCCGGATCGGCATCGGCGGCATCGACACCCGCCGCCTGACCCGCGCGATCCGCCAGCAGGGCGCCCCACATGTCGCGCTGGCCCACGACCCCGACGGCAACTTCGACATCGCGGCGCTGGTGGCCAAGGCGCGCGGCTGGCAAGGGCTTGTCGGCCTTGATCTGGCCAAGGACGTGACCTGCGCGCAAAGCTACCGCTGGAACGAGATGCGGTGGGCCTGGCCCGAGGGCTACAAGACCCGCGAAGGTGACGGCCTGCGCGTGGTCGCCATCGACTACGGCGCGAAACGCAACATCTTGCGCTGCCTCGCCTCGGCGGGGTGCGATGTGACAGTGCTGCCCGCGACCGCCACGGCCGAGGACGTGCTGGCGCTGAACCCCGAAGGCGTGTTCCTGTCCAACGGCCCGGGCGACCCGGCGGCGACCGGCGAATATGCCGTGCCGATGATCAAGGGCGTGCTGGAAAAGGACCTGCCGGTCTTCGGCATCTGCCTTGGTCACCAGATGCTCGCGCTGGCGCTTGGCGCGCGGACGGTGAAGATGAACCACGGCCACCACGGCGCGAACCACCCGGTCAAGGATCTGGAAACCGGAAAGGTGGAAATCACCTCGATGAACCACGGCTTTACCGTGGACAGCCAGACCCTCCCGGACGGTGTGGTCGAGACGCATGTGAGCCTTTTCGACGGGTCGAACTGCGGCATCCGCATGGCCGAAAAGCCGGTGTTTTCCGTGCAGTATCACCCCGAGGCCAGCCCCGGCCCGCAGGACAGCTATTACCTGTTCGAGCGCTTCGCCGAGGCGATGAAAGCCCGCCGCACCGCCTGAGCGCGGTTAACTTGACGTTAAGGGAATGGGCGCAGGGTGGTGGAAAGCCCCTTGCGCCCATTTGCCATGAACGCCCGAAAACACCGACTTCAGCCCCGGCCCCCACGCCCGCCCCTGCGCGCGGATGCGCAGGATGCGGCGCTTTTCGACTGCCTTGAACGGCGCGGTCTGGCGCTGGCCGATCTCCTGCCCGGGACCGCCCTGCCGGGGGTGCGTCTGGCCGACAGGCTGATCGCACAGGGATGCATCGCGCCCTTCGATCTGCTTCACGCGCAGGCAGAGGTCTTCGACGTGACCGTGATCGACCCGGTCGTCGATCCCCCCGACCCGCGGTTGATCGACGCCCTTGGCGCGGCGGAATGCCTGACGCGCGGGCTGATGCCGTGGCGGCGCAGCGGGTCGGTCACGCTGGTCGCCACCGCCCGGCCGGACCTGTTCCACCGCCATGCCGCCCGGCTCGCCGAGGTTTTCGGCACCGTCGCCATGGTCGCCGCCCCCGAGGACGAGATGACGGTGGCCCTTGTGGTGCTGCGCCACGCGTCGCTTGTCGCGAAGGCCGAAACCTCGGTTCCCGCCGATGAAAGCTGCCGGACCTGGCCGGTCCTGTGGCTGCGCAACCTGATGGGTGTGCTGGCGATCGCTGGCCTCGCGCTGCTGGTGCTGACGCCCGTCGTGCTGTTCCAGTTGCTGACCGTCTGGGCCGCGCTGACGCTGGCGGCCACCACCGGGCTGAAGGTGGCGGCGGCCCTCTGCGCAAGGCGGCAGCCTCTGGCGCCCCCCAGCGTGCCCCCGGCGCTGCCGGGGCGGCGACCGGTCGTGTCGATCCTCGTGCCTCTTTTCGAGGAAACGGACATCGCTCACCGGCTGCTGGCACGACTGGGTCGGCTCGACTATCCGCGCGAATGCCTCGATGTGCTGCTGGTCGTCGAGTCCGAGGATGCGACCACGCGCGACACGCTGGAGGCGACGCCGCTTCCGCCCTGGATGCGCGTCGTGATCGTGCCCCCGGGGCGGGTCCGCACCAAGCCGCGCGCGCTGAACTACGCCCTGCCCTTTTGCCGCGGCACGATCGTGGGCATCTATGACGCCGAGGATGCCCCCGCCCCGGATCAGATCGCGCGCGTCGTCGCCCGCTTTGCCACCGCCCCGCCCGAGGTGGTTTGCCTGCAAGGGGTGCTGGATTTCTACAACGCCCGGCGCAACTGGCTGTCGCGCTGCTTCACGGTGGAATATGCCGCGTGGTTCCGCGTCATCCTGCCGGGCCTCGCGCGGCTTGGCCTTGCGATCCCGCTGGGGGGGACCACGCTCTTCTTCCGGCGCCCCGCGCTTGAGGCGATTGGCGGCTGGGACGCCCACAACGTGACCGAGGATGCCGACATCGGCCTGCGGCTGGCGCGGCGGGGGTATCGCGCGGAACTGATCCCCACCGTCACCGAGGAAGAGGCGAACTGCCGCCCGATCCCTTGGGTCCGGCAGCGGTCGCGCTGGTTCAAAGGGTATCTGATGACCTGGTCGGTCCATATGCGCAGGCCCGGTCAGACCCTGCGCCAGCTTGGCGCGCGGCGGTTCATCGGGATGCAGGCCCTGTTTCTCGGCACGCTGTCGCAGTTTCTGCTGGCGCCGCTGTTGTGGTCCTTCTGGCTGCTGCTCTTGGGCCTGCCGCATCCGCTTGCGGGATTGCCCCCCTGGGAAATGCTCGGGCTGACGGCGCTGTTCGTCCTGTCCGAACTGGTGAATATCGTCGTCGGCATGATCGCGGTCAGCGGGCCGAAACACCGGTTCCTGATCGCTTGGGTGCCCACGCTGATCGCCTATTTCCCCCTTGGCGCGCTTGCCGCCTACAAGGGCGCGTGGGAGGTGCTTGGCAAACCCTTCTACTGGGACAAGACCCCGCATGGCGCCCTGAGCCCGAGCGACGAGGAAGACTTGGCCAGCCTGTGCTGACCTGACGCCTGCCAAGCCGCGGCCGGCTGACCTGACGCCCGATACCCCGGCGCCCGCGGCGCCCGTCGGCCTAGCGCGTGCTGACTTCGCCCGCGTCGATCTTCAGCCGCGTCTCGAAGGCCTTCGAGATATGCGCCTTCAGCGCGGCACAGGCACCGTCGCCGTCCCGCGCCGCGATGGCCGCGACGATGGCGTCGTGCTCGGCCAGCGCGACCTCTTCGCGCCCGACGGCCGCGAAGGAGGTCGTCGCCAGAAGCGCCATGGAGCGATGCACGAGGTCGAGCTGCTGAACCAGAAAGCGGTTGTGCGAGGCAAGATGGATCTGCTTGTGGAACCGGCGGTTCGCGCGGCTCAGCGCCTCGGGATCGCCCAGAAGCGCGCGGTCGCCCCGCGCCATGTCCTGAAGGACGTGGATTTCCTCGTCGGTCGCGTGCCTTGCGGCCAGCCTTGCGGCCAGCCCCTCCAGCTCGGCCCGGACAGCGTAAAGCTCGGCCAGCTCGTTATGGTCGAGCGAGGCCACGATCAGGCTGCGCCCGTCCCGCGACAGCATCGACTGGGTTTCCAGCCGTTGCAGCGCCTCTCGCACGGGGGTGCGCGACACGCCCAGCCGCTCGGCCAGTTCGGATTCCACCAGCCGGTCGCCGGGGCGATAGATCCCGGTGTCGATCGCCTCGAGGATCAGCGTGTAGGCATCCTTTTGCGCAGGCCTGACATCATTCATCGGCGGCTCCTTCCTGAGGGGCAAACCCTAGCCCTGCGCCGTGGACCGTTCAAGCCTCCGGCTTGCCCGGCGCGCGGTGCCGGACTAGCTTGCCGCCATGACCGCGACCAAGCCCCCCGCCCCGAACGCCGAAACGGATGTGGCCGCATCCTTTGCCCATGTCGAGACCTGGGTCTTCGACCTCGACAACACGCTTTATCCGCCCGAAGCGCGCCTGTTCGATCTGATCGAGGTGCGGATGACGGCCTGGGTGATGCGCGAACTTGGCGTGGGGCGCGACGAGGCGGATCGCCTGCGCAGCCACTACTGGCGCAGCTACGGCACGACGCTGGCGGGCCTGATGCGCGAACACGGGGTGAACCCCGAGGGTTACCTGACGGATGTGCATGACATCCCGCTCGACCGGCTCCGGCCCGATGCGGAGCTGGCGGCGCGTATCCGCGCCCTGCCCGGGCGCCGGATCGTCTATACGAACGGCTGCGCACCCTATGCCGAGCGCGTTCTGGCGGCGCGGGGGCTGGCCGGGCTTTTCGACGCGGTTTACGGGGTCGAGCACGCGCAGTATCGCCCCAAGCCCGAGCGCGCGGCCTTCGAGACGGTCTTTGCCCGCGACGGGGTCGCCCCCGACCGCGCCGCCATGTTCGAGGACGATGCCCGCAACCTTGCCGCGCCGCATGACATGGGGATGCGCACCGTCCATGTGGCACCCAAGGCCGAACCGGCCGGGCATATCCATCACCACACCGACGACCTTGCGGCCTTCCTCGCGCGGCTCACGCGCTGACCTGCGGCATCGTGCCCCTTTCGTCGCTGCGCCCGCCCCACTAGATGCAGGCCAGCGAACAGGAGACCGCGATGACCACCACCACACTGACCCGGGGCTTTTTTGCCGTTCCCGTCCTTGGCTGGATCGCCCGCGACGTGGCGACAAAGGGCGAGGAAAACTTCTGGTATGCCCTCGTCATCTTCCTCACCTGCATGGTGCTGGCGGTGAAGATCTGGGGCGTGGTCGCGCTTTCGGTCGTGGCGATGGCCGCGGTGCCGGTGATGTTCGCGATCCTGATCGCCATCACCCAGGGGTGACGCTTCGCCGCTGGAAGACCACCGCCCCGCGTCCTATCATCGGATCAAGGCAAGGAGGGCAGCCATGCACCGGCAGCACACGGATGTTCTGATTTCGGGCGGCGGGGTGGCCGGGCTTACGGCCGCCGCCGCCTTTGGCGCGGCCGGGTTCCGCGTGATCTGCGTCGATCCCGCGCCCCCGGTGACAAGCGATGCGGAGGACGGCGCCGACCTGCGGACGACGGCCTTCCTGCAACCTTCGGTGCCAGTGCTGGCAGCGGCGGGCCTCTGGGATCGTCTCGCGCCCCATGCCGCCCCCTTGCAGGTCATGCGCATCGTCGATGCGGGCGGGCCGGTGCCCGAGCCGCGCGTGGTGAAGGATTTCGACGCCTCCGACATCTCGGACCAGCCCTTCGGTTGGAACCTGCCGAACTGGCTCTTGCGGCGCGAGATGGTCGCACGTCTTGCCGAGATGGAGACGGTGACCTTCCGCCCCGGCGTCGGCACGGCCTCGGTTCTCACGCGCGAGGGCGAGGCGCTGGTGACGCTGTCGGACGGCAGCCGGGTCTCGGCGCGGCTTCTGATCGGGGCCGACGGGCGCAATTCGGCCGTGCGCGAGGCGCTCGGGATCGGGGTGACGACGATGCGCTACGGCCAGAAGGCGCTGGCCTTCGCCGTGAACCATCCGATCCCGCATGCCAATGTCTCGACCGAGATCCACCGCTCGGGCGGGCCCTTCACGCTGGTGCCGCTGCCCGACCGCAATGGCCTGCCCTGCTCGGCCGTGGTCTGGATGGAACGCGGGCCCGAGGTGCTGCGCCTTGCCGCGCTGCCCGTCGAGGCCTTCGAGGCGGCGATGAGCGAGCGGTCCTGCCACCTTTTCGGGCCGCTGACCCTGCTCACGCGGCGCAGCGTCTGGCCGATCATCAGCCAGATCGCCGAGCGGATGCATGGCGAGCGCACGGCCCTTCTGGCCGAGGCCGCCCATGTCCTTCCCCCGATCGGGGCGCAGGGTCTGAACATGAGCCTTGCCGATCTGCGCGTGCTGCTGGAACTGGCGCAGGCCGCGCCGGAGAAGATGGGCGAGCGCGCGATGCTCGAGACCTACACCCGCCGCCGCCATACCGAGGTGCGCGCCCGCGTGATGGGGATCGACACGCTCAACCGCGCCTCGATGATCGCGGCGCCCACCTTGCGGGACCTGCGGGCGCAGGCGCTGAACGCGCTCTACTCGGTCGCGCCGGTGCGGCGCACGCTGATGAAGGCGGGTCTGGGCGTTCGTTAAGGCGACACGGCCGGGCCCATCATCGGGGCCCGGCCGTCCCGACCTTCGTCTAGAGAACGGCGTCCACGACCGGGCGCAGCCGGGCGATGGTCGCGTCCACGTCGTAAAGCTTGTCGAGACCGAAAAGCCCGATGCGGAAGGTGCGGAACCCGTCGGGTTCGTCGCATTGCAGCGGCACGCCGGCCGCGATCTGCATGCCGCGGGCAAGGAAGGCGCGCCCCGACTGCACCTCGGGATCGGTGGTGTAGCTGACGACCACGCCCGGCGCCTCGAACCCCGGCCCCGCGACCGAACGCACGCCGCGGTCGGCCAGCATCGCACGCACGCCGTCGCCAAGGGCCCACTGCGCCTCTTTCAGCTTGCCGAACCCGTGGTCGCGCATCTCGACCATGGTGTCGCGCAGCGCCGCCAGCGCGTCGGTCGGCATCGTGGCGTGATAGGCATGGCCGCCGTTCTCATAGGTCTCCATGATCGACAGCCATTTCTTCAGGTCCATCGCGAAGCTTGACGAGGTGGTGCCGTCGATCCGCGCCCGCGCGCGATCCGACATCATCACCATCCCGGCCGAAGGCGAGGCCGACCAGCCCTTTTGCGGGGCCGAGATCAGCACGTCCACCCCGGTTTCCTTCATGTCCACCCAGACGCAGCCCGAGGCGATGCAATCCAGCACGAAGAGCGCGCCCACGTCATGGGCCGCGCCAGCCAGCGCCTTGAGGTAGTCGTCAGGCAGGATCATCCCGGCCGATGTCTCGACATGGGGGGCAAAGACCACATCGGGCTTCGCCTCGTGGATCTTCGCCACGACCTCTTCGACCGGGGCGGGCAAAAAGGGCGCCTGCACGTCGTTGCCCGAGGCGCGCGCCTTCATCACCGTGGTTTCGGCGGCAAAACCGCCCGCCTCGAAGATCTGGGTCCAGCGGTAGCTGAACCAGCCGTTGCGCACGATGAAGGCGTGACGGCCGCCCGCGAACTGGCGGGCCACCGCCTCCATCGCGAAGGTGCCGCCGCCGGGAACCAGCGCGACGGATGCCGCGCCATAGACCTCTTTCAGCATCGCGGAAATGTCGCGCATCACGCCCTGAAAGCGGGCGGACATGTGGTTCAGCGAACGGTCGGTGAAGACGACCGAGAATTCCTGCAATCCGTCGGGATCGACATCGGCGCGAAGTGCGGGCATGGGGCTCTCCTCAAAGACTTGAGCCCGATATAACCCGCGCAGGGCATCTTGACACCCTTCAAGTGACGCAGCCGCATCTCTTTGGACGCCGCAGGTTTCCGAAAGGCGTCGCGGCGTTCCTGGAATGCCCTAGCCCAGGGGGCCGGGGCGGCGCTCCTCGCTCAGAAGCACGTTGGCATCCACCTGCCCCACCCCCGGCAGCGTCAGGATGCGGCGGCGCAGGACGCGTTCGAAATCCGGCAGGTCGCGCGCCACGACGCGCAGACGGTAGTCGTAGATGCCAAGGATATGCTGCACCGTCTGCACCTCGGGGATGGCGGTCACGGCGCGCTCGAAATCCTCGAGGCTGACGCGACCCTTGGTGGCAAGCTTCACGCCAAGGAAGACGGTGACGGAAAATCCCAGTGCCTCCCTGTCCACGACGACGCGGCGGGTGCGGATGGCGCCCGCTTCGGTCAGCCGCCTGAGCCGCCGCCAGGCCGCGGGCTGCGACAGGCCGAAGCGGCGGCCAAGCTCGCCCGCGGACAGCGTGGCGTCTTCCACCAGTGCCCGCAGGAAGGCGCGGTCGATGTCGTCCAGCGCGATCACAGCGGCAGCCCCTCGTCGGCCTTGAGCACCGCGACATGCATCAGCGCCTCGATATCGGCGATGTGCGGCAGGGCAAGGATGCGGTCGCGATAGACCTCCTGATAATGGGCGATGTCGCGGGCCACGAGGTCGAGGCGCACATCGACCCGGCCGAGAAAGGTCTGGATCTCGATCACCTCGGGCACGCCCCGGGCGGCGGCGATGAATTCGTCGAAGGCGCGCGGGTTGGTCTTGTCCAGCGTGAAGCGCAGGCTCACCTCAACCTCGTAACCAAGCGCGCGCCAGTCGATCACGGCCTCCTGCCCCTTCAGCAGACCGCCCGCCCGCATTCGTTCGAGCCGCCGCCAGCAGGTGGCCGCCGTCAGCCCTGCCCGTTCGGCGATCTGCGCCACGGGGGCTTCGGGTTCGGCCATCAGATGGCGCAGGATGCGGCGGTCGATATCGTCGGCTTGCATGAATTTTCCGATTTGTGCCTGTAACGCTTATCGAATTTCTCGCAATTCGGCGCAAGCGGCAAAGTTTGAACCGTCTCTCGCGCGAAACTCCCTATCCTGCGCACAGTGCAACCAGGACAAGGGAGGCGCCGATGCGCGTCTATTACGATCGCGATTGCGACATCAACCTGATCAAGGACAAAAAGGTGGCCATCCTCGGCTACGGCAGCCAGGGCCATGCCCATGCGCTGAACCTGCGCGACTCGGGCGCCAAGAACGTGGTCGTGGCGCTGCGCGAGGGCTCGCCCTCGGCCAAGAAGGCCGAAGCCGAAGGGCTGAAGGTGATGGGCATCGCCGAAGCCGCCGCCTGGTGCGACCTCATCATGTTCACCATGCCTGACGAACTGCAGGCCGCGACCTACAAGAAATACGTCCATGACAACCTGCGCGAAGGCGCGGCGATTGCCTTTGCCCACGGCCTGAACGTGCATTTCGGCCTGATCGAGCCGAAGCCGGGCGTGGACGTCATCATGATGGCGCCGAAGGGCCCGGGCCACACCGTGCGCGGCGAATTCGTCAAGGGCGGCGGCGTGCCCTGCCTTGTGGCCGTCCATCAGGACGCTACGGGGCGCGCGATGGAACTCGCGCTGTCCTACTGCTCGGGCATCGGCGGCGGCCGCTCGGGCATCATCGAGACGAACTTCCGTCAGGAATGCGAAACCGACCTGTTCGGCGAACAGGCCGTGCTGTGTGGCGGTCTGGTCGAGCTGATCCGCATGGGCTTCGAGACGCTGGTGGAAGCCGGCTACGAGCCCGAGATGGCCTATTTCGAGTGCCTGCACGAGGTGAAGCTGATCGTGGATCTGATCTACGAAGGCGGCATCGCGAACATGAACTACTCGATCTCGAACACCGCCGAATACGGCGAATATGTCTCGGGCCCGCGCATCCTGCCCTACGACGAGACGAAGGCCCGCATGAAGGCCGTGCTGCGCGACATCCAGACCGGCAAGTTCGTGCGCGACTTCATGCAGGAAAACGCCGTCGGCCAGCCCTTCTTCAAGGCGACCCGCCGCCTGAACGACGAACACCAGATCGAACAGGTGGGCGAGAAGCTGCGCGCCATGATGCCGTGGATCGGCAAGGGCAAGCTGGTGGACAAGACGCGAAACTGAGCCAGAATAAGGGGGCCTTCGGGCCCCCTTTGCTTTCGCCCCAACGGAGCCGCGCATGACCCAGAGCTTTCTGAGCGATCTTCTCACCCGCGTGGCGGCCGTGGGTCGCGTCATCTCGCCTTCGGCCGACCGCACGCCGCTGGCCGATCTGTGTCACGCGCTGGTCACCGGACGGGGCGAAGCCACGAGCCTTGCGCTGGCCCGCACGATCCTCGACCGGATCAAGCGGCTGGATGCGGCGGAAAAGAAGGCCTTCCTGCTCGAGTTGCAGAACCGCTTCGGCCCCGACCCCAAGGCGGTCGAAAAGGCGCTGGCCGCCTATCGCGATGCGCCCAACGGGGTCGCCCTGCGCGCCCTGAACCGCGCCACCGAACCCGTGAGCCAGGAACTGATCCGGCGGCTCAACCGCGCGCCCGGCGGGACGGCGGATCTCGTGGCGCTTCGGGCGGACCTGCTGACCATGCTGAAGGACGCGCCCGAACTGGAGGCGCTGGACGCCGATTTCCGCCACCTCTTCACCTCGTGGTTCAATCGCGGCTTCCTCGAGTTGCGGCAGATCGACTGGTCCACCTCGGCCGAGGTGCTGGAAAAGATCATCGCCTACGAAGCCGTGCACGAGATCCGCGGCTGGGAGGATCTGCGCCGCCGCGTGGCCGCCCCGGACCGCCGGCTTTACGCCTTCTTCCATCCCGCCCTGCGCGGCGATCCCCTGATCTTCGTCGAGGTGGCGCTGACCGCCGCCATCCCCGGCGCGATCGGCGGCATCCTTGCCGAGGAACGCCCCCACATGGCGCCCGAGGATGCGACGACGGCCGTCTTCTATTCGATCTCGAACTGCCAGGAAGGGCTGCGGGGCATCTCGTTTGGCAACTTCCTCATCAAGCAGGTGGTCGAGGAACTGCGCCGGGAATTCGAGACACTGACGACCTTCGTCACGCTCTCGCCCGTGCCGGGCCTGCGCCGCTGGGCCGAATCCGCCGCCGCGAAAAAGGACGGCGGGCTGACCCCCGCACAGAAGACGCTGGTGGCGAACCTTGCCACCGGGGCGGGAACGCCGACCGATCCGGCGCTGGCGGGGCTCGCCGCGCGCTATCTGACGGACCCCGACGACAGCGCGGGCCGGGTGGCGCGCGATCCGGTGGCGCGCTTCCATCTGGGGAACGGGGCGCGGCTGGAACGCATCCACCTTGGCGCCGACGACAGCCCCCGCGGCATGTCCGCGTCATGGGGCGTGATGGTGAATTACCTCTACGATCTCGCCACGATCGAGCGCAACCACGAGGCCTTCGCCACCCGCGGCGAGATCATCGCAAGCCCCGCCGTGCAGAAGCTCGCACGGGCGGGGGCGAAGTAGGGCGCGGGGTCAGACCCGCGCCTCGATCTCGGCCACGATGTTGCCCACGACATCGGCCAGAAGCGCCTCGTCGGTGCATTCGGCCATCACGCGCACCAGCGGCTCGGTGCCCGACTTGCGGATCAGCAGGCGGCCCGAGCCGGTGAGCCGCGCCTCCTGCTCGGCGATCACGGCCTGCACCTGAGGGGCGGCCAGCGGCTCCTGCCCCGCGCCGTAGCGGACGTTCTTGAGAAGCTGCGGCACCCGGTCGAAGCTGTGCACCAGTTCCGAGGCCCGGCGCCCCGTCCGCGCCAGTTCGCCCAGGAATTGCAGCCCGGCAATCAGCCCGTCGCCGGTCGTGGTGTAGTCGGTCATCACGATATGGCCCGATTGCTCGCCGCCAAGGTTCCAGCCGCCCTTGCGCATCGCCTCGACCACATAGCGGTCGCCGACCGGCGTGCGTTCCAGCCGCAGCCCCCGGCCCGTCAGGAAATGCTCCAGCCCGAGGTTCGACATCACCGTCGCCACAAGCGTGTTGTCGCTCAGCCGCCCCTCTTCGGCCCAGCGGGCAGCGAACAGCGCCATCAACTGGTCGCCGTCGGCAACGGTGCCGGTTTCGTCCACGATCATCACCCGGTCGGCATCGCCATCAAGACTGATGCCGAGATCGGCGCCGGCCTCCAGCACCGCCTTGGCGCAGGCTTCGGGATGGGTGGAGCCGCAGCCCGCGTTGATGTTGAAGCCGTCGGGCTTCACGCCGATCTGGATCACCTCGGCGCCCAGTTCCCACAGCACCTCGGGCGCGGCGCGGTAGGCCGCGCCGTTGGCGCAATCCACCACGACCTTCAGCCCCGCCAGCGTGCCCCGGCCCGGAAAGGTCGTCTTGGCATATTCGACATAGCGGCCCAGACCGTCGTCGATCCGTTTGGCCGAGCCGATGTTCTCGGGCTTGGCCAGCGCGATCTCGCCCGCGAGCATCGCCTCGATCTCCGTCTCGGCCTCGTCGGACAGCTTGAAGCCGTCGGGGCCGAAGAACTTGATGCCGTTGTCATGGTAGGGGTTGTGGCTGGCCGAGATCATGATGCCGACGTCGGCCCGCATCGACCGCGTGAGGAACCCCACCGCCGGCGTCGGAACCGGCCCAAGCAGCAGCACGTTCATGCCCGTCGAGGTCAGGCCCGCGGTCAGCGCGTTCTCGATCATGTAGCCCGACCGGCGGGTGTCCTTGCCGATCACGACGCGGTGGCCGTTGCGCCCGTCGGAACGGAAATACCGCCCCGCCGCCGCGCCGAGCTTCAACGCGATCTCTGCCGTCATCGGGTGGCTGTTTGCCAGTCCCCGCACCCCGTCCGTGCCGAAAAGCCGACGTGCCATACTCAAATCTCCTGTCCCACCGTAATGCGTTGCCAGAGCCGCAGCGCCTGGCTTGTCTCGAAAACATCATGCACCCGGATCATCTGCGCGCCCTGCGCGACGCCGGTCAAGGCCGTCGCAACCGAACCCGGGGCGCGGTCCTTCGCCTCGGGCGCCCGGCCGATCGTGCCGATGAAGCGCTTGCGCGAGACGCCCAGCAGGATCGCGCAGCCCAGCCCGTGAAAGAGCGAGAGCCCGCGAAGCAGCGTCAGGTTGTGGTCAAGCGTCTTGCCGAAGCCGATGCCGGGATCGACCATGATCCGCGCGCGTGGAATGCCGGCGGCCTCGGCCGCGGCGACGCGTTCGGCCAGCGCGTCATAGACATCAAGCAGCACGTCGTCATACCGCGGATCGGCCTGCATCACCTCGGGCGTGCCCTGCGCATGCATCAGGCAGATCGGCGCGCCGGTTTCGGCCACGAGCGCCGCCATGCCCGGATCGAATTCCATGGCCGATACGTCATTGACCAGCCCCGCGCCCGCGCCAAGCGCCGCGCGAGCAACAGCGGCCTTGCGCGTATCGACCGATATCGCGATGCCCTCGCCTTCGCTCCGAAGTGTGGCGATCACCGGGGCCACGCGCGCGATCTCGTCGGTCACCGGCACCTCGGCCGCGCCGGGGCGCGTGCTTTCCCCGCCGATGTCCAGTATGTCCGCGCCCTCGGCCTTCAGGACGCGCGCATGGGCCAGAGCCTGCGCCGTGCCCCAATGCTCGCCCCCGTCCGAGAAGCTGTCGGGCGTCACGTTGAGGATACCCATGACCCGCGGCCGGTCGAAACCAAGGCCGCAGAGCGGCGCGCGCGGAGCGGTCAGGCGGTCGCGGATTTCGGCAGGCAGATCGCGGGCGGGGATGACCTCGCGCCGGCCGGTCCGGTCCAGCGCCTCGACCCGGTCGAACCAGCACCAGCCGCCCGCCAGTGAAAGCGCATCCACCGGGCGCGCGGCATCAAGCTGGGCGATGGGGCGGTAATAGGTCATGCACTCTGATCTTTCACGAAAACGCCCATTCCTTAGGCGCCTTGCGTGGGCCTTGGCAAGGCTCAGAGGTCGATCCGGTCCACCGGAACGCGGCTTCCCGCCGGAATGGCAACAGAACCGTGAACGACGAAGCGCTCTGCCGCCATCTGCTCGGCCAGCCAAAGCGACAGCGCCACGGGATCGCGCGTGCCCGGGCCATCGACGGCGTCCAGCACCAGCTTCGACGGCGCCCAGACAACGGTCTGGCCATGTTTCATGGCCCAGTCGATCTCGGTCCGGGTGGCGACCACGATGCAGCGCGGATCGCGCCCCGCCAGCACCCAGGCGTTCTGCTCGATCGCCAGAAGCTCGATCCGCCGCTGCGCGGGCCGCACCGCCGATTGCGGCAGCGCCACGTCCGGGAGGCCCACCGTCAGGATCACGGGCGCGCCCCGGGCGATCAGGGCATCAAGCCGCGCCGGCAGGTCGGGCGCCGCGATGGCGGCGTTGTCGAGAAAGGCGACGACGGGATGCAGCGCCGCCTCGCTGCCGTCCTGCGCCACCGCCTTGAGCGGTGTCGAGGCGCGCGAGCGGACGATCTCGACCCCAAGCGCGCCGGGGCCGCGATCCAGTTTCTCGATCCGCACGAAGACGCGCATCGCCTGCGGTTCGGCAAGGATGCGTTCGGCGACCCGGGCGGCCAGCGTTTCCAGCAGGTTCAGCCGCTCCGCGCCAAGTTCGGCCGCGATCGCCTCGGTGATCCGGTCATAGGACAGGATGCGGTCCACGTCGTCTTCCAGCGGGGCCGGATGCGGACGCACCTCGACCACGATGTTGAAGCGCACCCGCTGGCGCGTGCCGCGTTCGGCCTGAAAGGCGCCGATCTCGACCTCGACCACGTGATCGCGCAGAGAGATGCGATCGCGCGGGTCAGACCCGGCGGTGGCTTCGGAACGCTCTTCGGGATGCGCGAAGGCGAGGCTGATGTCGGTTTTCATGGCCACTCCGTCCCGCGGACGTCAGGCCCGCACGCCGACGGTATACAGATGCGGCAGCGCCCTTCCATGCCCTCTCACGGCATATCCGGTCAGGAAACGACGCGGTCAGTTGGTCGCAAGCAGGACGGGATCGCGGTAGAAGACATGGGCGCCGATGGCCGCCGTCTCCTCGAAGCGGCGCGACCAGCCGGGATGCACCCAGACGGTGTGGAAGTAGGTCGCGCCCTTCGTCAGCACGCGCGGCGCGCCGTCAAGGATCAGTTTGGCGATCTTGCCGGCCTTCTCATAGGCGGCCTCGTCCCGGATCACGTCGGGGCGGCCGTCGCAGGCAAAGGAGAACTGGCAGGCATAGCGCTGCCCGGTGCCCTGATTGATGACGGCACAGATGGAATGCGGGAAATCGGGGGAGTCGACGCGATTGGCGATCACTTCGCCGACGGCGAACTCACCCTCGACGGATTCGCCGCGGGCCTCGAAATAGATGGCCTTTGCAAGGCAGGCCCATTCCTCGCCGCCCGTGGCGACCGGAAGCGTGGCAAGCCAGGCGTCCGTGTACTGGATGTGGTCGATGACCGAGTCGCTGGTCTTCACGACCGGCTTCGTGATCTTTTCAAGCTGCTGCGGCGCCACCCCCATGAGCGACGTGCTGTCCGCGCCAAAGAGCGACGAAAGCCGCGCATCGACCGAGGGCGCCGAGGGGTTCTGGACGCTGGCGGAGACATCTGCTAGGGCGGGCCCGGCAAGGGCCAGAAGGGCGACCATGCAGGCAAGCCAGTTCCGAACCGTTTTCATTGAGACATTCCAAGACTGTTTCCCGACCCGGCTCCATGGCCAGACCAGAAGCCCGGATAGCCAAATGCCCCCTACCCGTCTACCGAGGTGGTAAAAATACCACGGCTATCGGCGAAAAGCCGCGAATCGAGCCTGCTGCGGATGCGCAATGCGCGGCGTCAAGGGGTGCGCTTTTGCCCAATAAATATTAGGCATTTTGTCACTTTTTTGCCGCTCCGGACGGGTCTGCAAGGGCAAGGTGTGCGGCCGCAAGGCGCGCAACCGGAACGCGAAACGGAGAGCAGGACACGTAGTCGAATCCCGCCTGACGGCAGAAGGCAATCGATTCGGGGTTGCCACCATGCTCGCCGCAGATCGACAGCGTCAGGTCCTGGCGAGTCGCCCGCCCGCGTTCGGCGGCCATCAGAAGCAGCTCGCCCACCCCGTCCACGTCAAGGATGTGGAACGGGTCCTCGGGGAAGACGCCCTGCTGGACATAGGCCGACATGAACCGCCCCGCGTCGTCGCGCGACAGACCATAGGTCATCTGGGTCAGGTCGTTGGTCCCGAACGACAGAAAAGCCGCATGCTGCGCGATTTCGCCCGCCCGGAGGGCCGCGCGCGGGGTTTCGACCATGACGCCCAGGCGATAATCGAAGCTTGCCCCCCGCTCGATCCTGACGGCGGCGGCCACCGCATCGACGGCCGTCTTGACCAGTTCCACCTCGCGCCGGGCCGACACGAGCGGGATCATGATCTCGGGCACCACCGGCTCGCCGCGCCGGTTCACCTCGACCGTCGCCTCGAAGATCGCGCGGGCCTGCATCTCGTAGATTTCCGGCAGCGTGATCCCCAGCCGCACGCCGCGCATGCCCAGCATCGGGTTGAATTCCGACAGCGCCTCGACCCGACGCGTGACCTCGGACAGGGGCTTGTCCAGCGCCTCGGCCAGATCGCGCATCCCGTCGCGGCTGTGGGGGAGGAATTCGTGCAGCGGCGGGTCGAACAGGCGGATGCAGACCGGCTTGCCCTGCATGATCTCGAACAGCCGCACGAAGTCGTTGCGCTGCATCGGCAGAAGACGGTCGAGCGCGGCGGCGCGATCCCCGGAGGTGTCGGCAAAGATCATCTCGCGCATCACCGTCAGGCGGTCTTCCTCGAAGAACATGTGCTCGGTGCGGCAGAGCCCGATCCCCTCGGCCTCGAACATGCGGGCGGTGGTGGCGTCGCTCGGCGTGTCGGCATTCGCGCGGATGCCGATGTCGCGCACCTCGTCGGCCCAGTGCAGAAGCCGCCGGAACCAGTCGTCCAACGCCGGCTCAAGCATCTCGGCCGACCCCGCGAGCGCCTCGCCCCGGGTGCCGTCCACGGTGATCACATCGCCTTCGCGGAACACCCGACCGTCGGCGGCCTCCAGCGTTTTATCACGCGAATTCAGGGTGATATCGGACGCGCCCACGACGCAGGGCAGGCCAAGCCCGCGCGCGATCACGGCGGCATGGCTGGTCACGCCCCCCCGCTCGGTCAGCACGGCCGAGGCGGCATGCATCCCCCGGATGTCCTCGGGCGCGGTCTCGCGCCGCACGAGGATGCAGGGCTCGCCCCGCGCGGCACTGGCCTGTGCTGCGGCCGAGGAGAAGACGATGCGCCCGAGCGCCGCGCCCGGGCTGGCGGCGATGCCCTTGGCAAAGCGGTCACGGGGCCCGCGCGGATCGACCTGCCGGTGCAGCAGTTCCGACAGCGCGCGCGGCTCGACCCGCAGCACGGCCTCCTGCGGCGTGATGATCCCGTCTTCGGCCAGTTCCACCGCGATCCGCACGCCCGCGCGGGAGGACCGCGCGACCTTCACCGCGTCCAGCACATGCAGCGCGCCGGATTCCACGGTGAACTCGATCTGCATCTCTTCGCGCAGCCGCGACCGGCAGGCCGTGCCAAAGCGCACCAGTTCGGCAAAGACCTCGGGTGCCTCTTCCTCGAGCGAGCGGCCGCGGCGGTCGCGCGTCAGATAGATCGCCTCGCTTTCCGACAGCGCGGCGCGGCCCTGGCTCTGGGCGAGGTAGCGCCCCGTGATCTGCGGCTGGCCGGTGACCGGATCGACGAACTGGATCACGCCGGACCCGCTGATCCCCGGCCCCATGCCAAGCGCCATTTCCTGCACGACAAGGCCCAGCCCCGCATCCGGGGGCGCACCTTTCACCTGCCGCAGCAGGCGGGCCGATGTCCCCTCCCACGCGCGGGCCATCGACCGCAGCACCTCGGTCAACTGCCGCACGGGGTCCTGCGGGAAGGGTTCGTCCATCTCTTGTTCATAGGCGCGCATGGCGGCGCGCAGGCCGGTCGCGTTCGGTTCGAGCCCGTCGAAGACGTCCGGGTCGATCCGGGCGACGTGGGTCGCGTAGTTCTGCACGAAGCGCAGGTAAAGCGCGTTCGCCGACCCCTCCCCCTGCGAGCGCGCGAGGGCGGCATGGGCCGCATCGTTCATGCCGATGTTCAGCATGGTGCCCGGGCCGCCCCATTCCGTCTCTTGCGGCGAGGGACGGACAGAGACAAGCGGCACGGCCCCGAAATGGGCAAGGATGCCGGCGCTGTCGGGCGGGGTTCCGGCGGCGATGGCGCGCACCGCGCTGGCCGAAAGGGCGACCGTGTGCGGCACCGGCATTTCAAGCCGGATCAGGCGTTGCAGGCACTTGGCCCGCCAGCCATGCCCCTCGCGCGTGATCGCGGCCGAGGGCGTGACTTCGGTGAATTCGGCCGGGGCCTTGGGGGCGGTCTGTTTCTGCACTGCGGCGCCTTTCGCTCTCAGCGCAGCATACGCGGGCCAGAGGGCGGCGCAAGCGTCGTGGGGTGCGACGCGGCTTTCCCCGGCCCTTCGCATGGCGCAAGGCACGTTCGCCGCTGACGGGCTTCCACTGGAAGCCCGCCCGGGCGCGGCTCACCCCTCCAGCTTGGTGAGGTCGGCGACTTGCAGGCAGATGGTGCGGATGCGGCTGAGCAGGTTCAGGCGGTTGCGGCGCACGATCTCGTTCGGGCTGTTGACCTGAACCGCCTCGAAGAAAGCGTCGATGGGGGCGCGCAGCGCGGCCATCGCGGCCATGGCGGCGGGGAAATCCTCGGCGGCCATCGCGGGCGCAATCGCGGCCTCGGCCCCGTCGAGCGCGGCAAAAAGGGCGCGTTCGCTGTCATCCTCGGCGAATTTCGGATCGGCACCGAAGGAGTATTCCACCCCGTCCTTTTCCTCGGCCTGCGTCAGGATGTTGTTCGCCCGCTTGAAGCCCTGCAACAGGTTCGTGCCGTCATCGGTGGCAAGGAACGCCGCCAGCGCCTCGGCCCGCTTCACCAGAAGCGTGAGGTCGTCATTGCCCGGCATGGCGAGGCAGGCGTCGATCACGTCGTGGCGGATGCCCTGATCGCGGAGATAGACCTTCAGGCGGTCGTGGAAGAAGGAGAGGAGGTCGGGAGGAATCGCGTTTGGATCGCGGAAACCGAGGCGAACATGCTTATAGAAATCTAGGTATTCATCTCCACGAAATCCTTTGAGATCTTCTGGATACAGGCCAATCTCAACCTCGCCCTCCATCAAACAGACCTCAGTGAGTGACTGCGGACTCCTGATGTGTCGATAAGTGCGATATTGAGCGCCAGATACCATCTCAGAGTCATTTGATGACGTTTTCACAGGCCCAACTGCAAGAATTGAACCATAATTATCGTCAAATGCTGCGAGTGGGCGCCAAATCGCATTCTCAACTAGTTGAGTAAGCGTCGCGCGAGTGGCGTTTGCCAAGATCAAACGGACAACACCCAAAGCAGCGCGACGGAGCGCAAACGGATCTTTTGAGCCGGTTGGCAACTCGCCAATCCACCAAAACTGAACAAGCGTGTCGATCTTGTCGGCCAGCGCCACGGCGACCGAAACCGGCTCGGACGGCACGTCGTCGGACGGACCGAGCGGCTGGTAATGCGCCTTGCAGGCGTTCGCCACCGGCTCGGGCAGGCCCGCCGCGCGTGCGTAGTAGCCGCCCATCGTGCCTTGCAGTTCCGGGAATTCGCCCACCATCGCGGATTGCAGGTCGGCCTTCACCACCCGCGCGGCAAGGTCGGCCTCGTCCGGCTCGGCGCCCACGATGGGCGCGATCTCGGCGGCCAGCGCGGCGATCCGCTCGATCCGTTCGTATTGCGAACCCAGCTTGTTGTGGAACGTCACGGCCTTCAGCCCCTCGGCCATGCCTTTCAGGCCGATGGCATGGACGGTGCGCAGGTCGTTGTCCCAGAAGAAGCGCGCATCCGACAGCCGCGCGCGCAGCACCTTGCCGTTGCCGTGCAGGATCGTCGCGCCGTGGTCCGCCGTCTCGCGGTTGGCGACGGTAATGAACTTCTCGATCCGCCCGGTCTTGGGGTTCCGAACCGAGAAGAACTTCTGATGTTCCTTCATCGAGGTTTGCAGCACCTCGGGCGGCAGGCCAAGGAAATCCTCGCCGATCGCGCCCATCAGGACGACCGGCCATTCCACCAGCCCCGCGACCTCGGTCAGCAGGCCCCTGTCCTCGACCACTTCCAGCCCTTGGGCAAAGGCCTGCGTCGTCGCCTCGTGCCAGATCGCGGCTTCGCGTTCCGCCGGATCAAGGATCACCTTCGCGGCCTTGAGCTTGGCCACGTAGTCGTCGAAGGACGACACCCGGATGTCGCCCGGCGCCATGAAGCGGTGGCCGCGGGTCGTGTTCCCGGCGGCGATCCCGTCCACCGCCATCGGCACGACCTCGGTCCCGGCCTCGGTCGTGAGGATGCACAGGATCGAATGCAGCGGGCGCACCCAGCGCAGCGACCCCGCCCCCCAGCGCATCGCCTTGGGCCACGGGAAGGCGCGGATCACACGGTCCAGCACCTCGGCCACGATCTCGGGCGCGGGGCGGCCGGGCTTGGTGACGACGGCAAAAAGGGTCTTGCCCTTCTTGTCCTCGCGTTCCTCAAGCTGGTCGCGCGTGAGCCCGGTGGAGCGCAGGAACCCCTCGATCGCCTGCGCGGGGGCATCGGCCTTCGGGCCCTTGCGCTCTTCCTTCAGCGTCGGGCTTTCCGCGCTCAGCCCCTCGATCGCCAGCGTCAGCCGGCGCGGCGTCGAAAAGGCCTTGGCATGGGCATAGGTGAGGCCGGCCTCGACCAGCCCGTCGGTGACGAGCGTCTTCAGATCCTCCCGCGCGCGGGGTTGCATCCGGGCGGGGATTTCCTCGGAGAAGAGTTCGATCAGAAGGTCGGGCATCGGTCACTCCACGCTGGAGGTATCTTGGGAAACGGAGGGGTCGAGCTGCTGCCAGGCAAAGGCCCGACCATCCGGGAAGACGGCGATGACGCGGTCCACGTCCTTCGCCACGCCCTTCTGGGCAAGGAAGGCCTTGGCCGCGCCCGCCTTCAGCGCCAGCGAGATGGTCTTGGCGCTGAAGCAGGAAAACCAGTGCGGCGCGAGAAGCGGCTCGGCCTTGGGATAGGCCGTGTAACGGGCGGTCAGCTCCGGCAGGGGCGTCGCCACGGTGAAGCAGGCGCGGAACCGGATGGGCGAGGAATCGGCGTCGATCCCCTTGAAATCATCCGCCTGCACCGGCACCGGCTGGCTTTCGTTCTTGGGCACCATGGTCATGACGAGGTCGGGACCAAGCGTCACCGTCCGGTAATAGGCGTATTGGTTGGTGTACCAGAGCCCCGCGCCCATCACGATGGCCGCGGCGACGATGCCGCCCGCGATCAGCTTGCCGTTCATGCGGCGCACTCCTGCCGGGCCCGGGCCATGCGCTTGGCCGGGGATGTTGCATCGGGGTCGGACCGTCGCGGGCTGTAGGTCACGCCGCCTGCCCCGCCGGTTGCCCGCCGCCCGCTTCGGTCGTCACGAAGGCATCCGCGCAGCGCTTGGCCAGCGCACGGACGCGGCCGATGTAGGCCTGCCGTTCGGTGACCGAGATCACCCCGCGGGCGTCCAGCAGGTTGAAGAGGTGGCTCGCCTTGATGCACTGGTCATAGGCGGGATGGGCCATCACGATGTTGCGCCCGGCCTTGTCGGGCTGGGCCGCGGTCAGGATGCGGTCGCATTCGGCCTCGGCATCCTCGAAATGCTTCAGAAGCATCGCGGTGTCTGCCTGATCGAAGTTCCAGCGGCTGTATTCCTGCTCGGTCTGGCGGAAGATGTCGCCGTAGCTGAGCGCGATCGGGGCGTCGGGGTCGTTGAAGGGCATGTCCATCACATGGTCGATGCCAAGGACATACATCGCCAGACGTTCAAGACCATAGGTCAGCTCGCCCGAGACGGGGTGGCAGTCATGCCCGCCGACCTGCTGGAAATAGGTGAACTGGCTCACCTCCATCCCGTCGCACCAGACCTCCCAGCCCAGGCCCCAGGCGCCCAGCGTCGGGCTTTCCCAGTCGTCCTCGACAAAGCGGATGTCGTGCAGACTGGTGTCGATGCCGATGGCATCGAGCGAGCCCAGGTAGAGATCCTGCAGATCGGGCGGCGAGGGTTTGATGAGGACCTGATACTGGTAGTAGTGCTGAAGCCGGTTCGGGTTCTCGCCATAGCGCCCGTCGGTCGGGCGGCGCGAGGGCTGGACATAGGCCGCGGCCCAGGGACGGGTGCCCAGGCTGCGCAGCGTCGTGGCCGGGTGGAAGGTGCCCGCGCCCACTTCCATGTCGTAGGGTTGCAGCACGGCGCAGCCCTTCGATGCCCAGTAGGACTGAAGCCGCAGGATGATCTCCTGAAAACTGCGGGGGGAGCCGTCTTTCGCTGCCATCGTCCACCTCTTGAAAAGCGGCTTCTGAATAGGCGGGGCGGGCGGCAGGGTCAATTGCGCGTGCGCGGGACACGGAACCGTTTTTTCCCCCCGAATGGGGGTGCATCCGCCCTGCGGTCTGCTACCTTGGCGCGCAACAACACCCGGTTCGCAACGAGGTAGGGACGTGCAGCGCAAGGTTAGGTCGGTTCTCGTGGTAATGGCCCTTTTGGCGGGGTCGCTGGCAGGCGCCGCTGTCGCGCAGACGCCGCAGGTCTGGGTGCAGGTCGAGGCGCAGCCCAACCGCCCGCAGGCCGAGGTGCGGGCACAGGCCTATGCCAACACCTTTCCCGATGTCGTGGGCTACGAGCTTGCGTCCGGCTGGTTCGGGATCGAACTCGGACCCTATGACCCGGCGACCGCACAGGCGAGGCTTGCCACGCTGCGCTCGCAGGGGCAGATCCCGGCCGACAGCTTCGTCGCGGATGGTCATGAATTCGTGCGGAAATTCTGGCCGGCCGGAAGCGCTGCAACAACCGCCGCCCAAAGCGCGGACGCCGCGGTCCAGCCCGCCGCACCGGCAACGGCGCAAGCCGTGACCGCGGCCCCCGCGACCGCCGCGCCGCAACCCGTGCAGGAGACGCCCGCGCAGGCGCAGCAGTCCGAATCCCTTCTGACGCTGGGCCAGAAGCAGGACCTGCAACGGGCGCTGGCCTGGTTCGGCGTTTACAAGGGCGGGATCGACGGTGCCTTCGGCGCGGGAACGCGCGCGGCCATGGCGGCCTGGCAGACCTCGCAGCAGCTCGACCCCACGGGCATCCTCACGACCGCGCAGCGCACGACCCTGATGAAGGCCTATGAGGCCGATCAGGCGAAGGCGGGTCTGCGCGCCGTGAAGGATGACAATGCCGGCATCTCGATCGATCTGCCGATGGGCATGGTCGCCTTCAGCCGCTACACGCCGCCCTTCGCCCATTACGATCCGGCGAACGGGTCGGGCGTCACGGTTCTGCTGATCTCGACCCCCGGCGATCAGACGACGCTTTCGGGGCTTTATTCGCTCTTGCAGACGCTTTCCATCGTGCCGACCGATGGACCGCGGAGCCTGACGGGCACGGGCTTCGACATCACGGGCACCTCCGCCGACCGGACGACCTTTGCCCATGCCGAAGTCGCGGGCCGTACGGTCAAGGGCTACCTCGTGTCCTGGGGCAAGGGCAATGAGGCGCTGATGTCCCATGTGCTGACCGCGATGAAGGACAGCTTCCGCTCGACCGGTCCGCAGGCGCTTGACGCCAGCATGGTGCCGCTGAGCGCGAGCCAGAAAAGCGGGATGGTCGCCGGGCTGTCCCTGCGCAAGCCGGTGATGGCGCGGTCGGGCTTTTTCGTCGATGCGGCGGGCGACGTGCTGACCACGACCGAAGTGCTGAAGAACTGCGGCCGCGTCACGGTCGGAGAGCGCCACACCGCCACGGTCGTTCTGAAGGATGACACGCTGGGGCTTGCGCTGCTGCGCCCGAAGGAACCCCTGTCGCCGCTCGCCTATGCGGCGACGGCCCCCGCAGCGCCGGGCGTGCAGGCTCAGATTGCGGTCGCGGGCTATCCCTATCAGGGGGTGCTGCCGGGGGCCGCGCTGACCTTCGGCACGTTCGATGCAGGCCAAGGCCTGAACGGCGAGGCGAACCTGCGCCGCCTGTCGCTCAAGGCCGAGCCGGGCGACGTGGGCGGCCCGGTGCTTGACGACTCGGGCGCGCTGGTGGGGATGCTGTTGCCCGCGAAGACCGATGGCACCGTCCTGCCCGATGGGGTCCGCTTCGCACTTGGCGCGGGGCCGATCGCCACGGCGCTGGCGGGCAAGGGTATCACGCTGGCATCGGCCCAGCCGAACGCCACGCCGATGGCCCCGGAAGACCTTGCCACGCTTGGCCGCAAGATGACGGTGCTGGTCGCCTGCTGGAAATAGCGCCGTCTTTCTGGCGCAACCATCGCAGGCGCAAAGTGCAAAGGGGGCCGACGGCCCCCTTTTCTTTTTCACTAGCCCGGCTTGTCGCCCGTCTTAGCCGACGTGGTAAAGCGAGTTGAAGAGCCGCGGATCGAGGCTTTCCGACGCGAAGGTCGGCCCCTCGGTCAGAACGCTGACGGCGTCATGGCTGTGCAGGCTTTCCTGATGGCTCGCGACGATGCGGAAATCGCCCACGCGGGCGTCCGACAGCAATTCCGCCGCGAAGCTGCGCGCCGCATCCTCGACGAAGATCGGGTTGGCGGCGTTCAACTCGGCAAAGGCCTGTTCATCCTCGCGCTTGACCATCACCTGCGTCTCGGTCGGAACGGCCTTGCGGCACAGTTCCACCAGATCCTCGAACCACAGGCAGGCGTCGCGGTCCCGCACCTCGACCGAGACCCGCGCGACCGACCGCTGGGAATGCGGCGTGGCAAGCTGGCCGCGATATTGCCGGGCATGTTCGCTCAGTTCCAGCGAGCAGGGGCAGGTCGAGGAATAGACGAAATCGAGGTGCATGATCTTCTTGCGCACGCCCCCGCGCTCGACCAGTTCCAGCGCGATGTCGTAATACTGGTAGCCCTGAAGCCCCGAGCGCAGCGAGGCGACCTTCATCGGGAAGGAGAACCGCATCTGGATGCGGGCATCGAAGCTTTCCAGATCGGCCTTGTAATCGTCCAGCGCCGCCTCGATCACCTCGAACGAGAAGGTCCGCTCGGAATGCGCGTAGAAGCTGCGCATGATGCGGGACATGTTGATGCCCTTCTTCTCCGCCTCGAGGCTGACCGTCCCGGTGACCGAGGTCTCCAGCGTCAGATCGCCTTTGTCGCGCGTGTGAAAGCGGATCGGCAGGCGGAAATTCGAGATGCCCACGTGCTGGATCTGCGTGCGCGCGCCGACGATCAGGCTGGCGGGGCCGTTCTGAAGGTCGGGCAGCGTGTCCTTGTAGGCGCTGTCCACCTCGAATTCCTCGGGGTAGCTGCGGCTGAGCGTAGGATAGCTCTCCGCCTCCATCCCCGGCAGCAGGCGAGTCACGACGGGATCGAGTCGCGCGATTTCGGCGTCGCTCACGGCTCCGGCCCACTGGCGCAGCAGGGCAAGCGCCTGCTCGGCTTCTTCGCGTGTCGGTTCGCGATCGAATTGCGAAACATGGAGGTTCATCGGCGTCTCTCCTAACAGGCCGCTCCATCCCTAGATGGGGTTGAAGCGACCGATATCCAGTTTATCCGAAACCTCTACGCCCGTTACGACCAATCAGATCAAATCGAGACCCGCACGAAGGTCCGCGATCAGGTCGTCCGCGTCTTCCAGACCGACCGACAACCGGATCAGGCCCGGCGTGATTCCCAGCATCGCCTTCTGTTCGGCGGGCAGGCGCTGGTGCGTCGTGGTCGCCGGATGGGTCGCGATCGACTTCGCATCGCCAAGGTTGTTCGAGATCTTCCAGATCTTCAGCCCGTTGATGAGCCGGAAGGCCGCCTCCTTGCCGCCGGCGACGTCGATGGCCAGCATCGTGCCGGGCGCCGTGTTCTGGCGCGCGGACAACGCGTGCTGCGGATGGCTGGCCAGCCCCGGATAGATCACGCGCGCAAGCCGCGCGTCGCCCTCGAGCGCGGCGGCGATCCGGGCCGCGCTCTCGGCCATGGCGCGGCAGCGCAGGTCGAGCGTCTGCATCCCGTTCAGCATCAGCCACGCGGTGAACGGGCTCATCGAGCCGCCGGTGTGCTTGAGATAGGGTTCCACCGTCTTGCGGATGAAGTCCTTCGTGCCGCAGATCACGCCGCCCAGGGCGCGGCCCTGCCCGTCGATGTGTTTCGTCGTGGAATAGACGATGACATCGGCGCCCAGTTCGACCGCGCGCGAAAAGACAGGCGTGGCGAAGACGTTGTCCACGATCACCGTCGCGCCGACCGCATGGGCGATCTCGGCCACGGCCTTGATGTCCACGATCTCGAGCGTGGGGTTCGACACGCTTTCCAGAAACACCGCCTTGGTGCCGGGCGTCACCGCCGCGCGCCATGCGTCGAGGTCGGTGCCATCGACGAAGGTCACGTTGACGCCGTAGCGGCCAAGGATTTCCTCGAGGATGTAAAGGCACGACCCGAAGAGCGCCCGCGAGGACACCACATGGTCGCCCGCCCGCAGCATCGAGGTCAGCGCCCCGTTGACCGCCGCCATGCCCGAGGCCGTGGCAAAGGCGTCCTCGGTCCCTTCGACGGCGGCGATGCGGTCTTCGAACATGCGCACGGTCGGGTTGCCGTAGCGGGCATAGATGAACTCGTCCTCGCCCGACTTGATGAACCGCGCCTCGGCCTGTTCCGCCGTGTCATAGGCGAAGCCCTGCGTCAGAAAGATCGCCTCGGCCATCTCGCCATACTGGCTGCGGCGGGAGCCGGTATGCACGAGCTTCGTGCGGATGTTCCAATCGTCTGCCATGTCGCACCCCTAATCCGGCATCCCCAAGCGCCGGGCATGAAAAAACCCCCACCGGTTCAGGCGTGGGGGTCGTGCCCTGCCCTCTTTAGCGGCTTGTTTAACGTGGCCCGCAATCCGGTGAACAAAGCGCCACGCGACGGCGATACGCCGCCTGAGGGACAAGGTCAACAGATCGCCGCGGGCGTGGAGCGGCCGTCACGCCGCTGTAACCTCGGCTTCATGCCCGTGTTGCAGCAATTGGCTAGCAAAATCTCAACATCTTGTGAGGTCGGGCCATGCCCCTGCTACAGGTCAATGCCGAAGGGACGAACCCGCGCACGGTCGGGGGGGAGTCGCGCCTTGCGGGCGCGCTCGCCGCGCTGCCCAAGGGGGCGCCGGTGGTCGTCATGATCCATGGGTTTCGGTTCTCGCCCACGGTGCCGGGGCAAAGCCCGCACACCCACATCCTCGCGCTCGATCCCGATCCGGGCTGCTGGAAGGCGCTGTCCTGGCCGCGTGCCCTGGGATTCGGGCAGGGCCACGAGGACGAGGGGCTCTGCGTCGCCTTCGGCTGGGAGGCGCGCGGCACGATCTGGCGCGCCTACCACGAGGCGGCCGCCGCCGCGACGGCGCTGGCGCGTCTTCTGGGCCGGATCGAGGCGCTGCGCCCCGGCACGCGCGCCGACATCGTCGCCCACAGCCTTGGCGCGCGGGTCGCGTTGCAGGCGATGCCGCTTTTGTCCCGCCCGCTCGTGCGGCACGCGATCCTTCTCGCGGCCGCCGAATTCCGCCGTCCCGCGGCGCGCGCGCTCGATTGCCCGGCGGCGCGCGGGGCCCTGTTCGTGAACGTCACCAGCGGCGAGAACGACCTGTTCGACTTCCTGATCGAACGGCTGGTGCCGCGCTGGCCGGACCGCGCGCTTGGTCTTGGGACGGGACAAGCGCGGCCGAACTGGATCGATCTGCAACTCGATCATCCCGACACGCTCCAGACGCTCGCGGCCCTCGGCCACCCCGTGGCGCCCGCCGATCGGCGCATCTGCCACTGGAGCCTTTACCTGCGCCCCGGGATATTTTCCGTCTATCGCGCGCTGCTGCGGGGGGACCTTGCGTTCGGCGGCCTGCGCGCCCGCGTGGACGGTCGCCGCTCCCGGCGGTGGTCACGCCTTGTTGCGCCCCCGCGGCGGACAGCAGGCTTGCCTTGCGCTCTGGAACAGTCAACATAACGGCGCAAGTTGAATTGAAACCTCTTCCGATGCGACCCCGGAAGGGGTAATGCCGTTACGTGACCCGAATGAATTCCATAAATTCCCGCACGCTGGCCTTCATCGCCATCAAGATCACGATCGTGATCATCGCAGAACTGTTGGTGACGGCCTTTCTTCTTTTCTTCGGCGCGGGAACCGTGCGTTGGGCCGGCGGCTGGATCTTCCTGCTGCTGGTCACCGTCTCGCTGATCCCCGCCATCATCGGCTTGGTGATCCACGATCCCGCGCTGGTGGACTCGCGCACGCGGCTGTCGCCAAGCGACCAGCCCTTGGGCGACAAGCTGTTCGTGCCGATCCATACCGGGCTGATCCTGCTCTGGGCGCTTGTCGCGGGCTTCGACTCTGTGCGTCACCAGTGGTCGCATGTGCCCTTTGCGCTACGCCTTGCGGCGGCGGCCTTCATTCCGGTGGCGACCTGGGCGGGATACCGCACGATGCGCGAGAACCCCTACCTCACGACGACCGTCACCGTTCAGGCTGACCGCGCGCACCGCGTGGTCGATACCGGCGCCTATGCCTATGTCCGCCACCCGTTCTATTCGGTCACCATCGCCTATCAGGCCTGCGCCTCGCTGGTGCTGGGAAGCTGGCTGAGCCTTGCCGTGGCGGGCGCGGTGGCACTGCTTCTCGCGCTCAGGATCGGGATCGAGGAAAAGCACCTCGAGGAGCAGCTTGCCGATTACGCCAGCTACAAGCTGGCGACCCCGTGGCGGCTGTTTCCCGGGATCTGGTAGATCACTCCTCGCCGAGGCCGTATTTCTGCAAGAGCTTGCCCTGCCCCATGAAGAAAACGAACAGGGCCGCCGTCAGCACGAAGGTCTTGAACGTGACCCAGGCCGAGGTGGACATCGTCCGCCACACGATCTCGTTGGCGAGGGCCAGGCCGAAGAAGAACAGCGTGAGCCGCTTCGTCAGGATCATCCAGCCCTCGTTGCGCATCGGCATGACCTCTTCGACGACGACCTTCAGATAGGACTCGCCGCGCAGAAGCCCCACGCCAAGGATCGAGCCGAACAACAGGTAGATGATCGTCGGCTTCATCTTGAAAAAGGCCTCGTCGTTGAACCAGACCGACAGCCCGCCAAAGACGATCACCAGCACCAGCGTCGCGATCTGCATCTTTGAAAGCTTGCCCGTCAGCCACCACAGAAGCCCGGTGGACAGGATCATCAGCGGAATGAACCCCGCCGTCACCGCGATGAAGGCGTCATAGGTCGTGCCGTGAAAGGTGACGGTGTGCCCCTTCATCCGGCTGTAGGCGATGAAGAACAGCACGACCGGCGCAAGCTCGATCACCAGTTTCAGGATCGGGTTGATCTTCTTCTCGCGCATCGGCCTCTCCTGTTGCTTCTGGCTGAATGCCGTCAAACGACCGCCGAGGCAAGCCACGAGCGCGAGACCGCGCGCTGTCACGGCAGGGGCCGGGTCGCCCCGGCCCAAGGCCCTATTGCGCGGTCATGGCCGCGTAGGCCGTCTGCTCGCCGTTCGCCTCGCACCCCGAGGTCGTCTTGGCGACGGCCTGCGCCACCGCCGCCTCGTCCATCGCCATCGCCGCATCGGGCGAGACGGCATGCATCTCGGCCACCGCCTTGGCCTTGTCCGCATCGCTCATGGCCAGAAAATCGGCACAGGTCACCGATTTCGGATCGGTCTGGGCCGCGGCGACGCCGGGCAGGCTCAGGCCAAGGGGCAGCGCCACAAGCGCCATGGCAAGAATGGGTCTCATTGTCGATCTCCTTGCAATGCGCCCCGGAAGGGGCGTTCCGGCCGCCGGGCATCGGCGGTCTGCCGCAAGGGTCCATCGCGGAAGATGCGCCGCCATTGCGCCCGCGCAACGGCCATTTGCCCCGGCTGAAGCCAGCCGAGGGCGCGCGCTATTTCGCCAGTTCGACCAGCACCGCGCCGCTGGCGATCAGCGCCATCAGCAGGAACCGGTGCCGTCCCACGCGTTCGTTCAGCAAAAGCCAGCCGATCAGGGCGGCGAAGACGGTCGAGGTCTCGCGCAGCACCGCCGCCTCTCCCACCTTGTCGAGCCGGGTCGCCATCATGATCGACCCGAAGCTGAACCACGCCACGACAGCGCCGATCACGCCGCGCTTCATCAAGGGCACGATCTGCGACGAAGGCAGGCTTTGCCAGCGCTTGCGCGTGTAGATCGGCATGAAGATCCCGTCGATGGTGAAGAACCACGCAAGGAAGGTGAACGGGTCTTCCGCCGCGCGGATGCCATAGGCGTCGTAGGTCGTGTAAAGCGCGACAAAGGCCCCCGTCGTCACCGCCAGCCCAAGCGCCGGCACCAGCGTCTCGCGGTCCACGGTGACATGGCGCAGGTTGTAAAGCGCAAGGCCAAGGATGCCGCTCACAAGCATCAGCACCCCGCCCCACTGGCCAAGCGTGAAATGCTCGCCGAACACCATCCGCGCCCCGATCACGGCAAACAGCGGGCCGGTGCCGCGCACCACGGGATAGACGACGGTATAGGCGCCCCGCGAATAGGCCATTGCCTGCAAAAGCTTGTAGGCCACATGGATGCAGAACGCGCCCCCCAGCAGCAGCCAGAGCCGCGGCGTGGGCCAGGGCACGGCGAACAACGCCAGCGGCAGCGTCATCAGCCCGTAGCTCGCGTCGATGGCGGCCCGGCTCAGCCAGGGATCGTGCCGCCCCTTCTGAAGCGCGCCGAAGATCGCGTGCAGCACCGCCGCCAGCAGCGCAAGGCACAGCGCCGCGACATGGCCCTGGGGCGTCCCCTCCAGCGATGCGATGAAGGCTGTCACCCGGTCATGCCCCGCGCAGCACGGCACCGGGATTGAGGATGCCCAGCGGATCGAGCGCCGCCTTCACCGCCCGCATCGCGGCGAGCTTCGCCGGATCGCCGTAGCGTTCCAGATCCTCGACCTTCAGCCGCCCGATGCCGTGTTCGGCGCTGACCGATCCGCCCATCTCGTGGACCATGTCGTGGATCATCCGCTTCACCTCGCCGCGGCGCGCCTCGTAATCGGCACGGCTGCGGCCCTTCGCCGGGAAGACGTTGTAATGCAGGTTGCCGTCGCCCAGATGGCCAAAGCAGTTCACCCGCCAGTCGTCCGCCGCCGCGAGCCTTGCGCCCATCCTGTCGATGAAGGCCGGAACTTCCGAAAGCGGCAACGAGATGTCATGCGAGGAGATCGCCCCGATCTTGCGGTTCGCTTCGGGGATGCGCTCGCGCAGGGCCCAGAAATCGGCCCGCTGCGCCTCGGACTGCGCGATCACGCCGTCCGAAACAAGTCCGGCCTCCGCGCCCGCCTCGAAGATCGCCTCCAGCGCGGCGGTCACATCCTGCCCGCGCGGCAGGCCAAGGTCGATCAGCACCGTCCATTCGGGGGGCGTTTCAAAGGGCTGGCGCATCTCCGGGATCGCCTCGGTCAGGAAATCGAAGCCCATCCGGTGCATGAGTTCGAAAGCCGACACCCCCTCGCCCAGCCGGTCGCGGGCGAGCGCGAGCAGTTTCAGCGCGGCCGCCGGACTTTCCACCGCCATCAGCGCCGCACCCTCGATCGCCGGGCGCGGGAACAGCTTCAGCGCCGCCGCCGTGATGATCCCCAGCGTGCCCTCGGACCCGACGATGAGATCGCGCAGGTCATAGCCGGTGTTGTCCTTCCTCAGTCGCTTGAGCCCGTGCCAGATCGTGCCATCGGCCAGCACCGCCTCGATGCCAAGGCAAAGCTCCCGCGCATTGCCATAGCGCAGCACGTTCACGCCGCCCGCGTTGGTGGCAAGGTTGCCCCCGATCCGGCAGGACCCCTGGCTTGCGAGCGTCAGCGGAAAGAGGCGGCCCGCCGCCTCTGCCGCGTCATGGACATCGGCCAGCACCGCGCCGGCTTCGGCGATCATCACGTTTTCCTCCGGATAGACCGCCCGCACCGCGGCCATCCGCTCCAGCGACAGGATCACCGGCGCGGGCGCGCCCTCGGCGATGATCTGCCCGCCGACAAGCCCGGTGCCGCCGCCCCAGGGCACGATCCCGACCCGGGCGTCGGCGCACAGCCGCACGATGGCCGCGACCTCCTCTGCGCTTCGCGGCGCGACCAGCGCGCCGGCATGGCCGAAGAACCGCCCCCGCGGCTCTTCCAGATAGGCCGCGCTCAGCGGTTTGAGGCTCCCGGGACAGGCAGCCTCCAGACGCGCGGTAAAATCGGCATCGGCCGCGTTCAAGACCGTCATGTTCAAAGGCCCTTTCACCTTGGCCAAATATCCTCGGGGGTGCGGGGGGCCGAGCCCCCCGCTGCGCCGCCCGCCATCCTCACCCGATATCCGTCCGCCCGCGCCGATCCCCGCGCAGGTTGGCGTAAAGCACATGGTTGCGCCAGCGCCCGTTGATCTGAAGATAGCTCTGCGCGACGCCCTCGTATTTGAAGCCGCATTTCTCCAGCACCCCGCGCGAGGCGGCGTTTTCGGGCAGGCAGGCGGCCTCCAGCCGGCTGAGGTCAAGCACGGTGAAGGCGTGATGCACGACCGCCTGCAACGCCTCGCGCATATATCCGTGCCGGGCGTAGGGCTGACCGACCCAGTAGCCCAGCGTCCCCGCCTGCGCCGGACCCCGACGGATATTGTCGAGCGTGATCGCCCCCAGCAGCACCTGATCGTCGCGGCGGACCAGAAAAAGCGGCAGCGCGGTTCCGGTCCGCACGGCGCGGGCGGCCCAATAGACCCGGTTGGCAAAGGCCCGCCGCGCAAGATGGTCGGCGGCCCAGGTCGGCTCCCACGGCTGGAGGAAGTCGGCCGAGCCGCGCCGCAGTTCGGTCCAGGCAGCGTAATCGGACTGGAGCGGCAGACGCAGGGTCAGCCGTTCCGTCTCGATCCTGCGCTTACCCCCGAAGGGCCACATCAGGCGGCAAGCCTCCGCCTCATGGACTCGAGATCGGGGGCCGCGCTGGCGGGGCCGTAAAGCGCAAGCGCCACGCGGCCGCTGTCGGCCATCCTGCCGGCATGGGCGCGCACCGCCTCGGCGGTCACCGCATCGATCTTGGCGACCGCTTCGTCGATGTCGGGCACCCTGCCCCAGATCGCGAGCAGCCGCGCCAGACGTTCGGCGCGGGCGGACGGGCTTTCCAGCCCCATCAGCAGTCCCGCCTTCATCTGGGCGCGCGCCCGCGCGACCTCGGCTTCGGTCATGTCGCCGGTCGAGCGTTTCAGCTCGTCGATCGTGAGCCCCGCCAGTTCCGCGATCTCGGCACCCGAGGTGCCGGCGTAGATCGTGAAAAGGCCCGTGTCCTCATAGGCGCCGGACTGCGCGAAGATCGAATAGCACAGCCCCCGTTCCTCGCGGATCTTCTGGAACAGTCGCGAGGACATGCCGCCGCCAAGCGCCGTCGCCAGCACCTGATCGACATACATCGCGTCGTCGCGGTATCCCGGCGCCTCGAAGGCAAGCGCGAAATGCACCTGTTCGAGCGTCTTCAGCTCGCGCCGCTCGCCGCCCGCGAAGGCCGCAGGCTGCACCACCGCGCTGCCGACGGGCTTTAGATCGCCGAAGGCCTCGGTCGCCAGCGCCACGATCCGGTCGTGATCGACCCCGCCCGCGGCGGCAAGGATCATCTGGTCCGGCCCGTAATGCTCGGCCACGAAGCGCTGCAAATCCTCGCGCCGGAAGCTGCTGACCCGTTCGGCGGGCCCAAGGATGGTGCGCCCGAAGGGCTGGTCGGGATAGGCGGCCTCTTGCAGCCAGTCGAAGATCACGTCGTCGGGCGTGTCGAGCGCCTGCCCGATTTCCTGAAGGATCACGTGGCGTTCGACCTCGATCTCCTTCGCGTCGAAGACCGGGTTCAGCACGATGTCGGAAATCACGTCGATCGCCAGCGGCACGTCCTCGGCCAGAACGCGGGCGTAATAGGCGGTCATCTCGCGGCTGGTATAGGCGTTGATGTAGCCGCCCACATCCTCGATCGCCTCGGCGATCTGAAGCGCGCTGCGCCGCGACGTGCCCTTGAAGGCCATGTGCTCGAGGAAATGCGCGATGCCGTTCTGTTCGGTCCGTTCGTGCCGCCCCCCGGCGGTCACCCAGACCCCGACAGAGGCGGATTGCAGGCCCGCCATCGCTTCGGTCACGATGCGCAGGCCGTTGGGCAGGGTGGTCAGACGCGCGCTCAATGCCCGGTCCTTTCGCGGATCAGGGCTTCCAGCGCCGCAAGGTCGTTGGCGACCTCGGTCACGCGCTCGGGCCGGTCGAAGAGGTCGGCCATGCGCGCAGGCAGCGCCGGGCGCTTGCCGGTCGCGGCCTCGACCGCGTCGGGGAACTTGGCCGGGTGGGCGGTGGCCAGCGTCACCATCGGCGTCGCGCCAAGGTGATCCTCGGCCACCTTCACGCCCACCGCCGTATGCGGGCAAAGCACCTCGCCGGTTTCGCGGAACATCCGCGCGATGGTGGCCGTGGTTTCCTCTTCCGACACCCGGCCCGAGGCGAATGTCGCCCTCAGCACCTCAAGCGCGCCCTGGCTGATGTGAAAGCCCCCGGCTTTCAGCTCGGCCATGAGCTGCCCCACCGCCGCGCCGTCGCGGCCGTAAGCCTCGAACAGCGCGCGTTCGAAGTTGGACGAAACCTGGATGTCCATCGACGGGCTGATCGAGGGTTTCACCCCGTCGGGCACGTAATCGCCCGAAGACAGGGCGCGGTGCAGGATGTCGTTCTGGTTCGTGGCGACCACCAGCTTCTCGATCGGCAGGCCCATGCGGCGGGCGATGTAGCCCGCGAAGATGTCGCCAAAGTTGCCGGTCGGCACGGTGAAGCTGACCGCGCGATGCGGCGCGCCAAGGCTGACGGCGGCGGTGAAGTAATAGACCACCTGCGCCAGCACCCGCGCCCAGTTGATCGAGTTCACGCCCGCCAGCCCCACCGCGTCGCGGAAGGCGAAGTCGTTGAACATGTCCTTCACCCGCGCCTGGCAATCGTCGAAATCGCCATGCAGCGCGAGGGCGTGGACGTTCGCCTCCGCAGGCGTGGTCATCTGGCGGCGCTGAACCGGGCTTACCCGCCCATGCGGGAACAGGATGAAGACATCGACATTGGCAAGACCGCGGAACGCCTCGATCGCGGCCGACCCGGTATCGCCCGAGGTGGCCCCCACGATGGTGATCCGCTGGCCCGAGCGCGACAGCGCGGCCTGGAACATCTGGCCGATCAACTGCATGGCGAAGTCCTTGAAGGCCAGCGTCGGCCCGTGGAACAGCTCCAGCAGGAAATGGTTCGGGGCAAGCTGCACCAGCGGCGCGCGCGCGCTGTGGCCGAAGCCCGCATAGGCCCGGGCGATCAGGGCGCGGAATTCGTCATCTGCGAAGGCGTCGCCCATGAAGGGGCGCATGATGCGGAAGGCCGCGTCCTCATAGGACAGCCCCGCAAGGGCCGCGATCTCTGCCTCGGTCAGCGTCGGAATGGTTTCGGGCACGTAAAGGCCGCCGTCCCGGGCCAGCCCTGTCAGCATCGCCTGTTCGAAGGAAAGCACGGGGGCTGCGCCCCGGGTCGAAACATACTGCATCGTCACCTGCCTAGACCTCTTTCCGCCTGATACGCCACAGCAGCAGCCCTGTCATCCCCAGCCAGCAAATCGCAAGGGAAAACCATGTGATGGCGTAGTTGAGGTGCTGGTTGCGGATGCCCGACGTGTCCACGGGCATCGGCGTGACGGTCGCCGCCTCGCCCGGCGCGCGCTTGGCCACGATCAGGATCGGTTCGGTCTTCAACGCTTGGGCCATCTTCGGCACGTCGCGGGCGAACCAGATGTCGTCCTTGAGATCCGGCGCGGGCGTGAACATGTCGGTCTCGCGCGGCCAGTCGAGGTTGCCGACCAGCGTGGTGTCGTATCCGGGCGGCGGTTTGGCGGCCTGCGGCTGCGGGATGAACCCGCGATCGACCATCACCCGGCGGCCATCGGTCAGCGTGAAGGGCGAGATCAGCCGGTAGCCCGCCCCGCGCTCGGCCGTCGAGGTCAGAACCTTCAGCACCTCGCCGCCCACATGCCCCTGCGCCGTCACCGCCAGATAGCGGTCGTGGTCGGGGTCGGGATGCGCGGGCAGACTAATCGGCGGAGCGGAGATCTTGGCCGTGATCGCGGCCAGCAGGTTCTCCTTCCATGTCAGGCGGTGCAGCTGCCAGACGCCAAGGCTGACGAGGATGCCCGCCCCGACCAGCCCGAGCAGGAGCGGAAAGATGTAGCGCCGGTTCATGGTGATCCCCGAAATGAAAAGCGCGAAGCCCAAGGGCCTCGCGCTTTCTTAGACCTCATTCTGGCGGGGTCAATGACCCCTTCCGTCAGGCGAGACCGTTGCCGCCCCAGATATAGACCAGCGCGAAGAGGAACAGCCAGACGACATCGACGAAGTGCCAGTACCAGGCGGCGGCCTCGAAGCCGACATGCTGTTCGGGGGTGAAATCGCCCCGCAGGGCGCGGATCAGGCAGACGCCCAGGAAGATCGTCCCGATGATGACGTGGGCGCCGTGGAAGCCCGTCGCCATGAAGAAGGACGCGCCGTAGATGTTGCCGGCGAAGCCAAAGGACGCCTCGCTGTATTCATAGGCCTGGAAGCAGGTGAAGAGCGCGCCAAGACCCATGGCGAGGATCAGCCCGTTCACGAGATCCTTGCGGTTGTTCTCGTGCACCAGCGCATGGTGCGCCCATGTCGCGGCGGCGCCCGAGCAGAGCAGGATCAGCGTGTTGATGATCGGCAGGTGCCAGGGGTCGAAGGTCTCGATCCCGGCCGGGGGCCAGACGTGGAAGGCCGCAGGCGTGGTCGGGCCGCCGGGATACATCGCGTGCTTGATGAAGGTCCAGAACCAGGCGGCGAAGAACATCACCTCGGACATGATGAACATGATGAAGCCGTAGCGCAGGCTGATGCGGACAACGGGGGTGTATTCGCCCGAGTTGCCTTCGCGGATCGTTTCCGACCACCAGCCATACATCACGTAAGCCACGACGAGCGCGCCGGCTGCGAACATCCAGACGCCCATGTGATGCATCCAGAGCACCGCGCCGAACAGCATGATGAACGCGCCGACGGACCCGAGGAAGGGCCAGATGGACGGCGGAAGGATTACATAATCGTGGTTCTTTTCGTGCGCCATTGGCGATCCCTCGTCGGCTCAGTTTAAGATTGCGACAGGCGGCTTGGTCACGGCCGCCTGACGTTCGGGCCCTTTGGCCTCATGGAAAGTGTAGGACAGGGTGATGTCCCGCAGATCGGCGAACTTCGGGTTCGACGCGATGGACGGATCGACGAAGAAGGTCACCGGCATCTCGATCTTCTCGTGCGGGGCAAGCGACTGCTGCTGCGTGCAGAAACAGGCCACACGGACGACATACTTGTCCACCGCGGCGGGCGTCACGTGATACTGCGCCTGCCCCACAAGGGCACGGCTGCCCGAATTCTCGGCCTGATAGAAGGCGATGCCCGTCTCGCCCAGCCGCAGCGTCATGCGGTCGGCAAGCGGGCGGAAGTTGTAGGGATTGCCCGCCGTCGGCAGGGCGGCGAAATGGATCGTCACCTTGCGGTCCAGCGGGCTGACCGGGCCGATGCCCGCCAGCCGGGAAAGCTGCGGCCAGGCCGCCCAGGCCGCGCCGCCAAGGCAGCCACCGATCACCGCCAGCGCGATCAGGACGGGAGCGGCGCCCGGAACTTTCATGGCTTGGTCCCCGCTGCCGGGCCGGAGACGGTGGCGCTTGCACCGGAAGACACCGAGGTCGCCGGTTGCGCCTTCTTCGCCCAGGGCCGCGGCTGGTCCGAGACCTTGACGATCGTGATGCCGAAAACGATGACGACAAAGGCGATCAGCGACAGACCAAGCCCGAGATTGCGGCCCAGCCGGCGCTTGTGCAGGTCGTGGTCGGGCTGAAAGGACATCACCAGCCCCCCAATCCGTAGGGTCGCAGCGCCGCCTCGGCCAGAAGCGCGCCGAAGTGGAGGAAGAGATACATCAGCGAGAAGCGGAAGACCTTCTTTTCGACGGCGTAGTTGTCCGCCTCGGCCTGCACCTCGTCCCGCCGCCAGATGGCCCATGCGCCGCGCAGGAAACCGGCGTTCAGAACGACCGAGGTCGCAAGATAGATCGGCCCGCCGATCGAAGTGAATGCCGCGCCGATCGCCACGGGGGCCAGCAGGATCGTGTAGATCAGGATATGCGTCCGCGTCGCCTTGCGCCCGTGCGTCACGGTCAGCATCGGCACGCCGGCGTTGGAATAGTCGTCCTTCATGAACAGCGCGAGCGACCAGAAGTGCGGCGGCGTCCACATGAAGATCAGGCCGAACATCAACACGCTCGCAAGGCCCACATGGCCCGTCGCCGCGACCCAGCCGATCATGGGCGGAAAGGCCCCGGCCGCGCCGCCGATCACGATGTTCTGGGGGGTCGAGCGCTTGAGCCACATCGAATAGACGACGGCATAGAAGAAGATCGTGAACGCCAGAAGGGCTGCGGCCAGCATGTTCGCGGCCAGCCCCAGCATGACCACCGACAGGCCCGACAGCGCCAGCCCGACGCCCAGCGCCTCGCCGGCGGCGACCCGCCCGGCCGGGACGGGGCGGCCCTTGGTCCGGCGCATCTTCGCGTCGATATCCGCGTCCCACCACATGTTCAGCGCCCCCGAGGCCCCGGCCCCGAGCGCGATGAACAGGATGGAGGTAAAGGCGATGAAGGGGTTCATGTGGACCGGCGCCACCAGCAGCCCGACCATCGCGGTGAAGACCACGAGCGACATGACCCGCGGCTTCAGAAGCAGGACATAGTCGCCGAAGCCGGCTTCTCCGTCCTGCCCGCCGTGCTGATAGGTCTGCGTATCGCTCATGTTGTCCTCATGCGCCGCGGGGGCCACGCCGGGCGCGGCCCCGACGCGTCAGATTATTTCGATGCGACCTGCACCGGAGCCGAGCCGGTGGCGGCGTCGGCAAAGAGCTGCTTGGCCTTGCCAAGCCAGGCTTCGTAGTCCTTCTGGCTGACCACGCGCACCTCGATGGGCATGTAGGCGTGGTAGGTGCCGCAGAGTTCCGAGCACTGGCCGAAGTAGATGCCGGGCTTGTCGGCGCGGAACCAGGTCTTGGCCAGACGGCCGGGGACCGCGTCCATCATAACGCCGAAGGCCGGAACCTTCCACGAGTGGATCACGTCCGCACCGGTGACCTCGACCACGACGGTCTTGCCGACGGGCACGACGACCGGGTTGTCCACGGCCAGCTTGAACTGGTCGGGCGTGTAGCCCGCGGCGGCCAGCTTCGCCTTCATCGCGGCGTTCATCACATAGGCCTTGGCGCCCGCCTTCTGATCGGCATCCGTCAGCGTCGCGGGGCTGCCCAGCATGTAGCTGTCAAAGCCAAACTTCGCGTTGGCGTCCATGTAGTCGTAGTGCCAATACCACTGGTTGCCCGTCGCCTTGATCGTGATGTCGGCCTTCGGAACCTGCTCTTCAAGGAAGAGCACCGGCAGCGAATAGGCGCCGATGATCACGAGGATCACGACCGGGATCAGCGTCCACGCGATCTCGAGCGGTGAATTGTGCGTGAACTTGGCCGGAGTGGGGTTGGCCTTCTTGTTGAACCGGAAGATGACATAGAGCAGCAAGAGCGACACGAAGACCACGATGGCGGCCATGATGTCGGTGATCATCCCTTCGAGGCCATGAATGTGCCGGGCGACGATCGTGCCGGCGGGCTGGAACCCGGTGGCCCCGTCAACCGGCTGACCGATGATCGGCGTGGCCGTCTGCGCCGAGGCCGCGACAGCCGATGCGATCAGGGCGATCCCGGCACCGAGTCCCGTTCTGATGGTAAGCTTGCGCATCTTCTCTTCCCGTTGCTCCGCGGCTTGAGGCCGCTCGTTCGGGTCCCCGGACGCTTGTCCGGACTCCCATTGTTTGCCGCCCCTGAAAAACCATATTACGGCGTAGCCGACAAGTGAAACCGTAGAGACACGGTGACGCTTGTTGATCCATATCAAGGACAAGAACGAGGTCACCCCATGGCGCACGACAGCTTCCAACCCTTCGAGACGCATCTGGACGAGGCTGAGGCGCTCGGGGTTCTGCGCGCCGCCACGGCCGGCGCGGACGATGGCGAGCTGTTTTTAGAGCGCCGCCGGTCCGAGGCGCTGGTGCTGGACGATGGCCGGATCAAGACCGCAAGCTACGATGCCTCCGAGGGCTTCGGCCTGCGCGCCGTGCGGGGCGATGTCTGCGGCTATGCCCATTCGACGGAGATCAGCGTGCAAGCCCTTGCCCGTGCGGCGGAAACCGCGCGACTCGCGGTGGGCGACGGGGGCGGCACGCTGGCGGATGCGCCTGTCGGGACCAACCGGCGCCTCTATACAGACCTCGACCCGATCGCCGGCGCGCCCTTCGCCGTGAAGGTCGATGTCCTGCGCGAGATCGACGCCTTCGCCCGCGCGCTCGACCCGCGCGTGGTGCAGGTTTCCGCCACCGTCGCGGCCTCGTTGCAGGAGGTCGAGATCCTGCGTCCGGACGGGCTTCGGCTGGCGGATGTGCGGCCCATGGCGCGGCTTAATGTCTCAGTCATCGTCGATCAGAACGGGCGGCGCGAAAGTGGCGGCGCGGGCGGCGGCGGGCGCGTCACGCTGGACGGGCTGATCGCGCGCGACAACTGGGAAGGCGTGACGCGCGAGGCGCTGCGCATCGCCCTCGTCAACCTCGAGGCCGAGCCTGCGCCTGCGGGCGTCATGGACGTGGTTCTTGGGCCGGGCTGGCCGGGCGTCCTGCTGCACGAGGCGGTCGGCCACGGGCTGGAGGGCGACTTCAACCGCAAGGGCACCTCGGCCTTCGCGGGGCTCATGGGCCAGCAGGTCGCGGCCAGGGGCGTGACCGTCGTGGACGACGGCACGATCCCCGACCGGCGTGGATCGATCAGCGTGGATGACGAAGGCACGCCGTCGAACCGCACCGTGCTGATCGAAGACGGCGTGCTGGTGGGCTACATGCAGGACCGCCAGAACGCGCGGCTGATGGGCGTCGCCTCGACCGGGAACGGCCGGCGCGAAAGCTATGCCCACCTGCCGATGCCGCGCATGACCAATACCTACATGACCAGCGGGACGGACGCGCCCGAGGCGATCCTCGCCAGCCTGAAGGACGGCATCTACGCGGTGGGCTTCGGCGGCGGACAGGTCGATATCACCAACGGCAAGTTCGTCTTTTCCTGCACCGAGGCCTATCGCGTGAAGAACGGCAAGGTGGGCGCACCGGTGAAGGGGGCGACGCTGATCGGCGACGGGCCGACCGCGATGAAGCATATCCGCGCCATCGGCAACGACATGGCGCTGGACCCCGGCATCGGCAATTGCGGCAAGGCGGGTCAGTGGGTGCCGGTGGGCGTGGGCCAGCCGACGCTGCTGATCGGCGGGCTGACGGTCGGCGGCTCGGCTGCCTGACGGACGCGATTTACCGCGCGTTAACCCGACCGCGCCACCCTGCGACCCGGACAGGAGGCGCAGGCGATGGCAGACGGACCGATTCTGAACGGCGCGCCCGGGCTGGCAGAGCCCGGGCAGCCCACGGCGGACGAGGCGATGGCCTGGCTGCGCCTGATCCGGTCGCGGCGGGTCGGGCCTGCCACATTCTGGCGGCTCATGACCGAACACGGCAGCGCCGGGGCCGCGCTGGCAGCACTGCCCGACATCGCGCAGGCGGCGGGCATCCCCGATTACGCCCCCTTCCCCGAGGCGCTGGCGGGCGGAGGCGGCCGCCGCCCGCCGGGCGGGGGCGCGGCTTCTCATGCGGGGAATGGACAGCTACCCCAAGTCCCTCGCCGACCTCGCGGATGCGCCGCCGCTTCTGTGGGCCATCGGTGATCCCGCGCTGATGGCGCGCCCGATGGTGGCGCTGGTCGGCGCGCGCAACGCCTCGAGCCTTGGAATGCGGATGGCCCGGCGGTTGGCCGCGGACCTGCGCGAGGCGGGCTATGTCGTCGTCTCGGGCCTTGCACGCGGCATCGACGCCGCTGCACATGACGCCGCGCTTCCCGGCGCGACGATCGCCGTGCAGGCCGGCGGGGTCGATCACATCTACCCGCAGGAAAACGCCTCGCTCGCCACCCGCATCGCCGAGACCGGCTGCCGGCTGTCCGAACAGGCCATGGGCCTTGCACCGCAGGCCCGCCACTTCCCGCTGCGCAATCGCCTGATCTCGGGCCTCGCCCGCGCCGTGGTGGTGGTCGAAGCCGCCGCGCGCTCGGGCAGTCTGATCACCGCGCGCACCGCGCTCGATCAGGGACGCGACGTCTTCGCCATTCCCGGCCATCCCTTCGACGCCCGCGCGGGCGGCTGCAACCAGTTGATCCGCGATGGCGCGACCCTGATCCGCAGCGCAGCCGACGTGATCGAGGCGCTTGGCCCCGCGAGTGCCGCGCCCCCTGCCCCGCCGGCCCATCCCGCACCGCCCGCGGCGGAACCGCCGACGGTCCCGAAAGCCATCGCCCCGGGCGCAGAGACGCCGCTGCGCCGGATCGCCGCGCTGCACCGCCAGATCCTCGACCGGCTCGGCCCAAGCCCGGTGGCCGAAGACCAACTGATCCGCGACCTCTGCCTCGCGCCTTCCGAGGTCGCGCCGCATCTGACGACGCTGGAACTGGACGGGAAACTGCAACGTCAACCGGGGGGCCTGATCGCCCGGCTGACCTGAAAGGCCAGCAATCCGGGCGGCGGGATTTGCGCCATGCAATCCCGGCAATCCCCACCCTCCATTGACATTCCCCGGGCTTGCCCTCCATCTTGCCGCGCCACCCAAAGGTGTGCCGCAAGAGGATTACATGCCAGTCGTCGTCGTCGAATCCCCGGCCAAAGCCAAGACAATCAACAAATATCTCGGTTCCGATTACACGGTTCTGGCGTCCTACGGCCATGTGCGCGACCTGCCGCCGAAGGATGGCTCGGTCGATCCCGACCACGATTTCGCAATGACCTGGGAAGTCGCCGCGGACAGCAAGAAGCATATCCGCGCGATCACCGAGGCGCTGAAAAGCGACAACACGCTGATCCTTGCCACCGACCCCGACCGCGAAGGGGAGGCGATCTCGTGGCACCTTCAAGAGGCGCTGTCGAAGGCGATCAAGAAGGACACGAAGGTGAGCCGCGTCACCTTCAACGCGATCACCAAGGCCGCCGTGACCGAGGCGATGGGCAAGCCGCGCGAGGTGGACAGCGCGCTGGTCGAGGCCTACCTCGCCCGCCGCGCGCTGGACTATCTCGTGGGGTTCAACCTTTCGCCGGTGCTCTGGCGCAAGCTGCCGGGCGCGCGCTCGGCCGGGCGGGTGCAGTCGGTCTGCCTGCGCCTCATCGTCGAGCGCGAGATGGAGATCGAGGCCTTCCGCGCCCGCGAATACTGGACCGTGGCCGCCCTGCTCGCCACCCCGCGCGGGCAGGAATTCGAGGCCCGGCTGACCGTTCTCGGCGGCAAGAAGCTCGACCGCTACGACATTCCGACCGCCGAGGCCGCCGAGCTTGCGGTGCAGGCGATCTCGTCGCGCGCGCTCTCGGTGAAATCGGTCGAGGCAAAGCCCGCCACGCGCAATCCCTATGCGCCCTTCATGACCTCGACCCTCCAGCAGGAGGCCAGCCGCAAGTTCGGCATGGGCGCCAAGGCCTGCATGTCGGCGGCACAGCGGCTCTATGAGGCGGGGCACATCACCTACATGCGGACCGACGGCATCGACATGGCCCCCGAAGCCGTGATGGCCGCCCGCGCCGAGATCGGCCGCCGCTTCGGGGCGCAATATGTCCCCGACAGCCCGCGGATGTACAAGAACAAGGCCAAGAACGCGCAAGAGGCGCACGAATGCATCCGGCCCACGGACATGTCCGCGGCCCCCGAGAAGCTGCGCATCGCCGATGCCGACCAGCGCCGCCTCTATGACCTGATCTGGAAGCGCACCATCGCCAGCCAGATGGCCGCCGCGCGCATGGAACGCACCACGGTGGACATCGCCAGCGCCGATGGTCAGGTGGAACTGCGCGCGACCGGGCAGGTCGTGCTGTTCGACGGCTTCCTTGCCGTCTATGACGAGGGCCGCGACGACGACGAGGGCGACGATGGCGCCCGCCTGCCGCAGATCGCCAAGGGCGAGCCGACCGAAAAGCGCAAGGTCACGCCGGAGCAGCACTTCACCCAGCCGCCCCCCCGCTACACCGAGGCGACGCTGGTCAAGCGGATGGAAGAACTGGGGATCGGCCGTCCCTCGACCTATGCCTCGATCGTCACGACGATCCAGGACCGCGAATATGTGCGCAAGGACAAGAACCGCCTGATCCCCGAGGACAAGGGGCGGCTGGTGACGGCGTTCCTGACGAACTACTTCCGCCGCTATGTCGAATACGATTTCACCGCCGATCTCGAAGAGGAACTTGACGACATCTCGGCCGGCAGCCGCCCCTACAAGGAGGTGCTGGCCCGCTTCTGGCGCGACTTCTCCGCCGCGATTGCCGAGACGTCCGACCTGCGCATCAGCGAGGTTCTGGAAAAGATCGACGAGGTGCTGGCGCCCCATCTCTACCCGCCGCGGACGGACGGGTCCGATCCGCGCATCTGCCCGACCTGTCACAAGGGACGGCTGCACCTGAAGACCGCGCGCTCGGGCGGGGCCTTCATCGGCTGCGCCAATTACCCCGAATGCCGCTACACCCGCCCGCTGTCCTCGCCCAACGGCGAAGACGCTGCGATCGACGGCAAGGTGCTGGGCCAGGATGCTGCGGGCAATGACATCACGCTGCGCACGGGCCGTTTCGGCCCCTACGTGCAGCGCGGCGAGGCGACGCAGGACAATCCCAAGCCCGACCGCGCCAGCCTGCCCAAGGGCTGGTCGCCCGAAAGCCTCACGCTGGACCGCGCGCTCGACCTTCTGTCCCTGCCCCGCCAGATCGGGAACCATCCCGAAGACGGCGCCCCGGTCGAGGCCGCGATCGGTCGCTTCGGGCCCTACGTGAAGCACAACACGACCTATGCGAACCTGCCCGACGTGGAAGAGGTCTTCACCATCGGCATGAACCGCGCGGTCGAGGTGCTTGCGGCCAAGCAAAGCCGGGGCGGCCGTCCCGCCGCTGCCGCGCCGCTGCGCGAGTTGGGCGCGCACCCGGACGGTGGCCCCGTGCAGGTCATGGCCGGGCGCTATGGGCCCTATGTCAAATGGGCGAAGGTCAACGCCACCCTGCCCAAGGACGTGGAGCCCGAGGCCGTGACGCTGGATCAGGCGCTTGAGCTGATCGCGGCCAAGGCGACCAAGGGCGGCAAGAAGAAGGCCGCCCCAAAGGCGGCCGCGAAGAGTGCGGCGAAACCGAAGGCGGCCGCGAAACCCAAGGCCGCCCCGAAGACCAAGGCTGCCCCGAAGGCCCGCGCGAAGAAGGCGGCCGAGTAGGCGCGTCTTCATCTTGGCGCAAATATCCTCGGGGGTGTGGGGGCAGATAGCCCCAACCCGGCAGCACATCCATTGCCGCGGCGCAGCGATTGACACCCCGCCCGCCCCGCGCCACAACTTCGCCCAGAGGATTCAGGGAGAGCTTCATGAAAAAGGTCTATCCAGACGCGGCGGCGGCGCTTGAGGGGCTGCTGTTCGACGGCATGACGATCGCGGCCGGGGGCTTCGGCCTTTGCGGCATTCCGGAACTTCTGATCGCGGCGATCCGCGACGCGGGCACGAAGAACCTGACCGTCGCCTCGAACAACGCGGGCGTGGACGAATTCGGTCTCGGGCTCTTGCTGCAAACCCGCCAGGTGCGGAAGATGATCTCGTCCTATGTGGGCGAGAATGCCGAGTTCATGCGTCAGTATCTGTCGGGCGAGCTGGAGCTGGAGTTCAATCCGCAGGGCACGCTGGCCGAACGGATGCGCGCGGGCGGCGCGGGCATTCCCGCCTTCTACACCAAGACCGGCGTGGGCACGGTGATCGCCGAGGGCAAGGAACACAAGGAGTTCGACGGCCAGACCTACATCCTTGAACGCGGGATCGTGGCCGATATCGCGATCGTGAAGGGCTGGCGCGCCGACACTTCGGGCAACGTCGTCTTCCGCAAGACCGCGCGCAACTTCAACGTGCCGGCCGCCACCTGCGGCAAGGTCTGCATCTGCGAGGTCGAGGAAATCGTGCCGCTGGGCACGCTCGATCCCGACAAGATCCACCTGCCGGGCATCTACGTGCACCGCCTGATCCAGGGCGAGCACGAAAAGCGCATCGAGAACCGCACCGTTCAGGCGGCCTGAGGAGGACAGATCATGGCTTGGGACCGCAACCAGATGGCCGCGCGCGCGGCACGGGAACTTGAAGACGGCATGTATGTGAACCTCGGCATCGGGATTCCGACGCTGGTGTCGAACTACATCCCCGAGGGCGTGAACGTCACGCTGCAATCGGAAAACGGGATGCTGGGCATGGGCCCCTTCCCGCTGGCCGGTCACGAGGATGCCGACCTCATCAACGCCGGCAAGCAGACCATCACGGAACTGCCGCAGACCGCCTATTTCGACAGCGCGCAGAGCTTTGCGATGATCCGCGGCGGCAAGATCGCGATGGCGATCCTTGGCGCGATGGAGGTCTCGCAAGAGGGCGATCTTGCGAACTGGATGATCCCCGGCAAGCTCGTGAAGGGCATGGGCGGGGCGATGGACCTTGTCGCCGGGGTGAAGCGGGTCGTGGTGGTGATGGACCACACCTCGAAGCACGGGGAATCGAAGCTTCTCAAGCAATGCACCCTGCCGCTGACCGGCAAGGCCGTGGTGGACCGCATCATCACCAACCTCGGCGTGCTGGACGTGGTTCCGGGGGGCCTGAAGATCGTCGAGCTGGCCGAGGGCGTCAGCGACGCCGAGCTGCGCGGCGCGACCGAGGCCACGATTGTCGGCTGAGGACCCGATCGCCCGCGAGACGACGGGCTCGAAGGGGCGCTACGTGCTGCGGCGGGGCACGGAGGAGGCAGAGCTGACCTTCTCCATCGCCTCGCCGACGCTCATCATCGCGGATCACACCAGCGTTCCCGACAGCTTTCGCGGCACGGGGGCCGGCCGGGCGCTGGTCGAGCGGCTGGTGGCGGATGCCCGGGCGGAGGGGGTGAAGATCGTTCCCCTCTGCCCCTTCGTGAATGCCACGCGGCTGCGTCACCCAGAATGGGCGGATGTGTTCGTCTAGTTCGTCGCCGCGGCCACGGTCGTGGCCGTGCGGAACACGCAGCCGTCGCTGACAAGCTCGGGCGGGGTCAGGCACAGGCCCTGTGCCTCGCGCCAGGCGGCAAGCACCTTCGGCACGTAGTCCCGCGTCTCGGTCGTTGCCGGCACGCCGCCCGATGACAGCACGGCATTCTCGCCGGCATTGTAGGCGGCCAGCACCATGAGCGGGTCGCCGTTGAACTGCCCCATGAGCCAATCGAGGTAATCGACCCCGCCCTGAATGTTCTGCGTCGGGTCGAAGGCATCCTTCACGTTGAACCGCTTGGCCGTCCCGGGCATGAGCTGCATCAGCCCCTGCGCCCCGGTGCGGCTGACCGCCTTCGGGTTCCCCCCCGACTCGACCGCCATCACCGCCAGCGCAAAGGCGGGCGAGACCTGTTTCCCGATCGTCGCCTGAAGCAGCGTCTTGCCGTAGGTTGCGGCAAGGCGCTGCAGGCGCTTCAGGCGCGGGGCAGCCACCACTTCCCCGTTCGGTCCCAGGGACAGGGCGGCAAGAGCGCGCGGGAACCGTCCCTCGGGGCGCGCCAGCCCCGGCGATACCGCGTCCCAGAACCACGGATACCGAGCGCCCGACGGGGTTGCCTCCGGGGTGGGCGTCACGCCTGCCGTAGCGGGAGGCAGCGGTTTTGCCAGACTCACGGGAATCGGCGGCGGAGGCGCAATGCGCTTGGCCTGTTCGGCCGGATCGATCTGAACCGTGATCAGCCGCGTCTGACCCGGAGCCGGCGGCTTGACCATGTGAAAGGTGAAATTGCCCTGCCCGCCCCCAACCGATTCGGCGCGAGTCGGGCCGCACAGGGCGAGACAGACGACCAGAAGACCCGTCGAAAGCCCCTTCATGCGATTCTCGGCCCCTTTTTCACCTTCACAGAACGTGTCTCGCAAAAACTCGGCGGTCTTTCCAATCCATCTTGCTCAACCGGTCCCCGAAGTTTTTTGCGCGCGCTTGTGGCCCGAAGCCGGGGATTTCGAAAGCAGCCCCGACGAAGTCGTTTAATAACAATCATTTAATAGAAATGAAGGCGTTTTGCGCCCAACAAAAGCAGTTAACTCTTCCCGAAAATGTACAGGGCCTGCCCAAGTCCAGCCACGATTCGGGGGCTAATTACCCACATGCCGAGGCGGAAACGATCCCGGAACAGAGGCCGGATCGACGCTCCTGGGCAGGAAACGAAGCTTGTGACAACCTGAAAGGGACATGAAATGAAACTGTTTGCTCTCGTGAAGAAGTTCCGTGCCGACGAAGCTGGCGCTGTGACCGTTGACTGGGTCGTGCTGACCGCCGCCGTGGTTGCCCTCGGCTTCGCTGCGATGAACACCGTGTCGGGTGGCATCTCGACCGCTGCCACCAGCATCTCGACGGCCGTCAGCGGCGTGACCGTCAGCACCGGCCAATAAGGCGCACACTGCATAACGGGCGGCATGAAGATCGACCTTCTGGCCGCCCGCCAGAACAAGCCGTGCGCGCCAAGGTGCGCGCGGCTGGTTCGGCCAAGAGTTCTCGGACGGTCGGGGCGTTTTCCGGCTTGCCACAGTCTCCAGTTGGTAGAGTGCAACCCATGACCGACAGTCGGCGATATCAGACTATCAGCCACTTCATCCGTGCAGAGGATGGGGCGGTGACTGTGGACTGGGTCGTTCTGACCGCCGCGGTCATCGGAATCGGCATGCTCTTCATCGTGCCCGTCATCACGAGCACGACCAGTGCTACGACGAAAGTCGGCGACTACATCGGCGCGACGAAGGTGACGCTCGGCCAATCCAAATAGGCCGGAATCTGGTCGTCCCCATGCGCTGCTCATACACCTGAGCCGCGCCAACTTATGCCACATTCGCGTGGTTTGCTTCTGAAACGCCCGGAACGACTCGTCACGAACGGCGGGTCACGCACGAGCAGGGGCGACTGTTTGGAAAGGAAATCCGGATGCGAACGATCTTCGGTCTCGTCCTCGTCGTTGGGATCGCGCTTGCAGGCGCGGCGGTCTACATGGCACGGGGGCTCCTGAGCCAGAACGCGGCAGCACTGGCCCGCGCGAAACAAAACGCCGTTCAGACGGTGCCGGTCTATGTGGCCATCAAGACGCTGTCCTATGGCGACGTCCTGACAAAGGCCGACGTCGGCAAGATCGCCTGGCAGGCGAACGCCGTCCCCCCCACTGCTTTCACCGACCTGAACAAGCTCTTCCCGAATGGCGCCAATGAAACCCGTGTGGTGATGCGTCAGGTCGATCAGTATGAGCCGATCCTGAGCACGGCCGTGACGGAACCCGGTCAGGATGCCGGGATCACGTCGCGTCTTTCGGCCGGCAATCGCGCCTTTACCGTCCGTGTTGACGGGGCGAACTCGATCTCGGGCTTCCTGCGCCCCGAGGATCGCGTCGATATCTACTGGACGGGTCGCAGCACCCTGTCCCCCGCCGAGGTCACCAAGCTGATCGAACCGGGCATGCGCGTGATCGCCATCGATCAGTCCATCAATCCCCCCGTCGTCGATGCCAAGGCCAAGGCCCCTGCCCAGCCGCCGCGCACCGTCACGGTTGAAGCCACGCCGCAGCAGGTCGCCATTCTGGCCCAGGCCCAGGCCACGGGACGGCTCTCGATGTCGCTTGTCGGCCTTCAGGACAGCAAGATGGCGAGCGCGGTCGAGGTTGACTCCAACCGTCTGCTGGGGATCGAGGCGAAGGCTCCGGTCGCGGCCGCTCCGAAGCAGCAGGTCTGCACGATCCGCCAGCGCACCGGCATGAAAGTCATCGAAGTTCCGATCCCCTGCACCAACTGACCCAAGCGTTTCGGGCTGATCGGCCACAGGATATGGGGCCTGACGGATCGTCAGGCCCCAAAATTCCGTCTGTTGCCAGTTATCCACATCTAGGTCGCCCCGCAACGGTTTGATTCTTGCAAAAAAAGGCCGAACAGCGCATTGTCGGCGCAATCGGGGCGCCAAGAACTCCGGGGGATTGGGTTGGGAAAGGTTGGTCGTATGGGCATGAAACAGTTGTGGAGCGCGGGCCTGATCGGGCTGACCGTCGTTTTCGCTCCCGCGCCCCGGGCGTCTGCCGCAACGCTTCACGTGATGGCCGGCGCACCGACCACGGTGCTGAATGTCACCATGAATCGTGCCGTTGTCCTGGAAAGCGACACCCCCTTTGCCGAGACTTCGGTCGCCAACCCCGGCATCGCCGACATCTCCACGCTGTCGAACAAGTCGATCTACGTTCTGGGCAAGGCGCCGGGGCGGACCACCCTGACGCTGCTTGGCCCGAACGGGCTGCTGATCACGAATGTGGACGTGCATGTCACGCCTGATGTGTCGGAACTGAAAGAGCGGCTGAAACAGATCCTTCCGAATGAAAGCATCGACGTGCGCACGGCGAACGACGGGATCGTTCTGTCGGGCACCGTCTCTTCGTCCGGGCGGCTGGATCGGGCTCTGGAACTCGCGCAGCGCTACGCGCCCGGCCGCGTGTCGAACCTCATGAGCGTCGGTGGCACGCAGCAGGTAACCTTGCAGGTCCGCTTCATGGAGATGCAAAGGTCGGTCGAGAAAAGCCTGAGCTCGAGCCTTGCGATCAAGAGCACGAACACCACGGGCCTCGGCGTCAAGGCAGGCTCGGGCAGCCTTGTCGCGGGCGGCACGATCGACAGCGTTCTGGGCGGGGGCAACCCGGCGCTCAGCGGCAATACGCAAGGCCAGGTGACCCTTGGCTTCACCGCCGGCAGCCTGCAATTTGCGCTGCTTTTGCAGGCGCTTGAACAAAAGGGCGCGGTTCGCACCCTGGCCGAACCGAACCTGACCGCCCTGTCCGGCCAGAAGGCGGATTTTCTGGCCGGCGGCGAATACCCGATCCCGACCGACAGCGGCAACGGCAGCATCACGGTCAGCTACAAGCCGTTTGGTGTCGGCCTCGACTTCACGCCGACGGTTCTGGACAACAACACGATCAGCCTGAAGATCGACGCCTCGGTCTCGGCGGTCGATACCACGGTGAGCTACAACAACAACGGCTTCACCATCAACGCGTTCAAGACGCGTCGCACATCGACGACGGTCGAGATGCATGACGGCGAAAGCTTTGCCATCGCGGGGCTCTTGCAGGACAACTTCTCGAACCTCGCAAGCCAGGTGCCCTGGCTTGGCGACGTGCCGATCCTCGGGGCCCTGTTCCGGTCCGCGTCCTTCCAGCGCAACCAGAGCGAGCTGGTCATCATCGTGACCCCGCACCTCGTCTCGCCCACCCGGTCGAGCGCGCTGGCGATGCCGACGGACACGATCACCCTTCCCAGCGAGAAGCAGTTCTTCCTTTACGGCAATGTCGTGGGCAAGAAACAATCCGGACGCGCGGGCGAAGTGGCAAAGCAGAACTTCAGCGGCCCCTACGGCTACGTGATGAATTGAGGACGACGATGGCTGTCAGGCAGGTAAAGGCCGTTCTGGTATGCGCCGCTTTGCTGGGGTTGGCGGCCTGTGACCGCCCGATCAGCTCTTCGCTGGACAATGACGGCTTCGGGCTGGCCAATGACACCAATGTCGGCATTCAATCCGGGCAGCTGAGCTATGCCATCAACCTGTCGCGCCGTTTCGCGCGCGAGGTGCCCAACACGGTCAATTTCGCCTTCGACAGCGCCAATCTCGACGGGCAGGCCCAAGAGATCCTGACGCGTCAGGCCGACTGGATCCGCCACTTCCCCGAGGTGCGGTTCCGCGTTTACGGCTATACCGATCAGGTCGGAACCGAGGCCTACAACAAGGGCCTCGGGATGCGCCGCGCCGTCGCCGTGGTGAATTTCCTTGTGAGCCAGGGCGTGTCGCGCAGCCGGCTGCAAGCGGTGGTGTCCTATGGCAAGACGCGTCCGCTGATCGATGTGCCGACGCGCGAGCGCAAGAACCGTCGCGCCGTCACCGATGTTTCGGGCTTCGTCGGAACATCCAAGCTGGTGCTGGACGGCAAGTATGCCGACATCGTTTACCGGTCTTACGTCGATTCGGCGAAACCGACATCGACGTCGGGCAGCGCGACCGGATTCTCCGCCGCCACGAACGCGGCTGCGTTGAAGTAAGCCCCAAAACATCCGTCCCTGACCCGGCCATTTCCCGAAAACGTCGAATAATCTTGGGATTTTGGCCCCAATGTTGCCCCGATTGTCCGTCAGCTTCAGAGGTTGAAGGATACCCGCGACCCTGAGTCGCCATGGGGATTGGGGGCTGGCCAACGGATCGGTCGCGTCCCGTCCCCCAAGCAAGGACGTGAGGCAATGACAACAGTAGCAGCACTGAAGCAGGAGCCCGCCCCCATCCGCGCCTGCACGATTTCGCGCGACGTGCAGAACTTCGAGCTTCTCATCGAGGACATGGAGGCGGAACTCGGCGAAAGCTGGGGGGACCTGAGCTTCTCCGACGCGGCCCTGTTCCTCAGCCAGCCCGACGCGGCCACGCTGGAATTCGTGGCTCTTGCCGTGGACGACCGGGACGAGGCCGACCTGCCGCGCATCAGCGAGCTGATCAAGCAGGCGAAGGAAAACGGCATCAAGGTCGTTCTGATCGCCGAAGAGCTGTCGCCCATCGTGCTGCACCAGATGCTTCGGCTTGGCGCGGACGACTTCGTGCCCTATCCCCTGCCCGAAGGCGCGCTGCATGACGCGATCGAGCGTCTGCGCCGCCCCGCCCCTGCCGCCATCGCGGCGCCCACCGACGGCGAGGATGGCGCGCGCGCGCCGGCCTTCAAGCCCAAGGGCGACCGTGACGGCGTGGTGCTGCCCGTTCATGGCCTGTCGGGGGGATGCGGTTCCACGACCTTCGCCGTGAACCTTGCCTGGGAACTCGCGACCATTTCCAAGAAGGACGGTCCGCGGGTCTGCCTGATGGATCTGGATTTCCAGGCGGGGTCCTGCGCGACCTGCCTCGACCTGCCGCGGCGCGAAGCGATCCTCGATATCCTCAACGACGTGGCCGCGGTGGACAGCGAGGCGTTCATCCAGTCACTGCAGACCTTCAACGACAGGCTGCACGTCTTCACCGCGCCGACCGAGATGCTGCCGCTGGACATCGTGACGGGCGAGGATGTCGAGCGCCTCGTGAACATGGCGCGCAGCAATTTCGATTATGTCGTGATCGACATGCCGAAGACCGTGGTGCCCTGGACCGAAAGCATCATTCATCAGGCCCATGTCTATTTCACGCTTCTCGAGCTCGACATGCGGTCGGCCCAGAACGCCCTGCGGTTCATCCGGGCCCTGAAGGCCGAGGAACTGCCGTTCGAAAAGCTGCGTTACGTGCTGAACCGGGCGCCCGGCTTCACCGACATTACCGGCAAGGGGCGCGTCAAGCGTCTGGCCGAAAGCCTTGCGATCGACATCGAGGTTCAACTGCCCGATGGCGGGCGCCACGTGACGCAGGCCAACGACCACGGTCTGCCGCTGGCCGAGTCCGCCGCGAAGAACCCGCTGCGCAAGGAAGTCCAGAAACTCGCGAAATCCCTTCACGACCTGAACAAGGCGACCGAAGCGGCAAAGCTTTGACCCGAAAGGCTGGTTAACGATGGCAATGTTTTCGCGATTCAAGAAGCCCGACGGCGGGGTCCCGGCGCGCGCGGCCAGTTTTGCCCCTGTCGATCAGGCCAATCCGACGGCGCCGCAGGCCGGAGCGGTCGCGACCGCGGCCGCCTCGCGCCCGAAGCCGGTGGTGGCGCCGATGCCCAAGGCCCCGGCCCAGCCCGTCGTGCCCGACAAGGAGCGCAAGCGGCGCGAGCGGTTGCAGGAGATCAAGGTCGATCTGCACAAGCATCTGCTCGACAACCTCAACCTTGCCGCGCTGGAAAACGCCACGGAATCCAACCTGAGGGCCGAAATCGCGGCGCTCGCGGGCGAAAAGCTCGAAGAGCTGGCGATCGTCCTGAACCGCGAAGACCGCGCCACGATCAACCAGGAGCTTTATGACGAGGTCATGGGCCTCGGGCCGCTGGAACCGCTTCTGAAGGACGACACGGTCAGCGACATTCTGGTCAACGGGCCGCACCGCATCTTCATCGAACGAAGCGGCAAGCTGCAACTGAGCGACATCACCTTCAAGGACGAAAAGCACCTGCTGCGGATCATCGACAAGATCGTGTCCGCCGTGGGCCGGCGCGTCGATGAATCCAACCCCTACGTGGACGCCCGTCTTGCCGATGGCTCGCGCTTCAACGCCATGGTCCCCCCCGTGGCGGTGGACGGCTCGCTGGTCTCGATCCGGAAATTCAAGAAGGAAAAGCTGTCGATCAACGAACTGGTCAAGTTCGGCGCCTTCACCGAGGAAATGGCAGCCTATCTTCAGGCCGCCGTCGCAACCCGGCTGAACGTGATCGTGTCGGGCGGCACGGGTTCGGGCAAGACGACCACGCTCAACGCGCTGTCATCGTTCATCGACAACTCCGAACGCATCCTGACGATCGAGGATACGGCGGAACTTCAGCTTCAGCAGGTCCACGTCGGGCGGATGGAAAGCCGACCCGCCAACGTCGAAGGCAAGGGCGCTGTCACGCAGCGGGATTGCTTGCGCAACGCCCTGCGGATGCGTCCCGACCGGATCATCGTGGGCGAAACCCGCGGCGAGGAAGTGATCGACATGTTGCAGGCCATGAACACGGGCCACGACGGGTCGATGACGACGATCCACGCGAACTCGGCCCGCGACGCGGTCAGCCGCCTTGAAAACATGGTCGCCATGGCCGGGATCGAAATGCCGATCAAGGCTGTGCGGGCGCAGATCGCCTCGGCCGTGAACCTCATCGTGCAGGCCAGCCGCCTTCAGGACGGCAGCCGGCGCATGGTGTCGATCACGGAACTGACCGGGATGGAGGGCGACGTGATCTCCATGCAGGAGATCTTCCGCTACGAACGCCTCGGCATCGAGCCGAACGGCAAGATCATCGGCCGCTTCAACGCGACCGGAATCCGCTCTCACTATTCGGAACGTTTCAAACAGTGGGGTTACGTCCTGCCGGCTGAAATCTTCGAACCCACCCCCTGAGGTCCACATGCATCTGGGAATCGAACCGCTTATCTACATTGCACTCTTCGCAAGCGTGATCTTCCTTGTCGAAGGCCTCTACCTGACGGTCTTCGGCAAGTCGATCAGCCTGAACAGCCGGGTCAACCGGCGACTTTCCCTGATGGAGAAAGGCGGCCGCCGGGAAGAAGTGCTGGAGCAGCTCCGCAAGGAGATGTCGCAGCACATGCAGGCCAAGGGCATCCCGCTTTACGCGATCCTCGCGACAAAGGCCCAGCGCGCCAACATCGCCTTTTCGCCCAAGGCACTGATCGCCATCATGTTTGCGCTGTCCGGCGTGGCCTTCGTGGCGCTTGGCATGGCAACCCAGGCCTCTGCGGCGATCCGGGGGGTGACGGCGGTCGCCATGGGCTTTGGCGGCGTCTTCTTCTGGGTGAGCAACAAGGCCAAGAAGCGGATGACGGCGGTCGAAGAGCAGCTGCCCGAAGCGGTGGAACTGATGGTGCGCTCTCTGCGTGTCGGCCACCCGCTGTCGTCGGCCATCGCGATCGTCTCGAAGGAAGTCCCTGACCCTCTGGGCACGGAATTCGGCATCATCGCCGACGAGGCCGCCTATGGCCGCGACGTGTCGGAAAGCCTGCGCGGCCTGGCCGAGCGGATGGACATGCAGGACCTGCGCTTCCTGGCCGTGGCGGTGTCGATCCAGTCGCAATCGGGCGGCAACCTTGCAGAGATCCTCGAAGGTCTGGCCAAGGTCATCCGCGCCCGCTTCAAGCTGTTCCGCCGCGTGAAGGCGATCACGTCGGAAGCCAAATGGTCGGGCAAGTTCCTGTCGGCCTTCCCGATCGGGGCGATCATCATGATCAACTTCCTGCAGCCGCACTATTTCGACAAGGTCAAGGATACGGCCTATTTCATTCCCGCCTGTTTCGTCGTCGCGGGCCTTCTGGTGGTGAACATGCTGTTCATGCGCTGGATGGTGAACATCAAGGTCTGAGGAGCAGACATGATCAATACCATCAACCAGATCATCGTCGCGAAGCTCGGGCCTCTCGGGCCGATCATGATCGTCGCCGGCCTTGGCCTCTTGCTGGTCATCGTTTCCCTGCCGCTTCTCATGCAGCGTCGCCCCGATCCGATGGAGCGGCTGCAAAAGAGCGTCAAGTCGGAAGCCGAACAAAAGAAGAAGTCGCGCGATCAGGCCCTGCGGACCAGCGATCGCAACGACAAGCTCGAGAAATTCGCAACGTTTCTGGAACCCCAGAACGAAAAGGACATGTCCGACGCGCGGCTTCAGATGCTGCGGGCAGGCTATCGGTCCAAGAACGCGGTGCGCACCTTCCATGCCGTGCAGTTCATCGCGGGCGTCGGTGCGCTGATCGTGGGCGTGATCTACACGGTGATCCTCAACCAGACCCAGAAGCTCGGGTTTCAGGCGGAACTGCTCTATACCCTGCTTCCGGGCGCCCTGGGCTATTACGCGCCCAAGCGATACGTGCAGCAGCGGGTGCAGAAGCGGCAGAACGAGATCATCAACGGCTTCCCCGACGCGCTCGACATGATGCTGGTTTGCGTCGAGGCCGGACAGTCGCTCGACCAGTCCATCCTGCGCGTGGCGCGTGAAATGCGCACGGGCTATCCTGCCCTGTCCGAGGAATTCGAGCTTGTCTCGCACGAAGTGCGCGCCGGCAAGGAACGCGTATCGGTGCTGCGCGACATGTCCGAGCGGGTCGGCGTCCCCGATGTCGCCTCGTTCGTGACGGTCATGATCCAGTCGGCCAGCTTCGGCACCTCGATGGCCGAGGCCCTGCGCGTCTTCTCGGCGGAAATGCGTGACAAACGCGTCATGCGCGCGGAAGAAAAGGCGAATACGATTCCCACGAAGTTGACACTGGGAACGATGATGTTCACCGTTCCCCCGTTGATGGTCGTTCTGATCGGCCCGTCGCTTTACAACATCGCGCAGATGATGTCGGGCCACCACTGATATCGGGGATTACGCCTGACTTTTCCTGCCCGCCTTGCCAGCCTGATCCTTTTGCCCGCGCTGGTCGTGGGATGCCAATCCGACAGGTTGACGCCCGACAGGGTCGGACCGAAGCCGCCGCCGGGCACGCCCCGCGTCTCACAGGCGGTGGACGGGCTGATCGTCGGCCACCGCCTCATGGCGGCCGGGGAATACCAGCTTGCGCTTGAAGCCTATTATCGCGCGGGGCTCGAACATGGGCTGAATGCCGACGTGCTGTCGGCCATCGGCTCTGCCGACCTCAAGCTCGGGCGACTGAACGAAGCCGAACGCGCCCTGCGCGCGGCGCTTCGGCTGAATGCGACCTTCGTGCCCGCGTTGAACAACCTTGGCGTCGTGCTGATGAACGAGGGCCGCTATCCTGAGGCCAAGGAAGTGTTCCAGCGCGCCTTTGCCCTCGATAGTGGCCAATCGGACCTGATCCGGCGAAATCTGCGGCTCGCTCTCGCCATGATGGACAATTCCGGCTATGATCCGCAGCAGAAATCGGACTTTTCGTTGATGCGCAGAGGGAATGGAGAGTACCTTCTGCTTCAGACGAAACGAGGCTGAGCAGTCAAAAGGACGCAAAATGCGCCACCCCGGTATGTTGTCGCTGTGCCTGCTTGGCGCAGTTCTTTTGTCAGGCTGCGCGCAGGACCAGGCCAAGATCAAGGCCGAGGTCGCGAAGATCAGCGCCAAGGACGAAGCCAGTCTTGACGCGATCGAACTGAATGTGGCCGATCCGACCGAAGCGGTCGCCTATTTCCGCAAATCCGTGGCAAACCACCCCGAACGCACGGCGTCAAAGCGGTATCTGGCGATGTCGCTGGTGCGGGCCAAGCAGCCGGTCGAGGCGGTGAAGGTCTGGCAGGAGGTCGTCAAGGCGTCCGACTCCACGATGGACGACCGGGTGAACTATGCCGACGCGCTCTTGCGGGCGGGCAAATGGGCCGAGGCGGGCAAGGTTCTTTCCGCGATCCCGCCCACCCACGAGACCTATGACCGCTACCGGCTGGAGGCCATGATCGCCGACAGCAAGCGCGAATGGCGCAAGGCCGACAGTTTCTATGAAACGGCCGCCGGAATGACGACGACGCCGGCCCCGATCTACAACAACTGGGGCTTTTCGAAACTTTCGCGTCACGACTACGCGGGGGCGGAGCGGTTGTTCCGCACCGCGCTGCAATACGATCCGACGATGTATGTCGCCAAGAACAACCTTGTCATCGCCCGCGGCATGCAGCGCAAATACGACCTGCCCGTCATCCAGATGACCCAGACCGAACGGGCCCATCTGCTCTACACGTTGGCTCTCACCGCCATCAAGCAGGACGACATTGCCACCGGAAAGGCCCTTCTCGAACAGGCCATCGCCACGAATCCCGAGTATTTCGAGGCCGCCCAGCGAAGCCTGGATGCCCTGACAGCAAACGTGAGCCACTGACATGTTCTTTCCCGCCCATGCCGCCCTCGCGCTTCTTCCCTTTGCCCTTGCGATCGGGATCTGGGTCGCGTGGAGCGACATGAAATTCATGCGGATTCCCAATCAGTCGGTGTTGGCGCTTCTGGCGGTCTTCGTGCTGCTGGGCCCGGTTCTGTTCCCGTTCAAGACCTATCTGTGGCAGTTGTCGCATTTCGCCGCCCTGCTGGTGTTCGGGTTCGTGTTGAACATGGCGCGCGCCATCGGGGCGGGCGACGCGAAATTCGTGGCGGCGATGGGTCCCTTCTTTGCGACGCAGGACATGCCGCTGATCGTGATCCTGACCTCCTCGATCCTGCTGGCGGCCTTTGCAACCCACCGCGGGCTGCGACTCGTTCCGGCCGTGCGGCGCGCGACGGGCGACTGGGAAAGCTGGGCGCGGCGTGACTTCCCGATGGGATTTGCCCTCGCGGGGATCCTGATATTCTACCTTCTTCTTGCCACAATCCTCGGGCAGTAACGGGTTTGTCATGACGGAAGAGCGCTGCTCCCATAGGGCCTAACCCGAGGACGACGCAATGAATATGCTGCCAACCCATGTGTTCGCACCGCCCCCCCCGAAGACGCTGGCGGAAACCGGTCTTTCGGCCGTCATGATGCGGGATCTGTTGCTGAAGGCCATGTTCCGCATGAACCTGACGCAACTGACCGACATCTCGAACGTCCTGTGCGTGCCGCTGCCGATGGGGCAGGAACTGATCGACATCGCCCGCAGCCAGAGACTGGTCGAGGCGATGGGGACGATGAGCCCCACCTCCAGCGGAGACATGGCCTACCAGCTGACGGACAACGGCAAGGCGCGGGCGCTCGATGCGCTCAGCCAGTCCGAATATTACGGGGCCCTGCCCGTGCCGTTGCGGATCTACCGCGATCAGGTCACACGGCAATCGATCCGGAATATCCAGCTCACGCGCGACCAGCTCATGGCGGCGATGGGGCACCTGATCCTGCCCGACGGGCTTGTGCAGACGCTGGGGCCCGCGGTGAACTCTGGGCGGTCGGTTCTGCTTTACGGGCCGCCGGGAAACGGGAAATCCTCGATCTCGAACGGCATCCGCGATGCGATGGCCGACAAGATCTTCGTGCCGCGCGCGCTGGAATATTCGGGCCAGATCATCACGGTCTATGACCCGATCGTGCATTCGCAGGCGCAGATGGCCGTGGACGATCCCAATTCGTTGCGCCGCAATTCCAACCGCTTCGACAACCGCTATGTCCTGTGCGACAGGCCGGCCGTCATCACGGGCGGCGAGCTGACGCTCGACATGCTCAACCTCAGCTACAACCCGGTGTCGCGAACCTATCAGGCACCGCTGCAACTGAAGGCGACGGGCGGGATCTTCATCATCGACGACCTTGGCCGTCAGAGCGATCCGCCACAGGCGCTCATCAACCGCTGGATCGTGCCGCTGGAAGAGCATCGGGATATTCTGACCCTGCAATCGGGCGAGAAACTCACCGTGCCCTTCGACACGCTGGTGATCTTCTCGACCAACTTCCACCCGAACGAGATCTTTGACGGCGCAGCGCTGCGAAGGATCTTCTACAAGATCAAGATCGACGGGCCGAACCAGGAACAGTTCCTGAAGATCTTCGCCATGGTGGCCCGCAAGCGGAAGATGCCGCTGGACGAGACGGCGCTCCTGCATCTGCTGCGGGAGAAATATCCGACCATCGACAATCGCTTCGCGAATTATCAGCCGGTCTTCCTGATCGACCAGATGATCGCGATCTGCGAATTCGAGGGCATCCCCTACCAGATGACGCCGGAACTGATCGACCGCGCATGGGAGAACATGTTCGTGCGCGACGAGGTCATCGCGCGCTAACCGGCGCGTGCCTCGGGGCAGCTGCGGGAGCCTCTGGCGGGGATATTTGCGGCCAAGATGAAACAAGGGCGCAAAGCGTCTTCGACAGCCGGGCGCGGCGATCTACACTCGGTCCATGACCGCGCTTCCGACTGCCCTCGCCGACTGGTTTGCCACCCGTGACTGGGAGCTTCATCCCCATCAGCGCGAAATGCTCGCGCGGGCGGACGAGCCGTCGCTGTTGCTGATCGCGCCGACCGGGGGCGGAAAGACCCTTGCCGGGTTCCTGCCGACTTTGGCCGAACTGTCCGACGGCGCCCATGCGGGACTGCACACGATCTATATCTCGCCCCTGACGGCGCTGGCGGCTGACATCCGCCGCAACCTCCGTCGTCCGGTGGAAGAGGCGGGGCTGCCGATCCGGATCGAGGATCGGACCGGCGACACGAGCTACACCCAACGGCGCCGGCAAAGGGCCGATCCGCCGCACATCCTTCTGACCACGCCGGAAAGCCTTGCCCTGCTCCTGAGCTATCCGGATGCGCCGCGGATATTTGCAGGGCTGAGCCGGGTGATCGTGGATGAGATCCATGCCCTTGCCGAATCCAAGCGGGGCGACCAGTTGATGCTGTGCCTGTCGCGGTTGCAGCGCCTGTGCCCCGGGCTGCGGCGTGTCGGCCTTTCCGCGACCGTGGAAGACCCGGCCGCGCTGGCCCGCTTCCTTGCCCCGACGTCCGGCACCTGCGCGATCCTCGAAGCCGATCCCGGCCCCGAGCCCGACATTTCGATGCTGACGACGCGGGCCGAGCCGCCCTGGGCCGGAGGAGGCGGGCGCTACGCGATCCCGGATGTGCTGGAGATGGTCCGCCGCCATCGCACCACGCTGATCTTCCACAATACGCGTGCGCAGGCCGAGATCTTCTTTCACGAGCTCTGGCTGCAAAACGACGAAGGCCTGCCCATCGGCATCCATCACGGCTCGCTGTCCCGGGAACAACGCGAAAGGGTCGAGTCCGCGATGGCGGCCGGGCAGTTGCGCGGTGTCGTCTGCACTGGCAGCCTCGATCTTGGCATCGACTGGGGCGACGTCGATCTGGTGATTCAGGTCGGCGCGCCAAAGAACGTCAAACGGCTGGTGCAACGGATCGGGCGGGCGAACCATCGCTACAACGCCCCGTCGAAGGCGGTGTTGGTTCCCGCGAACCGCTTCGAAGTCATCGAATGTCAGGCCGCCCTTGAGGCCGCGCGCGCCCATGAACTTGATGGCGAGCCGCGCGGGCCCGGCCCGCGGGACGTGCTGTGTCAGCATATCCTTCTGAGCGCCGCCGCAGGGCCGTTCGATGCCGACGCGCTTTACGCCGAAGTGGTCGATTGCGGCGCCTACGCGGGTCTGTCCCGGCCCGAATTCGACGCCTGCCTCGACTTCGCGGCCACGGGCGGCTACGCACTGCGCGCCTACGACCGATGGCAACGGATCGTGCAGCGCGATGGGTCGTGGCAGTTGCGCGACCCCCGTGCGGCCGCGCAGATCCGGATGAACCTTGGCACGATCATCGACACCGAGACGCTGAGCGTCCGGTTGCGGGGGCGCGGCGGCGCGCCGCTGGGCGAGGTCGAGGAAGCCTTTGCCTCGACGCTGACGCCGGGCGACACTTTTCTCATCGGCGGAGAGATCGTGCGGTACGAGGGACTGCGCGAACTGACCGTGGAAGTCAGCCGCAGCCCCGGCCGAAGCCCAAAGGTGGCTGTCTTCAATGGAACAAAATTTGCGACATCGACGCTTCTGACCCATCGTATTCTTGATCTTTTGCAACAAACCGACTGGCCAGAGCTTCCTGAACACACGCGGCGCTGGTTGGCGCTGCAACGCGACGTTTCCCGCCTGCCAGAGCCCGACAGGCTGTTGCTGGAGAGCTTCCCGCACGACGGCAGGGAGCATCTGTGCCTCTACGGCTTTGCTGGCCGGAACGCGCAGCAGACGCTTGGCCTCCTGCTGACCAAGCGTATGGAGGACAGCGGGCTGCACCCGCTCGGCTTCGTGGCGACCGATTACGCGACGCTGATCTGGGGTCTTGATCCGGTGACAGAGGTTGGGGGCCTGCTTGCCCCCGAGGCGTTGCGCGCAGGTCTTGAGACCTGGCTTGCCGGCAACGCGGTGATGAAACGGACCTTCCGCGCCTCGGCCATCATCGCGGGCCTGATCGAGCGCAACAGCCCGGGGCGGCGCAAGAGCGGGCGACAGGCAACCTTTTCGTCCGATATCCTTTACGACACCTTGCGCAAATACGATCCCAACCACGTTCTGATGCAGATCACCCGGGAGGAGGCGCTGCGTGGCCTTGTCGATTTCGGCCGGATCGAAGAGATGCTGGCGCGCATCGGACCACGGGTGGACCTCGTTCGTCTGGACCGGGTCACGCCATTCGCGGCGCCCCTCTTGCTGGAGCCCGGCCGCATTCCGGTCGAAGGCGCGGCGCGCGAACGGCTTCTGGCGGAAGCAACGCAACGCCTTCTGAGCGCGGCTGGCCTCAGCTGACCCCTTGCCAAGGTGCGGGGCAAGCGGCACTTCCTTGGTATGGCTGGACTGTCCCTCACCTTCTGCGGCACCGATTTGATCGCATTGCCCACCGGCGCATTGTGGTGGCAAGCCGAGCGGCTTCTCGTCGTGTCGGACCTTCATCTGGGTCGGTCGGAGCGGATCGCGCGGCGGGGCGGCTCGTTGCTGCCGCCTTACGAGACGCACGATACGCTCGCGCGGCTCGACGCCGACATACAGGCGATGAACCCCGCCAGCGTCATCTGCCTGGGCGACAGTTTCGACGACAGCGCCGCAGCCGAGGCCATGGAAGACGCATCGACCCTGTGGCTTACGCGCCTGATGGCAGGTCGGCACTGGATCTGGATCGAAGGCAACCACGATCCCGGCCCGATCAGCCTCGGCGGCACGCATCTGGCAAGCGTCACCCGCGGCCCGCTGACCTTTCGCCACATCGCGGAACCGAAGGCTTACGCCGAAATTTCAGGTCATTACCACCCGAAGTTCACGTTAATCGCGCGCGGGCAAAGGCTCAGTCGCCCTTGCCTGCTGATCGACGACCGTCGGATCATCCTGCCGGCTTATGGCACTTACACCGGGGGGCTGCCCTGCACCGACCCCGCGCTTGCGGCCCTGATCGGCCCCGAGGGGCGCGCGGTTCTGCTGGGGTCTTCGCCGGTTTCCCTGCCGCTGCCGTCGCGCAACGGCAGGCCAAGGGCCAGCACCGCGTCCTGATAGCTTCTGCTGACGGGAAGGGATCGACCGTCCCGCAGGCGCACGAAAAGCCGGCCCGCAATACGGTCGATGGCAAGGATCGCCGTCACCGCGATCCAATGCGAGCGATGGACCCGCAGGCCTCGAACCCCTTCCAGTTCGTCAAGCGCATCGGCGAAGCGCATCAAAAGGCTGACCTGCCCGCGATCGGTGGTGACTTCGACATAATGGTCGCGCACGGACAGGCTGACGATGTCGCCGCGCAGATCGGGCTCGATCCGGTTCAGAAGGCGGCAGGGGGCCGCGTCCTCATCCGGTCGCCTGCCCTCCGCGCTGCGGGCGATCGGATCGATGAAGACCCGCCAGGTCACGCTTTCGAGCAGCGACGACAGATAGACCGCGATCCAGACCGCCCCCAGCGGCATGTCGATTTGCCAGAACGCGACGACGACCGCGTCGTTGAAAAGCACGACGGCCGGGGCATAGATCGTGGCGAGCGCGAGAGACACCACCATCCCCCGCGGCCAGCGTTCCATCTTGCCCAGAGAGGGGCGCAGGGTCCGGCGGCATACCTTGGCGACGGGAATCGCGCCGCCAAGGACGAAGGTCCAGTAGATCAAACGGGGCAGCGTCGGCATGGCGTCGAAGGTGCCAAAGGGGCCGACATATCCGACAAGCACCGACACGGAGAGCCAGAGCATGATGACCCGGGGAGAGAAGGACTGCGTGAGCCAGGTCGTTAGATCGTCTTTCCCCAACAGTTTGCGCAACCTTCTTTCGCGTCATCCCCTTTCGAGATAGCAATATGTTCCGCTTGGGACAAGATGGCAGTGTCTTGCCCCTTCCGGTTGCCATCGGGGCGTGCGGTCAGGCGGTCAGGCCTGTCGGCTCCGGCAGGCCGTTGGCGCGGCAGCACGCCGTCAGCGTATTGGCCAGAAGGCAGGCGATGGTCATGGGGCCGACGCCGCCCGGCACCGGGGTGATGGCGCCCGCCACGGTGACCGCCGAGGCAAAATCGACATCGCCCACCAGTTTCGTCTTGTCACCCAGTGCGATGCGGTTGATGCCGACGTCGATCACGGTGGCGCCCGGCTTCACCCAGTCGCCCTTGACCATTTCGGGCCGGCCCACCGCGGCCACAAGGATGTCGGCACGGCGGCACACTTCGGGGAGGTCCTTGGTGCGGCTGTGCGCAATGGTGACCGTGCAGCTGTCGCCCAGCAAAAGCTGCGCCATCGGTTTGCCGACGATGTTCGAGCGCCCCACGACGACGGCGTTCAGCCCCGACAGCGAACCGAGGTGATCGCGCAGCAGCATGAGACAGCCGAGCGGCGTGCAGGGCACCATCGACTTCTGCCCCGTGCCAAGCAGGCCGACGTTCGAAATGTGGAATCCGTCCACATCCTTCGCCGGATCGATCGCGTTGATGATGAGGTCGGAGTTCAGATGAGAAGGCAGGGGCAACTGCACGAGAATGCCGTGAACTTCGGGATCGGCATTCAGCTTCTCGACCAGCGACAGCAGCTCTTGTTCTGACGTGTCGGCGGGCAGCTTATGTTCGAAAGAGGCCATGCCCGCCTCGACCGTCTGCTTGCCTTTCGAGCGCACATAGACCTCGCTGGCGGGGTCCTCGCCGACGAGGACCACGGCGAGCCCCGGTGTCAGGCCGTGTTCGGCCTTCAGCCGGGCCACATGCTCGGCCACCTGCGCGCGCACCATTGCCGCGAAGGCCTTTCCGTCGATGATCGTGGCGGTCATGTCTTGTCCCTCATTCAGCGGCGGCAAAGGCCTGCCGGTAATGGTCCATCTGCAGGCGCGTCGCCAGCACGGCGTTCTTCATCAGCGTCGCTACCGTGACCGGCCCGACACCGCCTGGCACAGGCGTGATCCAGCCCGCGACCTCGGCGCAGCTTTCGAAATCGGCATCGCCCACCGTGCGGGGGCCGTCCAGCCCCTCCACCCGGTTGATGCCGATGTCGATCAGCGCCGCGCCAGGCTTCAGCATCTCGCCCGTCACCAGCCCCGGCTTTCCCACGGCCACGAAGACCGCATCGGCCCGCCGCGAATGGACGGAAACCTGCCGCGTCATGTGATGGCAGACGGTCACGGTCGCGCCAAGACCCATCATCAGGAAGGCGATCGGCTTGCCAACGATTTCGCTGTGGCCGATCACGGTGACGTCGAGCCCCTCGACCTTCAGCGGCAGCGTCTTGAGGATCTCGACCGCCGCGACCGCCGTGCAGGGGCCAAGTGCCAGGTCGTTGTAAACGATGTTCCCGATCGAGGCCGGGTGCATCCCCTCGACATCCTTGAGCGGATGCACGGCCTTTTGCAGCGCCTTCACCGGAATATGCGCGGGCAGCGGACGCTGGATGATTATGCCGTTCACGCGCGGATCGGCGTTGAGGCCCTGCAGCACGCCCACAAGCTGTTCAAGGCTGATCTCGGCGGGATAGTTGCGCGCCTCGAAGCCGACGCCCGCGGCTGCGGCCTGACGGCTTTGGTTGCGCACGTAAAGCTCGGCCGCGGCCACGTCGCCCACCGAGATCGACACAAGCCGGGGCGCCCAGCCGAGCTCGGTCAGCGCGGCGGCCTCTTGTGCGGTCTCTGCGCGCATCTTCGCGGCGATGGCGCGGCCGTCGATGATCGTCGCGCTCATGGTCATTCCCCAGTGGTCAGGGGGCCGCCTTCGGAAAGGCAGCCCCGGTTCGTGTCGCGACGGCTCAGAACAGGCCTTCGATGTTGCCGTTGGCGTCCAGCCGGATCACTTCGGCCGAAGGTTGGCGCGGAAGGCCCGGCATGGTCATGATCTCACCGCAGATGACCACGATGAAACCCGCACCGGCCGACAGACGCACCTCACGCACCGGCACCGAATGGCCCGTGGGCGCGCCGCGCAGGTTCGGATCGGTCGAGAAGCTGTATTGCGTCTTGGCCATGCAGATCGGCAGATGGCCATAGCCCGCCTGTTCCCACGCCTTGAGCTGATCGCGGATCGACTTGTCGGCCAGCACCTCGTCGGCATGGTAGATGCGCTTGGCGATGGTCTCGATCTTCTCGAACAGGGGCATCTCGTCGGGATAGATCGGCGCAAAGTTGGCCTTGCCGCTTTCCGCCAGTTCCACCACCTTGCGGGCCAGATCCTCGATCCCGGCAGAGCCCTGCGCCCAGTGCTTGCACAGGATAGCTTCGGCGCCCTGCTGGGCCACGTAGTCCTTCACCGCCTGAATCTCGGCATCCGTGTCGCTATAGAAGTGGTTGATCGCGACCACGACCGGCACGCCGAAGCTTTTCACGTTGGCGATGTGACGGCCAAGGTTGGGGCAGCCCTTCTTCACGGCATCCACGTTTTCCGCGCCGAGGTCGGCCTTGGCCACGCCGCCGTTCATCTTCATCGCGCGCACCGTCGCCACGATGACCGCCGCCGAGGGGCTGAGGCCGGCCTTGCGGCACTTGATGTCAAAGAACTTCTCGGCCCCGAGATCGGCTCCAAAGCCCGCCTCGGTCACCACGTATTCGCCCAGCCGCAGCGCGGTCTGCGTCGCGATGACCGAGTTGCAGCCATGCGCGATGTTGGCGAAGGGCCCGCCATGGACGAAGGCAGGGTTGTTCTCGAGCGTTTGCACGAGGTTCGGCTGCATCGCGTCCTTGAGCAGCACTGTCATCGCGCCATCCGCCTTGATGTCGCGGCAGTAGATCGGCGACTTGTCGCGGCGATAGGCGACGACGATGTTGCCAAGCCGGGTCTGAAGGTCTTCCAGATCGTTCGAAAGGCACAGGATCGCCATGACTTCCGAGGCGACCGTGATGTCAAAGCCGGTCTGGCGCGGGAAGCCGTTCGCCACGCCGCCCAGCGACACGACGATGTCGCGCAGCGCGCGGTCGTTCATGTCCATCACCCGCCGCCAGGTCACGCGACGTTCGTCGATGCCCAGTTCGTTGCCCCAGTAGATGTGGTTGTCGATCATCGCGCTGAGCAGGTTGTGCGCGCTGGTGATCGCATGGAAGTCGCCGGTGAAATGCAGGTTCATCTCTTCCATCGGCACGACCTGCGCCATGCCACCGCCGGCAGCCCCGCCCTTCATGCCGAAGTTCGGACCCAGCGAGGCTTCGCGGATGCAGATGACGGCCTTCTTGCCGATCCGGTTCAGCCCGTCGCCAAGACCCACTGTCGTCGTGGTCTTGCCCTCGCCCGCGGGCGTCGGGTTGATCGCGGTGACCAGCACCAGCTTGCCCTTGGGCTTGCCTTCAAGGCTCTTGATGAACTCCTGGCCCACCTTCGCCTTGTCATGGCCGTAAGGCAGCAGATGTTCGGACGGAATGCCCAGCTTTGCCCCGATCTCCTGGATCGGCTTTTTCTTGGCTTCACGCGCGATTTCGATGTCGGTTTTCACGGCCATGTCTCTCTCCCTGCGGCATCGTCGATTGCCACCTGTTTCGCCTATATCGACCGCCGTCCGCCATGGCAGGGGCGATTGCGACGCCTTCCGCGCCAAATTCGCCAGTCAGCGTTTCCGATGGGAAAGGACCGGCGCGGATGAATGCAACATTTCGCGAGCGGGCAAGCCAGACTGTGCCACCCGGGTCATCCGCGCCGCGCCGCATCGAGATGTGCCCAGACCGGCTGGTCGGGGACATGCAGCGCGAGACGGTCGCCGATGCGCAGCCGCCCCTCGCGTTCGACCCAGGCGGTGATGCCCCGCCGCCCCTTCGCCGCCGACTTGAAGGCCTTGCCTGCGCCCGGATGCAACCCCTCGATCACCTTTGCCGGCAATTGGCAGGGGCGGTTTTCCATATCGACGACCAACGTCACGCCGTCGGGGCCCTGAAGACGCGAAGACGGCGGCAGATGGCTGAAATCCGCGAGCCCTGAGACCACCACGCTCGCACCGAGCCAGGCAGGGTCTAGCGCGTCAAGCTCCATGGCGGCGGCAATCTCCGCCATGTCCTCGGCGGACAGGATCGAGAGCTGGCGCACGTTGCGGATCGTCGTGCCGCGCGGATGCTGCGACGTCACACGGCTGCACGACGGCCGCGTCAGCCCGGCATGGGCCTCGCCCTCCGGCCCGGCGAAGGTCAGCGCAAGCGTGTCCACGGCCTCGGCCATCAGGCTGGCCTCGCGGTTGGGGACGCGCCCAAGCCAGGTGATCGTCGCGGCGAATGCCGTCGGCTTCAGCGCGGGCATCAGGCGTCCTTTCGCAGGATGAAGAAGCAGCGGCGGAAGGGGAACAGCGCCCCGCCATCGGGCAAGAGCGGATAGGCGACGGCCAGCGCCTCTTCGTAGGCGGCGACGTAGGCCGCCGCCTCGTCCGCGCTCAACTTTTCCAGAAACGGCCGCATGGAGGTCGATTCGGTGAAGCGCCGCACCGGATGGCCTTCGGGCGAAGGCTCGAGGCGCTGGACATACTCGGTTTCCCACGCCGTCACGGCGCCCAGCGGGGAAAGCATCCGCCAGTAGGCTTCGGCCGGTTGGACCGGGGGGACGAAAGCGGCAAAGTCGAAGCGATCGGGGAACATCGAGGCCGCGATGTCGCGCAGGAAGCGGTGCGAGGGCGCGCCGGTCTGCCGGGGCATCTGCACCGCCAGCACGCCTTCCGGGGCCAGCACGGCCACAAGCCGGGGCAAAAGAACCTCGTGTTGCCCGACCCAATGCAGCGCCGCGTTCGAGAAGACCAGCGCAGGCGGCTGTCTGGGGGTCCAGTGGGCGATATCGGCGCGCTCGGTCGCGGCATAAAGCCCCGTTTCCTGCGCCTTGGCCAGCATCGCCGGCGAGTTGTCCACGCCGATCAGGTCACGCGCCGGGAAATGCAGCGCCAGCGTTCGAGCCACGGCACCGTTGCCGCAGCCGAGGTCAACCGCATCGCCTTCGGGCAGGTGGCCGATCTGTGCCGCCAGATCCTGCGCCGGCCGCAGACGAAGGTCGGCAAAGCGGGCATAGCGCTCGGGGTTCCAGTCCGTCGTGGCGGGCGTCATCGTGGCTCCTTTCGCGGCGCGGCGGCAGTATCGCAGGCGAGCGACCCGCGTCAACCGGGGGAACGGCCCGTCGCAAATACGAAAGCCCCGGGACATGCCCGGGGCTTTGCGTCTGTCTCGATCGCGGATCAGGTAAGCGGCTCGGGCTCCATGCCGCCGTCTGCCTTGGGCGCCTTTGGCTTCGTCTTCGGGATCGAGGTAAGGCTCGCCCCCGTGGAGGGAGAATCGCCCGAGTCGTCACCCCGCCCCAGCGGCTCGCCCCGGATCACCCGGCCGATCTCGGCCCCGGTCAGCGTCTCGTATTCCAGAAGACCCTGCGCCAGCCGGTGCAGATCCTCGTTCTTCTCGGTGAGGATCGCCTTCGCGCGGGCATAGCCTTCGTCCACGATCTTGCGCACTTCCTCGTCGATCAGCTCCATCGTCTCGGGGGAATGGCTCGCCCCGCCCGAATAGCTGCCAAGGTAGCTTTGCTGTTCGTTGGCGTAGTCGATGTTGCCCAGCGTGTCAGAGAAGCCGAACTGGGTCACCATCGCGCGTGCGATACGGCTGACCTGCTGGATGTCGGAGGCCGCGCCCGAGGTCACGTTTTCCTTCCCGAAGATCAGCTCTTCGGCCACCTTGCCGCCCATCGCCATGGCGATCTTGGACTTGTACTTGGTGTAGGTCACGGAAAGCTGGTCACGCTCGGGCAGGCTCAGCACCAGGCCAAGGGCCCGGCCGCGCGGGATGATCGTGGCCTTGTGGATCGGGTCGTGCTGCGGCACGTTCAGGCCGACGATCGCATGGCCGGCCTCGTGATAGGCGGTCAGCTTCTTTTCGTCTTCCGTCATCACCATGCTGCGACGCTCGGCGCCCATCATCACCTTGTCCTTGGCGGATTCGAAATCCTCCATCGTGACGAAGCGGCGACCGACGCGCGCGGCCATCAGCGCGGCCTCGTTCACCAGGTTGGCAAGGTCGGCGCCCGAAAAGCCCGGCGTGCCGCGCGCGATGATGCGCAGATCGACATCGGGGCCCAGCGGCACCTTGCGGGCATGAACCGACAGGATCTTTTCCCGCCCCTTGATGTCGGGGTTCGGTACCTGGATCTGGCGGTCGAAGCGGCCGGGGCGCAGCAGCGCGGGGTCCAGCACGTCGGGGCGGTTGGTCGCCGCGACGATGATGATGCCCTCGTTCGCCTCGAACCCGTCCATCTCGACCAGAAGCTGGTTCAGCGTCTGCTCGCGCTCGTCGTTGCCGCCGCCGTAGCCCACGCCACGGCTGCGCCCAACGGCGTCGATTTCGTCTATGAAGACGATGCAGGGCGCGTTCTTCTTGGCCTGCTCGAACATGTCGCGCACGCGGGACGCGCCGACACCCACGAACATTTCCACGAAGTCCGAGCCCGAGATGGTGAAGAACGGCACCCCCGCCTCGCCCGCGATGGCGCGCGCCAGCAGCGTCTTGCCGGTACCGGGCGGGCCCACGAGCAAGGCGCCCTTCGGGATCTTGCCGCCAAGACGGCTGAATTTCTGCGGGTTTCGCAGGAACTCGACGATCTCTTCCAGCTCTTCCTTGGCCTCGTCGATGCCGGCCACGTCGTCAAAGGTCACGCGGCCCTGCTTTTCGGTCAGCAGCTTGGCGCGCGACTTGCCGAAGCCCATTGCCCCGCCTTTGCCGCCCCCCTGCATCCGGTTCATGAAGAAGAGCCAGACACCGATCATCACGATGAACGGAAGCCAGACCCCCAGCAGCGACATCAGGCCGGACTGCTGTTGCGGCTTGGCATCGACGATGACGTTCTTGGACAGCAGCTTGTCAGTGACGTTTTCATTCTGCGGCTTGATGGTCATGTATTGCTGACCGTCCTTGCCGCGCACCATGACCCGCTCGCCATCCAGCGTCACGCTGGCGACGTTGCCATTGTCGAGGCGCTGGATGAAGTCGGAATACGGAACGGTGCGCGTGGCCATCGTGGCCTCGCTGCCGCTGAAGAGATTGAAGAGCGCCAGGATCAGAAGAAACAGAACGATCCAGAATGCCCAATTTCGCGCGTTGCCCACCGGGGACCTCCTTGCAAGCGGCGCACGTCGAAGGACGCCCCACGCCGCCGATGTGGTTCCTACCTAAAATAGAGATTAGCCGCAGGCATTCAATGCGATAAAATCGAGGAGACGTAATCGTCTTCGCCCCGCGCCAATTCGGCCTGCCAGCCACAGCCCCGCCCGGCATGCGGCGCGGCGACCAGATCGTCGCCTCGCCACACCGCGGGCATCGTCGAAAGCGTCGTGCGGCGCAGCCCCGTCCCGCGCCAATCCGGGCAAAGAGAAATGCCTTTCTCTCCAATGGCTTCGATGCGCAGTCCGCCAAGATCCGCGCCTTGCGGCGGCACCATCCGCCAGCGGCGATCCCACAGTGCATCGACCCGGCTGGCGACACCCTGAAGCGCCTGTGCCTCGCGTCCCACGCGCAGTCCTTCCGTCCGGTGCAGCAGCCGGCAGCCATGCAACGTCATGTCGCGGCCTTCTGCCACGGCCTGCAAGGCCTCGGCCATGGTATCGCGCCGTGGGCGATAGTCCGCCGAGGCGACCCAGCTTAGCGCATGGGACAAGAGCCTGCGGCGGATTTCGGTCGGTTCGGCAAGAAGGCCCGCAGGGTCAAGGACGACCTCTCCCGCCTCGACGCGGGCGATCCGGCGCGCGACGGAAACGGTGGTCGCATCAAGGGCCTCGCGGGCTTCGGCAAGGCGGGACGCGGTGGCGGCAAGGGCTTCGGCGCCGATCCCAAGCGGCTCAAGCGCCGCGAGAACCTCGCGCACGCGGACACGCTCGAACCTCGGGTCCGCATTCGACGGGTCCTCGACCCAGCCCAGACGGCGTAGCGTCAGGAAGGCGCGCAATTCCCCCCGCCCCGCCTGCAGGAGCGGGCGCAGCCAGTCGATGCCATAGGCACGCCTGCGCGCGCCCATTGCCGAAAGCCCGTCGATCCCCGCCCCTCGGCCAAGACGCATGACGAAGGTCTCGGCCTGGTCGTCGGCGGTATGCGCCAGCGCCACGCCCCCAAGGCCAAGCGCCAGCGCCCAATCGGCCATGAGCCCGTAACGCGCCCGGCGCGCGCGGTCCTGAAGGTTGCCGATGCCGTCCCAGCCGCCCCATTTCAGCGTCTGGTGCGGCAGGCCGAGCGCCTCGCAGACCTCGCCCACCATGGCGGCTTCGGCCGCCGACGCGGGTCGCAGACCGTGGTCCACCGTCACCACGAACAGCGCAACCGCGCGCTCGGCAGCCCAACGGTGCAGCAGATGAAGCAGCGCCATGGAATCGCCGCCGCCCGAGACGGCAACGCCCAACCGGGCGGGCCGGTCGGGCGTCAGCGCCTCGTCGATCAGGCGCAGGAGGCGTTCCGCAGGGTCGCCCTCCGGCATCGTCACTGGCAGCCGAGCCCCTGCATCGCGGTCGCGGCTTCGCTCACGGCGGGGGCGTTGGGATAGCGCACCGACACCTGCCCAAGCGTCACGCAGGCGTCCTTCGTCTGACCCAGCTTGCCGAGGCTGATCCCGAGTTGCGTCAGCGCATCGGGGGCCTTCGCGCCCTTGGGATAGCCCGAGAAGCTGTTGAGGAAGGCGCGCGCCGCATTGGCCGTGTCTCCCATCTGTGCGAGGGCCTGACCCTGATAATAAAGCGCCTCGCCCGTCAGGGGCCCACCCGTGTAGGTCTGGGCAAAGGTCGCAAAGAGGTCCGCGGCGCTGCGAAAGTGACCGGCGGCATATGCCGCCTTCGCCTTGTCAAAGTCTCCCTGTTCGCCGACCGCGAGTTCCGGCCCGTTGCTGGCGGGCGTGGTGGAGGGGGCCGCCGCGGGCGGAGCACCGACGCTGACGCCGGGTGCCTCGCCGCCAAGGGGCTTGGTCGGGCCGAGCTTCGAGATATCGCCCCCGGCAGCCTCGGTCAGGCGGAACTCCAGATCGCCGATGCGGTTGGTGCCGTCGGCGACGACCCGGTTGATCCGGTTCTGCAAAAGCTCGGTCTGGTTCGTCAGCTGTTGCAACGTCGCGTCGATCGCGTCGAGCCGCGACTGCATCGAGTTGCTGGCAGGGGCCTGCGCGACGCTGGTTCCGGTCGGCTGGACCTCCTGCTTGAGACCCAGAACCTCGGCCTTCACCCGGGCGATGTCCGCCTGGATGTCGGCCAGCGTCTGGATCTGCGACTGGGTCAGTTTCTTGGTCGGAACCTTGGACTGAGCCGGGGCCTTGGTCTGGGCAAGGACGGGGCTCGAAAGCCCCGCCACTGCCCAGAGACCGATGGCCGTTGCCGTCAGGATGCGGCGCATCCGCGTCTCCTTAGCTGTTCTTGCCCCGCGACAGCACGGTCACGGCGCGGCGGTTCTGCGAATAGCAGGACTCGTTCGGGCAGGTGGCGACGGGGCGTTCCTTGCCGTAGCTGATCGTGCGGATGCGGCCCGCGTTCACGCCATGGGTGGACAGGAAGTCCTTGACGACCTGAGCCCGGCGCGCGCCAAGCGCGATGTTGTATTCGCGGGTGCCGCGCTCGTCGGTGTGGCCCTCGATGATGATCGCGTAGCTCGGATACTGGTTGAGCCACTGCGCCTGCTTGGTCAGCGTCTGCTGGGCCTCGGGCGACAGGTTGCTCTGGTCAAGCTTGAAATAGACCCGGTCGCCGACCCGCTGGTTGAAATAGGCGATGGACGCGGGATTGCTCGCGTCGCCGAGGCCCTGACCGCTGATGCCCCCTGCGCCGTTCAGACCGGCGGCATCTCCGCCCATCCCGGCACCGCCGCCATAGCGGTTGGGATTGTTACAGGCCGCCAGCCCCAAGGCGGCGACGACAAGAAGCGCCTTGTTCAAGTTACGCATGTGGAAGTCCCTTCATCTCTGCCCCGTGGGCGAAGCTTATCATGGTTAAGATGATTTGAAAGTGACGCGGGCCCACCCGCGTCACCGGTTGTCAGGATCAGTTCTGCTCCGGCCCCCAGGCCGCGTCCGATGCGCCCGTCGGCGTCGGCACGCGCTTGAGGTTCCGCCCCGAGATATCGACCGAATAGAGGAACGGCATGCTGTCGGCCCCGGCATTTTCGCGGGTGAACATGATGACGCGGCCGTTCGGCGACCAGGTCGGGCCCTCGTCGAGGAAGGACGCGGTCAAGAGCCGCTCGCCGCTGCCGTCGGGACGCATCACGCCGATGTAGAAGCGGCCCTGATCCTGCTTGGTGAAGGCGATCAGGTCTCCGCGCGGCGACCAGACCGGCGTGGCGTATTTGCCCGGCCCGAAGCTGATGCGCGTCGCGGCACCGCCGCTGGCAGGCATGACGTAGATCTGCTGCTCGCCCGAACGGTCGCTTTCGAAGACGATCTTCGAGCCGTCCGGCGAATAGCTGGGCGCCGTGTCGATCGAGGGATCGTTGGTCAGTTGCGTGGTCTGCCCGCTGGCGAGGTTGCGCACATAGAGATCGGTGTTCCCGTTGCGCTCGAGCGAATAGACGGCCGAGCGTCCATCAGGCGAGAAGCGCGGCGCGAAGGTCATCGTGCCGGGCTGGTCGTCCAGCCGCTGCTCCTGCAGCGTGGCAAGGTTCAGCAGATAGACATGCGGGAAGCCGGACTGGTAGCTCACGAAGATCACGTTCTTGCCGTCCGGCGAGAAGCGCGGCGCGAGCACGATCGAGGCATCGTTGGTCAGATAGCTCGTGTTCGCCCCGTCGTAGTCCATGATCGCCAGCCGCATCTTGCGCAGCGCCTTGGGTCCGCTTTCCGAGACATAGACCACGCGGCTGTCGAAATAGCCCGTCTCGCCGGTGATGCGGCTATAGACGGCATCGGCCACCTTGTGCGCCATCCGGCGGACGGCCGACACCGGCCCCGCGAATTGCAGCCCCTGCCCCATCGGCGCGCCCGAGAAGACGTCGAACAGGCGGAACTTCACCGTGACGCGGCTGCCCTGCACGCTCACCTCGCCGGTGACCAGCGCCTGCGCGTTGATCGCCTTCCAGTCGGCGTATTTCACCGGGGCGTCGAAGCTCGACACTTTCGAAATGTAGGCCGTGGGATCGATCTGACGGAACAGACCCGTCCCGGTCAGGTCGCTGTTGATGACCTGCGTGATCTCGGCAGCGGCCTGCGATGCCGCCTGCCCGGCCGCGAGGAACGGCGGCAGGGCGTAAGGCAGCGGCTCGATCACGCCTTGCGTGATCTGGATCTTCAGCGGCGCGGCCTGAACGGCCGGGCTTGCCAGAACTGTGAGCCCCGTCAGGGCAAGGGCGAGGGCAAGTGTCCGCGCAAGGGTCATTTCATCCTCATTCCGTTGGGGTCGAATATCATCTCGATATCACGCCACTGGTCATATTTCTCTGGGGGAAGTTTGTAGCCATTGCGTCCGCAGCGCAAAATTGCGCGACGGGCTGCATCGAATGCGGCCCTCTCGGCCGCGGCATCGCCGCCAGAGGCCGTGACCTCCTTGAGCGAATCCGCGATCACCGTGCCGTCCTGGTTGAGCCGGACCGCGACCGTCACCGTCACGTTGGCCGACAGCGACCCGGGGTCCACGACCCAGCACTGCTGCACGGCCAGCCGCAAGCCGTTCTTTTCGCCCGAGGTGAGCGGCGGGCCCGAGGTCTTCTGCGCCGTGCTGCCGGTCGGACCGGTGGTTGCCCCGTCACCCATCGCGGCGGCCAGCGCCGCCGCCTCGGCCTTCGCCGCGGCGCTGGAGGCCTTGGCGGGCTGGGCCGCGGAAGCGGTCTGCGTCGCGGGTTCCGGCGGGCGCGTCATCGGGCGCAGGCTGACTTTCGGCGCGCTCGACGGGGCCGCATCGGACGTCGCGTTCTTGGGCGCTTCGGGCACGATCTGGCTCGAGGCTTCCTTGGGCGCGGCAGCCTCTTTCGGCTTTTGCGGCTTTACCGGGGTCGGCGACTTGGTCTGGGTCACTTCCTGCTGCGGAAGCGGCGACACCTTGGCATCGGGCTTCGGCGCGGGAGAGGGCGTGGGCGCCACGCGCTGCGACGCCTTGGCCAGCGGCGCGGCATGCACATCCGGCGCCAGTTCCTGCGCCTGCGGGGGTGCCTTGGGCAGCGCGGGCTGCGGCGGCACCTGCACCTTGGGCGGCGTCGGTTCCTTCGGCGCGACGGGCTTCGGATCGGGCTTGGCCTGATCGCGCGGCTTCGGCGCGGGCACCGGCTTGGGGGCCGCTTCGGGCTTGGGCACCGGGGCGGGCGACATTTCCGGCGCCGCGGCGGGGGGCGTCTTCACCGTCGTCTGCGGCGTTGAGGGCGGAGCCGAGGCCGAGGCCGTCAGCTTGTTCAACTCCGCGCTCGAGATCAGCGACACGTCCGACGTCTGGATCGGCGGCGCATCACGGCGTGAGGTCAGGAACCCGCCGAACAGGATCCAGAGTATCAGGCAGAGATGCCCGATTCCGGAGATGATTGCACCCGTCCGCATGTCGGTTTGGCCTAGCCACCATTGCCGTTGAACTTCGGTCCGTTCGGATCGGTCACCAGACCGATGTCGCGGAACCCGCCCGCGTTGAGCGCCCCCATGACCTGGGCCACGACCGAATAGGAGACCGAGCCATCGGCCCGCAGATAGACCTTGCGATCCTGCCGCTGGGCCGCGACGGCGCGCAGCTTCGGGATCAGGTCAGCCTCGTTCACTTCGGTCGTTTGCAGCATGATCTTGCCGCCCGGCGCGATCGAGATCGTCAGCGGCGCTTCCTTCTCGGTGGGTAGAGCCGTCGCCGCCGTCTTGGGCAGCTTCAGCGGCACGCCCACCGTCAGCAGGGGCGCCGCCACCATGAAGATGATGAGAAGCACAAGCATCACGTCCACGAAGGGCGTGACGTTGATCTCGGACATGGCCTGGCTGCGGCCGCGCCGCCGCCCGCGGCGACTTCCCCCGCCGCCTCCGCGTTTCATGACCCCCGCACCCATCGCTCAGGCGTCCAGCTGGCGCGAAAGGATGGTCGAGAATTCGTCGGCGAAGGCCTCGTATCCGGCGACCACGCGGTCGCTGTCGGCCGAAAGCTTGTTGTAGAAGATCACGGCCGGGATCGCCGCCAGAAGACCGAGCGCGGTGGACAGCAGCGCCTCTGCGATGCCGGGCGCCACGACGGCGAGGTTGGTGTTCTGGCTGATCGCGATCTCCTCGAACGCGTGCTTGATCCCCCAGACCGTGCCGAACAGCCCCACGAACGGCGCGGTCGAGCCCACGGTCGCAAGGAAGGCAAGCCCGGTGTTCAGGAAATCCGACTGCTTGGCGATGGCCACGTCCATCGACCGGTCGATGCGCGCCTGCGCACCCGCGATAAGCCCGCCGTCATGGCGATGGCTGCGCCGCCACTCCATCATGCCCGAGGCAAAGATCTTCTCCGAGGCGCCGTCGGGTTGGCTGCCGATCTTCTCGAACAGATCGTCCAGCGGTTCGCCCGACCAGAAGGCCTGATCGAACTCGTCTGCTTCCTTGCGGGCGCGGCGCAAGGTCAGATGTTTCTGAATGATGATCGCCCAAGACCAGAAGGAGGCGATGATCAGCAGGATCATCACCACCTTTGCTGCAATCGTGGCTCGGGCGAACAATGCCAGCATCGAGAAATCGAGCGCATGCGCGTTCGCGAGAGTCGTCGTGTCCATGATACCTGCTCACCAAGCCTGTCCGCTCTTACGGCGGTGTCCTTAACACTGATTCTATCGTGCTTTTAGGGGAAATGCCAACACATGCGTGTGACGGTGCATTAACTCTCCGACGCGGCGTCCAACCGCTGGCGGATATCCGCCGGAAGCCGGACCGCGCCGGCGGGGCCGATGCAGACCAGCGTCACGCGGGCCGCGAAAATGCGCTGTTCTTCCCGCAGGATAACCTGATCGAGCACGATCCGCGCGCCGCCCAGCTGCACCACTTCGGTCTCGACCGTCAGCCAGTCGTCGAACCGCGCGGGCGCGAGGTAATCCGCCTCGAGCCGCCGCACGGCGAAGACGATGCCCGCCTCGTCCTTGAGCCGGATCTGGTCCACGCCGCGCGCGCGCACCCATTCGCTGCGGGCACGTTCGATGAACTTTAGATAGTTGGCGTAATAGACGATGCCCGCCAGATCGGTGTCTTCGTAATAGACCCGACAGCTAAATTTGTTCGTTTTAACACTTTCTAGCAAATTCGCCACAAAACACCTCCAAAAGATTGTTTTTACTTACATATTTCCGCTTGCAGCGTCAATCTTTTAGGTCAAAAGGTTAAGGACTGGTTAACGGAAACCTTGCCTGCGTGGTATCCCGGTGGTATCCCAAACCCCATAGGCACTCGAAATCAGCACTCTGGATACCACGCGTGAACGGGAAACGTAAACTTTCTGACAACTACGCGAAAACCGCCGAAGCCACAGGCAAACGTCAAGTGGTGTGGGACACTATGCAACCAGGCTTTGGGCTCCGCCTCACGGCATCTGGGAAACACAGTTGGATCGCAAAATACCGTCTTGGGCAGGGCCGAGGAGGCATACAGAAGCTAGTCACTTTGGGCACTCCGCCCATCTTGTCGTGCGATGATGCGCGTTTCAAAGCCGCACAGCTCGTTACTGCGGCCAGACAAAACGTGGATCTATTTCAACAATGGCAAGATGAAGCTGAAGAAGCGAAGAAAGTAAGACAAACCCGCATTCTTGCATCTTATGATGTCGTTGACCTGGAAAATCCTGCATTTTTGAAGTCCGCTTGGTTTCATCACGTTGATCTAAAAGTTGGCATCAAAAAGCGCAGCAGAGAGAAGATGAAGGGGATGTGGAAACACATCCGGAATAATATTAAAGAAAATATTTTAACAAAGGACCTCACCCCCGATCATCTACTTAAAATCCAGAAGGCGCTGGAAGAAACAAAACCGGAGTACAACAAGTTTCACTCTTTTCTCTCATCCGTCCTGGAAGCCGAAGTCTATGCAGGCAGAATTGAACGCAATATCGCAAAGAGAGTAAAGAAGCACGCCACAAAATATAGGGATACCGTCCTATCTGAAAGGGGAGTGAAGCAGCTCAAAGAGTTTTACTCGAATCCAGAAAATTTCACTAAACACGAGCAGAACCAAGCTCGGTGGATCTTATGTGTTTTGCTCACGGGATCCCGCCCATCAACACTGGCAAGCCTTCGAAAACAGGACGATGGAGAGAACAACTATCTTGATCTAAGTGACCCAGAAAATCCAGTAATGGTTGTGCGGGACCATAAGATGAAGCGATATTCAAACCTCAACTTTATCACTATTAACATCACGCAGCAAGCTGCAGAAATCATGCAAAAGGCTATTAACGAGACGCCGTGGAGTCCCTACGTATTCGGATCAATGGATAAAAGAGCAAATTTTTCACAAGAACAAATTTCAGTCAAAGGCCGTGAAGAACTATTCAAAAAACATAGAGATAGTTTTGAAAAAGAGGGATATGAGCCATTGGTAACGTATTCCCTCCGCCATACATTTGGAACAATGCTTGTGGCGGCTGGTGTACCCCTGAAGAATGTTGCTGACATAATGCTACACAATAGCATTGTTACTACCCAAAGATACGTGAAGACAACACAGAGGAGCCGGAAGGATACCGTAAAAAGGCTGGAGTCCATCATATAAACGGCCCTCACCCCTAATCGGAAAGGTAATCACTTTTCGAGTTTTCGGATAGTTTAGAACTCCGCCAGCGACTTTCGCAGGGCGCAAACGGAAGGCGAAGGCGAATTCTCCATAGCGACTGCCCTACTTTCACATGGCATTCAAATCCAGGCAGTCCGCCCACGCCTCTCGGAAAAAACATCTGTACACGCCATTAATGATGTGCTATCAATGCCTCATTAACGGAGAACCACAGTGACCACACGACTGAGCATAAGCATACGATAAGAAGCTGTCTCCAGCTTCCTTTCATTGCTGATCTCAGGGCTGGTCGCAAGGGTTACCCCACGATTTTCCTGACATCAAATTTTTAGACCGAAGGCTGTTCACAGCCGAGGTTTCTATACCCTTTACCGTCCCCCAGTCCGGGGGGTGGCCTAACGCATGCATTCATAAGGAGCGATTTCAAATGCAGCTTGAGAATACAGTCTATCAAATCATCGCACGTGAGCCGACGTTCGAGCATCAAGTGCAAGGCACGAGAATGCAGTCCGTCGCGGACGACTTTCGCACGTTTACCATGCCGCATGTTACCCATGTGTGCCTAGCCAACAGCGCGCAAAGCATCTCGTACGCGGTCCGCCAAGAGTATGGCATCAAAAAAGTTAATCCGTTGCCGACCAATCTGGCGAAGCAATACCGTCAGGGCGGCGTTCGCTTGGCCCGTCGTATCGCTGAAGCCTTTGACGAGGTGAACCTGGACGACTTTGTCTTCTGGCTTCGCGCTAGACGAGGGGACAACAAAAGCTTTTGCTACTATCACTTCAAGCAATCTGTCGATGAGCTTGGTAACCCCGAACTTAGGATCAACGTCGTGCAGTACGACTACAACGTAATCACATCAAATTTCGTGGCACAACCGTACCGGATCCTGCTGTCTGATCGCTTACTGAACGATCTGAAAGAGCTTCTTACAAAGGGAACGCTCGTAGCTACGCAGGACCGCCTGTCTAATCTTTTGGGCTTCGTTCGCGCGTCGAACGAGGCGGACAGTTTTACCGTGCTAGCGACGGCTCTGGGCATTCTCGAAGACCGGGGGATGGTTGAGCGCACGCGGCATGCACGTCGCCAGTTGCAGCCCATGCCATACCCATACGTCATGAACGACCGCGGTGATTACCAGCCGCTGCCGTTCTCGATCAAACGCATTCACTCTCTGGATGATCTGCGCTTCGACGATGCAGCGCCCGACGACCAAGGTGAACGCTTGGCAGCAAACGCGAACGAACACCCCCACAATCACGCCCGACGGCGGGGCGACGTTGCCCTACATGAAGTTCGCGGTCATGTCCGCCACCTGAAATCGGGCAAGACGTGCTTCGTTCGCGCTCATACACGCGGCAACCGCGACAAGCTCACCATTCATCGGCTTGTCGCCTGAAATCCATTTTTTCCCAAGTAATCAACAGCAAAGGAGATTTCCCATGATTACTGATAACCAGGCGCTCAGTCAGGAGCTTATTGAAGATATCAACCAAACGCAGGACTACGGGGCCGCCCGTGTTGCCTTGATGGATGCCGAAATCACACTCGGCGAGATCGAGGCCGACAGCTTCGGCGCAGCGGGACATGACGACAGGGTCCAGTCCCTCGACCACTGCTGGGATCAAATCGCCAGCGCTTTCGAGGCGCATCTCGACCGCCTCAGTGCGGAAAATACATCGCTTGCGCGTGAGCTGAAAGCTTGCGCCAAGCAGATCGAGTTTGGCCTGCTTGACAACTATCTGCACGCTGCCGTTGCCGCCGCTCAGTGGACAAAAGCCCAGAGGAACTCGCACCTGCGCGCTACCGTCTTCGTGCTGTCCGCCGCAATGAATAAGTACAAATACGCGGGCTATGGCGATGAAGTTGCTTGCTTGCGTTACATCCTTGCAAGGGGCCTTCCTGGCCACGCACAAACCAAGGATTGGGACAAATACACCGCTCTGCACCTGATGACAGACCATCCTGTTCGAACCCTCTCGCATCCCCGCGCGGTTCGGTTACTCCTGAAGCATGGCGCACAGGTTGATGCACGCAACGGGCGTGGCGATACCCCGCTGATCTTGGCAAGCGCTTCGCGAATTTTCACCGAAGAGACGTATCGCTCGATGCTCTTGCTGCTCGACGCGGGCGCGGATCCACACCTTCAATCCGACGACGGCGAAAGTGCGTACAGCATCCTGCGCGCCGCACGCGTAGGCCATAATCAACAGTTCATCGAGCGCCTGCTTGCCAAGATCGACGGCAAGATTGCAGCGTGAGGAACACTTCAGGAGGGCTTCGGCCCTCCTCTTTCGCGTGGGCGATCAGGAAATGCTACGACCCGCCCCCAACAGCCCCGATATCGATCTCGCGCTCATCACCCCACACAGAGATCATGATACCCGACTCGTTGGCTTTACGTAGATGTGGCGGCGTCACCTCAACCACACGCACTCTGAACGCGACGTCTCTGATCACCGCCGCTTTCAACATGCCTGATCCCACTGGGCCAAGTCGCCCAACGCGCAAGGTTTGCGTCCGCCTCCCAAACAATGACCGCCGCTCAGTGGTCGTCAGGACTTCAACGAACTCGCGGTCATCGCTCACTGAAAAATGTAACTTCCGCCCCATGGAAAGGCAGCGCTCGTTCTCCACATCCAGCAGCTCAGTTCTGGCGATCAGCGGTCTCATGGCATTTTGTTAGCTGATCACGCGACAACATGCACGCGTTGAACAGACCGTTGCCACAGGTCAGGCGACAACGCGTGTAGCCACAGAGCGCAACTGCAGTTCAGCACAGGTGCGTTCAACAGGATGGCGAGAGTTAACAGCGGCGGCCAATGCTTCATCGATTAGCCCTTCGGCCCCGTCAGAAAGATCGACATTGATCAACGTACGACGCCCACCGTTTTCATCTACTACAACTTGGAAACCACCACCGAATACCGTCCGAACGCCCAAAAAGAAGCGGCCGTCTTTACTGTGAAAGGTCATCTTTTCACCTAACCGATCCCAATGATCTATCGACTACGATACGGATTATTTGGCACAAGGAAAGAACACAGTACGAACTTGCAGAAAGGTGTGGCAGTTGGGGGACAAGTGTCCTGACTATCATTCGCAGGCTGCTGAAATGGTTAGCGGCCCACTCAGGCCTGACAACGACATCTCCCTATGAGATCTTCCCGATGTTGGGATGCCAATCACACTCATATCCTTTGGTCGGAAGATTTTCCAAGATGTGAAAGTCCAGCAACGTATAGACACTCGAATTCGTTAGTTTCCATGCCTGACATGGCTCGATATTTGCATCGAAGAAGTTTACATCCACGAGGGACAACCAATCGACCATGCTCGTTGCTGGACCAAATGGCCCCTCCCAGACGACAATGTCAGATTGATTCCCGCGATCAGGCCCAATGAAACCGAAGGAAGTTAGACGGTCAATGCAACGCTGCACACCGTTACCACCCATAAAACCGAAAACCATGATCTCTCCGTCGAAGTTTCGCGAGGGATCGACTGAGTTCGCCAAATAACGCCAACCTTCCGACGATATGGGTTGTTCAACTTGGGTCCGCAGGATCACTGTAATATAGGGCATAACTTTTATAGCCATTTGACTTATCCGTTAGTTGCCTTTCACTTTTCGACCTTCATCACCGGGCTACGCGCAATCGACACGTTTTATTTTTACTCAAGACTAGAGACTGTTCGGCACCCGATAAGCTTCAGAACCCAAGAGACTGCGCGCCAAAACACCCAAAACCTAGAAGCGCTAGCCCTCAGTTTGCCGCAAGACATAATCAATTACAACAGGACAAGCGGATGCCAACGGTACTTAACTTATCGGACATAGGAAGCACCGTTTATGTCAAGAGTTTGCCCCGTGGCATGCGTTGCCATACCAGAGGCAAAGAAACATATAGCATTTGCGACTTCGGACGCAGGCGCAAATGCCCCGTAAGGGACATCCTTTAGTAACCTCTCAGCCATACCCGGCTCACGCTCAAACTCTGAAAGCGCCATGTCGGTCAATACAAAGCCCGGGGCAATTCCATAGCTATAAATGCCCTTGCCGCTGTACGCCCTCGCCAAAGTCTTCGTTAGTGAGACTAGGCCCCCCTTTGAGGCAGCATATGACCAATGGTCCTGATCATCGCCACGAAACGCTGCACGACTGGCGACGTTTACAATTGCGCCACCGACGCCCGTGCTTGTCCAGTGGTTTACGGCTTCCCGACAAAGATCTGCACTCGAAATCAGATTGATCTGTAGCGTGCGCTGCCACACAGCCCGCCAATCTTCATCAGTGCCCTTGCGGTCTTCAGCTAAGAAAACGCCAGCATTGTTGACCAAGATGTCAATCTTACCTTGCCAGGAAAGTGCAGCCCGCCACAAAGCGACGGCTGCACCGGCATTGCCCAGATCTGCCTTGACCATATGGCACCTATCGGCACCTACATGATCGACAAGTCGTTGAGCCGCCTCCCGGTTCGCGCCGTAGTGAACCACGGCGCTTCCGCCCAACGCTACAATTCACTCAACGGTCGCCGCACCGATACCGCGTGATCCACCCGTCACCAGCGCGACTTTATCATCAAAATTCAAAGCACATACTCCGAGCCTTTTTGCTTCTTATGTGACAGCGCTCCGACACCTTAGCGGCGTGTCACTCAATGTCGCACCTTAGCATTGTGCCTAAAGTGCGTGGATTGGCAAGCGTGGACGGCACGCACAGCTCTACAACACCTTTTAGGAACACCAATACCTCTCAGCCACCTTTCGGAAACCCCGCCTACACTTTAAATACCTGCGGACGGCCAAGCACGCCACACTGCAGCGCGCGCCTGTATTTCATTTACAGCCTGTTCACGCGCCCTAAAAACGCCAAGTAACCGCGGATCGTGCATCTCAAACGTTCGCCCGCAATCGAAGACAGCAAAGCCTGCTACCTGTTCCTCAATCGATACTGGCACGATAAATATTTGTCGAACGTCCGCGTCCCACGTATCAAGCTTATGTTGAGCCAGTGCGCCCCTGAAACTTTCCAACTCCATTTCTGTTGGTAGAGAAATGCCACTCTGCAATTCTTCTAGGCGGACCGGATCAAGCTCCACGGCAATCGTTCGACCAAGCTCTTCTGGTTCAAACGCGAACCCCTCAATCGCGTCCTTGTCGATAATATTTATCTCTTGCGCGTCTGGCGTGCGAAAAAGATAGGACCATCGCTCATCGCCCTCTCTCGACTCTTCCAGATTTGCAAGAGCAACGCGCTTCAGTAATTCCAGCGAGACGTTCACCACCTGATACCCGATTGCATTAACTTTTGTTCACTTATTAGGAACCGTGCTTGCTCGTTCCCCAAATCTTGCCAAAGCATTCGCAAGTTGCATCTGACGTGGCGTCCGACACTGAACCTTGAAAAGTTTAGGCGAGGCAATGACCACGGCGAGACACATTGCCCGCGAGATAGCAACGTTGAACCTGTTCAGGCTGTAGAGAAACTCCATGCCGCGAGGAGCATCCTCGGGGCTCGATGTCGTCATCGAATACAGGACAATCGGCGCTTCTTGCCCTTGAAACTTGTCGACGGTTCCAACCCGAGCATTGGGCAGTCGCTTCTTGATCTCCAAGACTTGGGCATTGTAGGGCGCGACATGGGTTTCAACGAATGCGTCGAAGGTCCCACGCAGTCTGCGGTGGTGATTAGCCCCACACCACCGTCTACCACCCGCATCTCTAACCAGCATCGTGACCGTGGGGCCGCACCTGCCACAGCGGCCGTACCGCTGCAAAACGCTTGACAACTGACCCGCGGTGGAAAGACTGAACGACAGGTTTCGAGATAAGCCGTCGCACAGGCTACCGATCACATTCGAAACCGTGACAGAACCATAACAAAAAAAGGCCTCCCGAAGGAGGCCCAAGTCATCAGGGAGTGGTGGGAAATGACCAAATTTCCCACCAACTCGCGTTAATTAGTCGCCGCGCATGCTGTGTCAACGGACCATGGTAGTTTTCTGCCTCGAAGAGGTTAGCTTGATCGTAGACGGGCACGATACGCGGAACCCGAGCGCTTTGACGCCGCACCCTTCCAACCGAAGCAACCGCACGCACCTTGGCTAGTAGTTGCGCACCAGGACCTCAGTGACCTTCGAGCGCCCCCTTGCCTGGCAGTTGATGCGGCGAGCTGTTTCAACCTCATCGATACGGTAACTGTCAACGGCGAAGCCTCAATCTTTGCTGAGGACGCGTTCATTCGTCGTCTTCCAGCACGGCGCGCACAATTTGACCAGTTGAAGAAACTTCCGCGAAGGAGAACAAGCGACCCGAGTAGTTATCAGTACGATCGACACAAACGATGTGAACGTATTTGCCCGCATATGCGGCGAGCGCGCCCCTCTGGGCAGCAGGCACAACATAAATCGCAGACTGCCCTTTCCGCGGAAGGCCGATGGTGTTCACACTGCTTGAGAAGGATCGGTACCCTGCCGCACTTAATGCCTTCACCAAGGCAGCGAAGGCTTCGGACTTTTCCTTCGTCCAGCTTCCGGGCGCAGCAAACGCTCTTAGTTCTGCAGCGTGGGGGCCGGCGTATTCGACTTCAGCTTTGCAGTTGGCTATCTTGGGCATTGGTTACACCTCAACTTGCATGGTAGACAGCGCGGAAATCAGGCGCAACGGTAATCCGCCCATTCTTTCGGGGGTTTGGTCGTAGAATTTGCGCGACCATTCTCAGTTTCTGGGCGGGTGTCATGCCGCCATTGCCCATATTGGGACGTTCGTTGTTATAGGACCACAGCCACTCGGTGGCAATTTGCCGCACCTCCTCCAGGCTTTCGAAGATGTAGAGGTCCAGCCATTCGTGCCGGACCGTCCGGTTGTATCGCTCGACATAGGCGTTCTGCTGCGGCTTACCGGGCTGGATATGGGTCAGGGCGATGCCCCTGTTCT